>NZ_JASLFG010000052.1:0-40614 GCF_030150775.1 Aquitalea sp.
TTTCCATCAGCGGCCTGCTTGGCGCAGGACCACAATCCACTGCATGGCTGTATATGTTCTGGCATGGCGGTTTTCCCCTGCTGCTTGTCGCCTACATGCACCAGGCGAAAAAGACGTCTGCCACTCCAGGCGTAAAAGTAAAAGCGGCCCGAGAAATTGCCCTTGCCATCATGGCCGCACTCTGCCTGACCGTATTGTGTACCCTGCTGGCTACCCGCTTGCATGGCAACTTGCCAAGCATCATGCACGGCAATCACTACACCCCGACCATGCGCATGGTCGTGGGAAGCGTATGGGGGCTCAGCCTGCTGGCATTCCTGCAACTCTTGCGACGCAGCAAGCATACCGTGCTGGATTTGTGCCTGAGCATGGTGATGTTTTCCTGGCTCTGTGATATTGCCTTGTCCGCCATGCTGAATGCAGGCCGGTTTGATTTGGGATTTTATGTAGGCCGGATTTATGGTTTGCTGGCGGCTAGCTTTGTATTGATCATGTTGCTGATGGAAAACAGCTTGTTGTATGCACGGATGCTGAAAACGGCAACCATGTTGCGTGAGGCAAAACTGGTGGCAGAAGACGCAACGCACGCCAAATCCATGTTTCTGGCCAATATGAGCCATGAAATCCGCACCCCGATGAATGCCATCATCGGCCTGTCCTACCTCGCGCTGAAAACCGCGCTGGCACCCCAACAGCGAAGTTATGTCAGCAAAATCCATAATGCGGGCACCTCGCTGCTGGGTGTGGTCAACGATATTCTCGATTTGTCCAAAGCAGAAGCAGACCGTATTGAGCTGGAGAATGTCAGTTTCTGCTTGGACGATATTCTCGACCATATCTCATTGCTGCTAGCCCAGAGTGCTGCCGACAAAAACCTGGAGCTGCTGTTCGAATACAACCAGACAGTGCCGCAAGGGCTGGTGGGAGACCCGCTAAGGCTAGGCCAGATCTTGACCAATCTGGTTGGTAATGCCATCAAGTTTACCGATAGCGGGCAAGTCAAAATCAGCATCGGCGTGCTGGAACAAGTGGGAGACAAGCTGAAAATACATTTTAGCGTTCGCGACACCGGCATCGGCATGGATGAGGCCCAGCGTGCCAACCTGTTCCAGCCCTTCCAGCAGGCTGATGGCTCCACCACCCGCAGGTATGGCGGTACCGGACTGGGCCTGGTGATTGCCAAACGACTCATCGAACTGATGGGTGGAGAAATTCAGCTTGAATCCCGCCCGGGTCACGGCAGCGCCTTTATGTTCAGCATCTGGCTAGGGATGAATACACGGGCAATTAAATGCCTGCAGGATCTGCCAACCAGCCTGAAAGGCAAGCGGGTTCTGGTTGTAGACGATAACGCTTCTGCACGCGACATCCTGTCCGAGCAGTTACGGTCAATGGACTTTTCCGTCAGCGCCACCAACTCCGGCCACAATGCACTGGAATGCTTGCAGCAGGCCAGTACGGACCACCCGTTCGACATGGTTTTTATCGACTGGATGATGCCGGAAATGGACGGCATTGAAGTCAGCAGGATAATTCGTACCCGCTATCCTGAAATATGCATCGTGATGGTGACGGCATTTGGTCATCACGATATCCGTGCACAAGCCGAGGCCATCGGAATCCAGGCATTTCTGGTCAAGCCGGCAAACCAGTCGTCGCTGCTAAATGTCATGCTGCAGCTTGCCGGCATGGAAGCACGCCAGGATTTCAGCCAGAAAACCGCTGACGACCAGTTGCCCAGGCTAAATGGCATGCGGGTTCTGCTGGTTGAAGACAACAAGATCAACCAGCAGATTACGCTTGAGCTGCTGGACTGGGCTGGTGCCAGCACGACGCTGGCAGAAAACGGCCAGCAAGCGATAGATCTCTTGCAGCTACATGGCCCTTCCAGATTCGATATCGTGCTGATGGACGTACAGATGCCGGTTCTGGATGGCATGGAAGCCACGCGCCGTATCAAGCAAGACGCACGCTTCGAGAACCTGCCCATCATTGCCCTGACCGCAGATGCGGTAAACAGGGAAAGGGAGCACTGTGCCAGGGCCGGCATGGTGGACCACATCATCAAGCCCATCGACCCGCATCTGATGTTTGAAACCATGCTCCGCTGGGGGCAAGCTGCCATGAACGACACAAACGGCTTACCACTGACAATGGAAGTACTGGATAAACACGACACTATCCCGGGACTGGCTGAAGTCGCAGGCCTGGACCAGGCGCTGGGGTTGGTCCATGTCGCAGGCAACCAGGCCTTGTATCTTCATTTGTTGCAGCAGTTCATCGCCGAGGAATCCACTGCGGTAACAAGGCTGACCGCAGCACTGCAGCAGGGCGATGCAAGCACCGCCGGGCGCATCGTCCACAGCCTGAAAGGCATTGCCGGCAGCATCGGCTTGTCACGACTGCAGGCCGTGTGCATTGATTTGCAGGAAACAATCCGGCAGGGACAGGATGCAACTCCCCTGCTGTCGATACTGGATCAACAGCTGTCCGAAATCATCACCGCCATGCGCGCTTCCCTGCAGATGCAACAGCAAGCCACGCACACCACCACAAGCCGGCCTGAAACCATATTGCAGACACTGGCGGAACTGCTGGCTAGCGGTGACGGTGAAGCACTAAGCTATTTTCTGGAGATGGCAGTCTCCATCAGGAGCATACTGCCAAGCGATGACTTTAGCGCACTTGAACAGGCAATCCGTCAGTTCGACTTTCTTGTCGCCTTGCATATCGTGACCACGACTCAAGGCCATCTCGACCCAGGATGAGAGCGTTTCACCATGATTTCCATTGCTGAATCCATGGCCCGGCAAACCGTGCTGATTGTCGACGACACCCCGGAAAACCTTACCCTGCTTTACAGTCTGCTGAAAGACAAATACCGGGTATTGGTGGCAAACAGCGGCGAACGGGCCTTGCAATTACTGGCAGCAGAGGCCCTGCCCGACCTGGTATTGCTGGATGTGCTGATGCCGGGAATCGGCGGCATTGAGGTATGCCAGCAATTGAAGAGCACCGCACGCACTGCGCACATTCCTGTCATTTTCCTGACCGCCATGGTTGAGCGTGAAGCAGAACAGGCTGGGTTTGACGCCGGTGCCGTGGATTACATCGTCAAGCCATTCTCACCACTGGTAGTGCTGGCTCGCGTCAGAACGCACCTGAAACTAAAGGCCGCAGCCGACTTCCTGCAGGACCAGGCCGCCTTTTTGCAAAAAGAGGTAGAAAAACGCACCCAGGAAGTCCAGGTCATTCAGGATGTCACCATCATGGCTATGGCCTCTCTGGCCGAAACCCGTGACCATGAAACGGGCAATCACATCCGCAGGACACAAAACTATGTCCGCATCCTGGCCCTGCAACTGCAATCGCACCCACGATTCCAGCATTTTCTGGACGAACAGACCATCGAATTGCTGTATAAATCCGCGCCCTTGCACGATATAGGCAAGGTAGGCATCCCGGATTACATCCTGCTAAAACCGGGCACCCTGACCGCAGAAGAGTTTGAAATCATGAAAACCCATACCATTCTGGGGCGGGATGCCATTGCTGTGGCTGAAAAGCTGCTTGATGCCCCCAGCAGTTTTTTGCGGCTGGCACGTGAAATTGCCAACTACCACCAGGAAAAGTGGGATGGCAGCGGCTACCCGGAAGGATTGGCTGGCGATGCCATTCCAATCTCAGCACGCCTGATGGCTGTTGCCGACGTTTATGATGCGCTGATCTCACGTCGCGTCTATAAACCGCCATTTCCGCACGCCACTGCCGTAGAGATGATTCAGGCAGGCCGTGGTCAGCACTTTGACCCGGACATCGTCGATGCCTTCTTGTATGTGGCAGATGACTTTCACCAGATTGCCTTGCAATTTGCAGATAAACACGAGCAAGACGAACAGGATTAAGCAGTATCTGCCATCCACAGCACGCCGGCATGTTTCTGCTGCCAACTCACCAGGCGTCACCACCAGCGCCAAGGCCGCAGACATAAGGGAGCAAATACTGCTCGCCATTCAGGAAGAACAAGACCGCATTGGATCTGGTGTTGGGATAAGCACCGATGGCATGCACATCCATACCTGACACCAACAGTCAGCCAGGGCCGCCACTTGCCGCCAGGAAGCCGGATGGTTCAATGCAGCATCACCTGCCGAAAAATCAGCCTTGCATCAAACAAAGCCGGTAAAGACATATTCTTGCAGGAAGTGTGCGCTATGCTTGAGACATTCATTTCAAGTGCATGTCTTCGGGAGATATTCATGACAAAACCAGCAGCACAACAGTCTTGGTTTATCGATTCTTTTGAGAATGCACAGCATTTTGGCAATATGCTGGAAAACATCTGCGACCCTTTCGGCATTGGCAAATCCGCCATACACACCCAGTTGGCCTGGCTATGCCACCCCGGCAAGCTCGCCGAGTCCAATGTGCAGCTGGCACAGAAGCTGTTTGACCTGCAACAGTATGCTGCCCGCCGCTACTGGGGAATGCAGGGGCCGGATGTAGAAGAAGCACATCCCGAAGACACCCGTTTTGTTGAGCCGGAATGGTCGGACAGTGTGTCTTTCGATATTGCCAAACAGTGGTATCTGATTCTCACCCATCACATTCAGGACATGCTGTACGAAACCCCAGGGCAGTCGGTACAGGCCAAGCGACAGACTGCTTTCTGGTGCCGTAACTGGCTAAATGCGCTCTCACCCAGCAATTTTTTCTGGACCAACCCGGTTGCCATGCGTCGGGCGGTGGAGAGTAATGGTGAAAGCATAAAGCGAGGCTGGCAGAACTTCCTGGAAGACGCCAAACTGGGCACGGTACGCATGAGCAGTACCGAGGAATTCAAAGTAGGGGAAAACCTGGGCACCACCCCAGGCAAGGTAGTCTTCCGCAATGAGCTGTTCGAGCTGATTCATTACACCCCTACCGCCAAGGCCGTACATCAGGTACCCGTGGTGATTGTGCCGCCCTGCATCAACAAGTTTTACGTACTGGACCTGACACCCAAAAAGAGCTTGATCCGCTATCTGCTGGAGCAAGGGCTGGATACCTACATCATCAGCTGGCGCAACCCCGGAGCCGAACAGGCCGGCACCACTTTTGACCAATATCTGCAAGAAGGGCTGGATCAAGCATTCCGGGTGGCACGCGAATTGTCCGCTCAGCCACAAGTCAATGCCGTCGGCTACTGCATAGGTGGAGCCATGCTGGCCACATGGCTGGCATGGAGCAGCCAGCAATACGCAGGCAGCGTCAACCCCGTAGCCAGCGCCACTTTTTTTGCCACCCTGGTGGACTACCACAGCCCTGGTGATATCGAAGTATTCATCGACCCGGCCACCCTGGATTGGCTGGATGGAAAAATGGCCGAAACCGGCTATCTAGATGGCAAGGACATGGCCATGTCCTTCCGTATGCTGCGCCCCAACAGCCTGATCTGGAATTACGTGGTACACGGCTGGCTGTATGGCGAGAAGTTGTCGGCCTTTGATGTGCTGTACTGGAATATGGATACAACCCGCATGCCGGCAGCCATGCACTCCTGGTATCTGCGCCAGTTTTACCTGCACAACAATCTGATCAAGCCCAATGCACTGAATGTTGCCGGGCATGACATCAATCTGGAAAACATCACACAGCCGGTATATGCCGTTGCCGCCGTGGATGACCATATCGCACCGTGGAAGCAGTCCTTCCGGCTCAATCACCTGTTAACCGGCGACAAGCGCTTTGTGCTGTCTACCTCTGGCCACATCCTAGGCATTGTCAACCCTCCGGTCAGCCCGCCCAAACGAGCATTCTGGGTGGGTCAGGCAGAACGCCACCAGAGTCCTGAACACTGGAAACAATCTGCCGAACACCACACTGGCAGCTGGTGGGAGGACTGGATGCAATGGCTGAAGCCACAATCGGGCGAACTGGCAAAGGCCCCTGCCGTCAGCAGCCGCCAGTACCCGGCACTGGCTGACGCGCCAGGTAGCTACGTGCTGGAGCCCTAAGCAAGCACCATTGCTCTCACCCCCACTGCACTGCCTGAACCGGTAGCAAAGCTCATGCCGGCCATCACGGCCTTTGCTGCCGGGCCGGCACATTATCTTGCCATGGCGGCGGCACCAGTGCGTGTACGCTCCAGCAGGCCAGCACGCCCCACAATACCGCCAGTCCATTAGCCAGGGTAAACAGCACATGAAATACCTTGGGCGCAGCAAGCCAGCCTTCCAGATGATTTTCCCCCAGCAGCAATGACAAGCCACAGAGCAGCAAGGTGACATTGCGCTTGGTGTGCAGATCCGGCTGCCGGGCTGCCCAGCCGAAGATAAAGGCGATAAACAGGTCAAAAAAAGCAATTTCCCGCTGCCAGTGCAAAGACATTGCCCAGGTCGTACCCGCAGCAGTCCACCCAGGCAGGACAATATGAGACACGGCAGCACAGAGTGCAGCCACCGTCCACAGCCTCAGCAGAATGTCGAAGCGGGTGCACGCTGACGAGGTGGTTACCTTCATTTTCTGGATTGCCATCAACACGCGCTTTCTGCAGATGAAGTGTGGGTTGCCCTCCTTGCGGGGCAATGGACAACAGCTATTTCTTAACAATAGCTGGAACATGATAATACTTACATGTCATACTTGGCCATTACCAAGAAAATGCCATCATGAAATATGCTGCCCTGTTCCTGCTCGCCACCCTCACCTGCCAAACACTGTTTGCCCAAACCCCGGCCCAGGTCAACAACCAGCCGGTTGAAGCCCAGCTAATCGAACATGGCAGCTATACCAACAAGGATGGCAACAGCGTACACAGCCCTGCCCACAGCAAATCCGGACAAGCCCCGCGCGGTGCTACCGCAAAATGCCGCGATGGCAGCTACAGTTTCAGCCAACACCACCGCGGCACCTGCTCCCGCCATGGTGGGGTCAGCGAGTGGTTAAGCTAACAAGCCATGCCGGCTGCAAAAGCTTTTTCTGATCGGCAACAAGCCAATTAAATGCTGACACCGACCAAGCTCCACAAGCGCCTCACAAATCGCCTCTCCAGTCCTGACATGGTTTAAACCTGCTCCCCCCCGCCCCTGCGTTGCGCTGTCTTGCCAAACGACCGATACCATCTGCATGGCGTACCTTGGCCCGAGTCCTCTTCGAGCTTTGCTCAGCCGCTTTTAGAACACACCTACGTCTCCCCCTCTCGACCGTCGGTGCTTTAACGCCCCATTTCACCGGTGAAAATACTTAGTTCACCCCGGTCAGGCTATTTCCCCACACAAAACGAGTGCCTGGCACTTATAAAGAAAACAAAAGATATAGCCGCCACAGAGGAGCACCCCTTATGGCTGCCCTGCCAAACAGACTGTTACCAGTACTGCTGCTGATGCCATGCCTTGCACACGCATCACAACCCGACAAGATCATCGATCTTGAATGTGACTACCTGCCCAACGTCTGCAACCAGCCAGGAGAGCCAACACCGGGCATGATGATTGAGATTGGCAGCGAAGCCATACGCCGGGCCGGTTTTATCCCGCGTACGAAAATTCGCCCGTGGAATCGCGCCATGCGCGAAGTCATTGACCGTCCCAATGCAGTCATCATCTACTTTGCCCGCACACCTGAACGAGAAGCATTATTCCGCTGGATTGCCGTCACCAACACCACGGATTTCAAATTTTTCACCAAAGACGGCACCGCGCCATACCACACAGTGCAACAGGCCGCTGCCGCTGGGCTGATTGGTGTTCGCAGCGGCTCCAGCATCATCAGTTGGCTGACCCAGCAAGGCATCACCCAGCGACAGCTGGAACAAAGCCAGCTTGCCGAAATGGCCAAAATGCTCAAAGCCGGGCGTATCGCCAGTTTCCTTGGTGCATCCATCACCTTCAAAACCATCTACCTGCAACAAACCGGAGCACTGCCGGTAGAAGGTGATGTGGTTTACAGCAGCCAAAGCTGGCTTGCATCCGGCCCGCGTTTTCCGGCAGAACACGCCGCCAAGATTGCTGCCGCGCTAAGCCGTATGAAACAGGATGGCATTGTCGAACAGCTCATGCGCAAATACGGCAGATAGCACAGCGTGGCCGATGCCAGCCACACATATCAAGCCGGCTCATGTGCACAATCACCGTCACAAGTGAATACCCTCCACACTGGTCATAAAAAATTCATCTTCATCAAAAATCAAGCCATTGCAAAGACGGGATAAGCTTGGCAGCAGCAAAATCACACACCCACACACCTTGCTCCATATCAAGATGAAATCCGATAGGAAAAACGATACCGTCAGCAACAAGCCTCAAGTATTTCATAAAACACTGATTAATATACACATGGCAAATCCAGCGCTGCGCATTGCACAAGCAGACATGTCTTTAATTACAATTTTCACCAAGCTCGCCATTTAATATATCCTTACAAAAATTGACATCGCCACATTCAGTGATTGCAAACCAGCCCTCACAGTAAATTTTGCTGGCCCGGTGTCAATACGCCCAGCTACCTGCATAGCCGAGCCGATGTATTTTGCATAAAACATGGCAAAGTCAGATACCTTGCCACACAGACAATAATTCAGATGGGAGAGTGCTTTTGAAAGTACTGCTGATATGCCCCTACCTTGATGACCCCAGTATCAAGCGTAACGACTTTCTTCCGTCTGCGGCCCTGCTAAGCCTGGCATCGGTACTGCGTGCAGCCGGACACGAACCGGTATTGCTGGATCTCAACAGCAAACGGACTCACCAGCAGCCCGAACCGACCCGCTACTGTCATGAGCGCATCATCCAGACAATCAGGCAGGAGAGGCCTGGCTTTGTCGGCATCTCTTTTTTGTTTTCCGGCTTCATGCAAACCGCAATGGACTATGCCCGGACAGTCAAGCAGACCGATCCCAGCCTGAAAATCATGACTGGTGGCATTCACGCCACTACCTATCCCAAGGAAATCCTCAGCTTCTGCCATGACTTCGACTACATCGCACTAGGCGAAGGTGAACCGCAAATGGTGGAAATGGCCAAGCGTATTGCCAGCGGTACGCTGGGAAATTTGCGCGAGATAAAATCATTTGCTTTCCGGGATCAGGATGGTGCGGTGCATGTAAACCAGGAGCGGGAATGGATCAACTACGAAGACCTCCCCATGCAGGCCTGGGACATGGTGGATTTCACCGAATTTGAAATGGACCTTGGCAACTACTCCAATTTCAAGAACCATGACATCAAGAATGTGGTACCCGTCATTTCAGAACGGGGCTGTCCATTCAAGTGTACCTTCTGCGACATGTACATCGTGCAGGGAAGAAAGTTAAGACGCCGTTCACCGCAGCGATTTGTTGATGAGCTGGAGTTTCTTGTCAATGAAAAAGGGCAGCGCTTCTTTACCTTCATGGATGACAACCTGACCGTAGACAATAAACATATTCTGGGCATCTGTAATGAAATACTCCGCCGCGGGCTGGACATCCAGTTCACTACCGCCGGAGGATTGGGTATGAACAGCCTGAAAACAGAAGTAATCGACGCCATGGTTGCCGCCGGAATGACATCTGCACTGTTGGCACCCGAACACGGTTCAGAATATATCCGCAATACGGTCATCAAGAAGGGACTGAAGCGGGATACCATTTATCAGGTAGTGGAAGACCTGAAAAAACATCGCGTCAGCCTGGCGGGAAACTGGATCATGGGATTTCCCGAAGACACCAACGAGACGCTGCAAGAAACCATGGACATGATTGATGAACTGCAGCTGGATCGAAACTGGGTTGGTGCACTCATTCCCTTTCCCGGAACACCAATATTCGATCAGTGCGTTCGGGATAATCTGTTTATTGATGGCATTGACACCAGCAATTTATGGCGCGAACCCGTACGCGCCCATCAGGAAGGCTGTGTCATCAAACCCTATAATATGACACTGGAAGATCTATTCAACTGGCGCCGCCAGTTTATTGACATCCGCTTCAAATACATGCGCCAGCTGTAAAACGGGCAGAGTATCTGCCGCCGCTGGCGGCAGATTTTCATCTGAATACTTCCGAGCTTCAACTCCACTGTCGGAAATCTTTTCCACAATATATCCCGGCCTGCCTTGCAATGACTACATCACTCGCACTGGCCGCACTTGGCCGGCCATGTCGGGATTTACCAGCAACGCGATGACAGCGCCGGTACGGTCCAGATCAAAAGCGACCCCATATGCCATGGGGCTTGCATGAACACCATCGCCCAGCCTGAGCTGCTCCACCTCCATGCGCGTCACTGGCAGTGTCAGGTCGACACAAGGTGCTGCGCATGCCAGAACCATGCGGTATTGCCCCGCCCCCTGATAGGCAATGTCCTTCACCCGATAATGTGCAGCATAGTATGCATTGCCACCACCCATGCTTGAGGTGTAGATACTCAACCCAGACGCATCAATGGAAAACATGCTGCTATCGCCAAGAAATGTCGATGCGCACAGCAATGGGCTAGCAGCCAGCAGTGCCAAAGCCAATAAACCGGTACAAATCGGATTTTGCTTCATGTATCCGCCCACGCAGTGATGAATGCACCATACTAGCGTCACTGCTCAGGCATTTTTAATTACTTGCACAATTTTACGTGCCAGCGCCAGCTACCGCTGGCGGCAAACGATGGTAACTTTAACTGTATAAAAAAGCAGGCTTTACAATCAATGTTGCCATCCATTTTCCAGCAACAATCAAACCACCATCTATGCGATAGCAGTTTTCAGATGAAGACTAGAAACCGTAAACAATGATCAGCCTGAGAACAGGCCAGTAATTGTATTTATTCACATCACTTCCCAGCTTCTGCTTTTCAATAGTTGCATTACTCTGGATATCTGCACATGCCAAAACACTGATCCAGGCACCACAGCTGGCTGCCTGATCAATGCTGGGCGAACCAGTAAAGTCACCCCTGCATTCCAGGAAAATCCCAAGCCTTTCTTGCTGGATACCGGATTATCTCCGCCAACGTCCAGGCAAGGAGCTATCTTATTATAATAAATAGCGCCATGCAGATTAAGCACATCAGTGGTGGAACAGATTATGCCATTCAATATAACCGTACCACTCATCCCGTCAAAAGTTGCATTAGCATCTGCCTTGTGGCCGTTATACAGAACATCTGCACTCAAGCGAAAGCTACCGCCCTACGAATAATAATCCGCACACATTTCCGCATTAAATAATTTGAAACGGTAATCGTAGTTGATACTACCTGATTTTCTATTATTAATAGAATAATCAGCACCATAAAAGCCAGCACGTACTTTGTTGGAGTCTTTAACGAGAAGATGTGACAATTCCAGACCAAAACCCTGAGTTCCGACTTTGGCAGCAACACCCAATCAAGATCCATGGCATGCTGTTTGCAGCCGCCAAAGTGCCGGTCACAAATAATAACGCCTTCGCAGATTGATGTATTTTCACTTGATATTTCATTGCTTCCGCCCTGTCTGACCAAGCCTGCCGATGCCAGACCAGGCATCCCGCCCTATCCCTTGCCTCTGGTGCAACTTTTGCCCCGACTGCCGTAGCCAGGCCGGCCTTATGACACCAATGAATGCACGCTACCCCGCTTTTGCAAAATCATGTATGATAATGATTATCATTTATAATAATATTATGTCATGAAACCTGCACATCTTCTCTCCACTTCCCTGCTCATCCTGATTCCACTGACTGCCAAAGCCGACGACACCGCCACACTGGAAACGGTCTCTGTCAGTGCCTCCACTGACAGCCCGCCGACACACAGCTACCAGACCCGCGAAACCAGCGTGGCCGGCTACGCCCAAAGCACACTGGATACCCCGCAAGCCGTGCAAAGCGTCAGTCCGCAAACCATTGCCGACAAGCAGGTAAAAACCCTGACCGAAGCAGTCGGCACTGTCAGCGGCGTAGTGGAAAGCAACACCCTGGCCGGCATCCAGGACAGCTTCACCCGCCGTGGTTTTGGCGAGCGCAATGACGGCAGCATCCTGCGCGATGGCGTCCGCTCTTACCTGATGAGTAATTTCGATGCCACGACCGAGTCCGTGGAGGTTCTGAAAGGGCCGGCATCCTTGCTGTATGGCATTCAGGAGCCCGGCGGCGTCATCAATGTCATCAGCAAAAAACCGGAAAACTCCCCCAAGACCACGCTCAGCGCGCAAAGCTCCAGCTTTGGCGGTGGCTCTGCCACGCTGGACACCACCGGCCCGGTGGGAGATTCCAATTTTGCCTACCGCCTGATTGCCGACAAACAGGACACCGACTACTGGCGCAACTATGGCAGCACCAAACGCAGCATGATTGCCCCTTCCCTGTCCTGGAGCGATGAGCGCAACAAACTGCTGCTGTCTTACCAATACAGCGACTTCTCCACGCCGTGGGACAGAGGCACGGTGTTTTACAATGGCAAGCCACTGAACATCGCCCGGGAAACAAGGCTGGGCGATACGCTGGATGTGGCCCAAGGCCATACCCAGGCTGCAACGGCCAGCTTCAGCCGCTTGCTGGGCAATCAGTGGAGCCTGGACAGCCGGCTGGCCTGGAATGAAATCAGCTACAGCAACTACGAAACCCGCGCCACCGCATACAACGCCCGCACCGGCGTACTGACCAGACGGCTGGATGGCAATGTGGTGAACAACAGCACACTGGCCTTTTCCACCAAATTGCAGGGCGAGCTGTCCATCCTCGGGCAGAACCACAAGCCTGTCATCGGCCTGGATCTCACCCAGTCACGCGAACTGCGCTCGGATACCTTCCGTGGCAGTGCCAGCACCGCCACCCAACTCAATGTCAACAACCCGGTCTACGGCGTGCTCAGCCCGGCCAATACCACGCTCAGTGCCAGCCAGAGCGATAACCGCAGCAGCATCGACACCCAGTCGCTGCTGCTGATGGACAACTGGGAACTGTCACCGCAATGGCGCACCACCTATGGTCTGCGCTATCAGCATTACCGTCAGGAAGATGGCGTGGGCCGGCCTTATGTGGTGAGCGACCGCAGCGATGGCTATACCGCCCTGCCGCAGTTTGGCCTGATCTACAAACTCAATCCGCACTGGTCGCTCTACGGCAGTTACAGTGAGTCTTTTGTCCCCAATGCAGCCAGTGATGGCCAAAGCTTTGAGCCGGAACGCGGCGTGTCGCACGAGGCGGGCCTGAAGCTGGAACAAAATGGCATTAGCGCTACCGCAGCGGTGTTCCACATTGAAAAAACCAATGTTGTCGCCACCGACACCGATGGCATCGACAAAGCCATGGGCAAGGTGTGCTCCCAAGGGGTGGAGCTGGATGTCAGCGGTGAAATCACCCGCAAGCTGTCACTGACACTGGCCTGGGCCTATACCGACGCGGTGGTGACCAGTGATCCGGTCTATGCCGGCAAACAGCTTTACAACGTCCCCAAGCACAGTGGCAGCATCAACCTGGCCTACGATCTGGGCAATGACATGTTTGGCAACCACTGGCGCATTGGCGGCGGCACCCGCTATGTAGGCCAACGTCAGGGCGATGCGGCCAACTCCTTCCAACTGCCGTCCTATTACGTGACCGATGCCTTTGTCGCCTGGCAAACCCGTCTACGTGGCCAGAAGCTGGAAATCCAGGCCAATCTGAAAAACGTGTTCGACAAAACCTACTACGCGTCCGGCACCGGCACTACCACCACCAGCAGCAGTGGCAGCGTGTCCACCGTGCGTCTGGGCGATCCGAGTGAGTTGCTGGTCAAGGCCAGCCTGACTTTCTGACACGGCATACAGACAGCATCGGAATACCATCTTGAAACGTTTCATCATCTTGCTGCACCGCTATCTGGGCCTGGGTGCAGCCCTGCTGGCCATCACACTGGGCATCAGCGGCAGCCTGCTGGTTTTCCGGGCCGAACTGCAGTCCGAGATCAGCCCTGACAGCCGACCTACCCTGGCCACGCCCGTCAGCTACCAGGCCGCTTATGCCATGGCGCGGCTGCACTACCCGCATGCCGATATCAGCCTGCGTTTGCCGGAAAACAGCCGAGACAGCATTCAGGCACGTGTGCGCAGCAAGGGACAGCCAGATATTACCCTGTGGCTGGACCCGGTCAGTGGCCGCATCCTGCAACAACAGGACAGCAATGCCCAAGGCTGGGGCTGGCTGCACGAACTGCATGCACGTCTGCTGCTGCCGGAGGGCAAAATCTGGGTGGGCTGTGCGGGTGTGCTGATCATCCTGGTACTGCTAAGCGGCATCACTCACTGGTGGCCGAAGAACTGGAGCAAGGCCTGGCGTGTACGCCGGGACAAGGGCGTTGCCATTCTGGTGAGCGACCTGCACCGCACCGCCGGTGCCGCCATGCTGCTCTTGCTGCTGCTCAGCACGCTTAGCGGCCTGGTGCTGGCGTTCAATCAGCCCCTGCGTGACTGGCTGACACCAGCCAAACAGGGCAAGCCAGGCAAGCACGCCACCATCCAGCCTACCGGCCAGCGCCTGCCACTGGATGTCCTGGTCCAGCTTGTCCGAACCCGGCTGCCAGAAGGCAGGATAACTGGCATCAACATCAGCGCCAGATCGGACAAACCAGTGGAAATACGCCTGAAAATGCCTGGGGAGATGCATCCGAATGGCAGTACGCTGGTGCAGACAGACCCCTATCAGGGCAAGCAGCTGCGTATCGAGAAAACAGAAACCAGCAACCCCTGGCGTCGCGTCAGCAGTTGGGCGCTGGTGCTGCATGATGGCAGCTTTGCCGGGACCGCCCAACGGGTGGCCACCGCACTCACCGGGCTGCTGCTGATGCTGCTGGGAGGATCGGGTGTCTACCAATGGCTGGCGCGCCGCAGAAAACAGGCCGCGGTACGCACTGCCGGTGTAGCAGCAGGCATTGCCGGACCATAACCATGCATAATCTGGTGCCACCTGGTACGAAGTCATGCGGGACCAAGAAATCGGCCCCTGCCGCACAAGCTGCAGGGGCCGGGTAGGCGGAAACAACCAGGCAGAAACGCAAGTAGGGACATACCGCAAGCGTGGAACTAGAAATCGTCCAGCCCGCAAATCTGCGTATCCTGCTCCATTTCCTTTAGCAGCAGGATTTTGATCGGCACCACCATTTCACGGATGTCCTGCTTGGCGCGGTAGACGTCCGCTTCCAGCTGACACAGTACCAATTGGTATGCCAGATCCAGCATTGCTTCAATATTGGGAGATTCACCGTCCAACGCTTGTTCCTGCTTCTGTAAAAAGTCCGGTGCTCAAAAAAAGACCGGCGGGTTTGCAAGGTGCAGCCTCGTGGTATCAAAGTATCGGCCATTCGACTTGGCCGCGTCCACTCCATATCAAACAAAACGGTACAAGATTTTTAACATGTCCCGAAATGTATGATTCTCAGCCAGGCATCAGGCTACGGATTCAGGGAAGTTTTTATTATCTGGCATGGCATGTTTACCATTCATACCGGAAACCACATATGTATTCTGGCCCTCAACCTGCCGGAGTAAGGCAAGATTATTTGATCTACCAGAGTTTTCCTGTCCGCAACAATCCGGTCAATTGATGAAAATGCTTAGCACATATCAGCTGGGCTTCTGCGACACTCAGCACGCCAAGTGAAATGAGAGCCGTTCAGTCCCGGTGCACAGGAGCTGACACCCTCCGCATGCCAACAAGAAAAGCAGCCATATCCGCACCACAGGTCTGCTGTTTTGCCAGCAGCCATCCTTGTTGACATGATTTTCCGATATTTACGTCCACTCCCACTCCCGCCTTCATCCCATAGATAAAAAAATGCCGGATCGCGAGACCCGGCATGAAGAAGAGACATGCAAGAAGGAGAAACAGAGACAACGGTACAACGGACAACAATATCAAACCGGTTGCGGCGTCAGTCGCAGATAGGGCCGTACGGCACGGTAGCCCTGGGGAAATTTTTCACGGATCAGCGCTTCATCCTGTAGCGACGGCACAATCACCACCTCCTCACCCTGCTGCCAGTTGGCCGGGGTGGCCACGCTGTGATGGTCGGTCAGCTGCAAGGAGTCGATCACCCGCAGGATTTCGGCAAAATTGCGGCCGGTACTGGCCGGGTAGGTAATGATCAGCCTCACCTTGTTTGCAGGGTCGATGATGAACAGCGAGCGCACGGTATGGGTGCTGCTGGCATTGGGGTGAATCAGGTCGTAGGCCTCGGACACCTTGCGGTCCGCATCGGCCACGATGGGGAAATTCACTTCGGTCTGCTGGGTGTCATTGATATCGGCAATCCAGCCATGGTGGGCTTCCACCGGGTCTACCGACAGGGCCAGCACCTTGACATTGCGGCGGGCAAATTCCTGCTGCAATTTGGCGGTGGCACCCAATTCGGTGGTGCACACCGGGGTATAGTCCGCCGGATGGGAAAACAACACGGCCCAGCTGTCACCCTTCCACTGGTGGAAGTTCAGTTCGCCAATGGTGGATTGCTGGCTGAAATCCGGAGCGATGTCGCCAAGTCGCAGAGTCATGCTGGTTTCCTTTAGGGTGTGATTGCGTGATGGGCCTACTGTAAGCACTGTCACGCCGGTCGTGAACCAAGTAAAACTGCGTTGCTTATCAGGCGGCGGCTGGATAAGCCTGGCAAAGGCTGCATAAGCCACCTGTTGCACACCAAAAAGGGCCGCCCACAAGGACGACCCCGGTTTGAAATGCAAGGGCAGCAATTACTGCTGGCTGATAATGCTGCCGGCAGGCTGCGGGCCGTGCTCCAGATAGGCCGACACGCGCTCGCCCCAGCGCTCGAACGGGTAGTAATCCCAGATGGCATGGTGCTGGGTGGCCCAGTTGTCCCACAGCAGCAGCATGTCCGGCTGCCAGTGAATGCGCGCCTGGAAGGACTGGTGTTTTTCGATATGGCGGTACAACAGCTGCAATAGCGCATCGCTTTCGGCGCGGCTCAGCTGCACGATATGCGAGGTAAACGCCTCATTCACAAACAGGAAGGGGCGACCGCTGACCGGGTGCTTTGCCACCACCGGGTGTTCGCTGGCATTGAATACCTGGCCGGGTTTCGGTTCGGCACCATAGCCATTGCTCCAGCCTTCCCGCCCGTCATGCACGGCAGTCAGCCCCAGCAGCAGTTGCTTGATGGGTTCAGACAAGGATTCATACGCCAGATAGAGGTTGGCAAACGCCGTGTCGCCACCGCCGACTTCCGGCAGGCGGGTGACGCGCAGGAAAGACGCCCAGATGGGGTGCGGGTCGCAAGACACATCGTTATGCCAGGCGTCGCCCGCGGTGTAACGGGTGGTGCGGCCGGTTTTCCAGCCCAGGATTTCCGCATCGCCACTGCGCGCGGTCAGCTGGGTGCTGTCGCCCAGCACGTGCTGGTGCAGGCTGCCAAACAGACGGCCAAAGGCCTTGTGCTGTTCGGCATTGATGGCCTGGCCGGGAAAGGTCAGCACCAGATGTTCGGTCAGCGCCTGGCGGATTTCCTCCAGTTGCGCAGGCGGCAAGGACTGGCTGAGGTCGACACCGCGGATTTCCGCCCCCAGTGCCGGGGACAGGCGTTTGAGGTCGAACGTCTGGTACTGGCTCAGTTCGCGGGTGTTCCAGCCTTCAATGGCCAGCTTGTCGTTGTAATCCTGATAAAAGCTCATCCTGGCTGCCTTTCAAAGCAAGGGGAATGAAAACACGGCCTGTCATGACAGGACATAACCATGTGCATGGAATGGATATTAAAAAACCATTCCCGCATTCCCAACCAAGAAAAACTGGATTGCTTATTCCCTCAAGCGCACGGGCAGGATTGCCTCAGCCTTGCAGCCAGAGCATGCTGCTGATGGAGAAAAACGAAGTCACCGTGGCCGCCAGCAAGCTGGCCGCGCACAAGCCTTCATGGCCGTACTTCTGCCCGATGATGGGATAGATGCTCATCATCGGCGCGCAGGCAAACAGCACCGCCGCCATTTGCAGCCAGGCCGGTACCGGCAACAGGAAATGCAGCAGCAGGAAGATCAGCAAGGGGTGCAGCAGCAGCTTGCCCAGCACGATGGGGGAAATCCGGCGCACGATGCCACGGGTTTTCAGGCCCACCAGCGAGCCGCCAATGACAAACAGTGACAAGGCCACCGACGCCTGTGCCATCAGCTCCAGCACCTTGCTGAGCACGCCCGGCAGCTGCAAGCCTGCCAGCGAGCACAACACCCCGGCGCTGATGGCAATCACCAGCGGCGAGCGCAGCAGGCGTCCGCCCACCTGGCGCAGCAGATGCGCCCTGCCCTTGCCGCTGGCGTCCTGGCTTTCCAGCAGGATCAGCACCAGCGGAAACACCACCGCGTTTTCCACCAGCATGGTCATGGCCAGCGCAATACCGGCCTTGGCCCCCAATAGCTGCGAGACGATGGGAAAGCCGATGAAGCCGCTGTTGGACATGGACATGCCCAGCCCGAACAGCGTGCTAAGACGCATGTCGTAACCGGCCACCATGCGGGCAAACAGCATGCCCAAAGCAAGCGCCAGTAAGGAGCCCAGCGCATAGGCCAGCAGGTAATGCAGGTCCACCACCTCGGCAAAGGACTGCCGGGTGAGCGCGCGGAATATCATCGCCGGCAAGGCAAAGGTGATGACAAACTGCCCCAGCGCACGAATATTGGCCTGGGCAAACCACTGCCGCCAGGTTACCCAGTAGCCGAGGGCGATGAGGATGAAGATGGGTCCGGTGATACTTGCAATAGCCAGCACAATGCTACTTTCCGCCCCAAGAACCTCTAACAAAAACCCTGCTGCTGCGTTGCGCCTGCTTGCCGTACTCTTGTACTGTCGGCGTTGGCGCGCCTTGCCCCAGGGACACTACGCTATTTTGTTAGCCGTTCGGAGGCAATCAGGTTTCGGGGGTATAGCCCAGCCATTCGCGGATATGCTCGCGAATCAGCTCAATGAACAGCTGCTGGGTGAGTGTTGATGGATGACGCAGGCTGATGGCCATGGCCAGCTTGCTGGACAGCACCGGTTCGACAATCTTGCGCACGGTAAAGCGTGAGGCATCGGCCAGCGAGGTCACTGCGCTGCGGGTGAGCACCGCCGAGCCATAGCCATCGGCCACCAGCTCCAGAATGGCGGACACACCGTCGATTTCCAGTTCGATGTGCGGACGGCAGCCGATATTGGCCAGCTCGGACTCCACCAACATGCGGATGGAGTTGGGGCGACTGGGGATGATCAGCGGCGTGCTGGCAACATCACGCAGGGTGATGCTGTCCGGGGCATTGTCAAAGCGGGCCGTCATCAGGAACAGTTCTTCTTCCAGCAAGGGGAAGGTTTCCACTTCGGCAGACGGAATCACGTTGTACAGCAGGGCCACATCCAGCCGCCCGGCCACCAGCGCCTCGTGCATGGTGACGGACAAGCCCTCGCAGATGGACAGCGAGGCATTGGGCAGCCGGGCGCGGAAGGTTTTGGTCAGCGGCACCGCCAATACCTTGAGCAGGCTGGGTGGCAGCCCCACCACCACATGCCCGGCCATGGCACCACGCACCTTGCCCAGCTCCTCCTTCACCCGCTCCACCTGGTGCAGGATGCCCAGGCTGTGCTCCAGCAACACCTTGCCCGCCTCGGTCATGGAAACACCCCGGCCATTGCGGATCAGCAGGTTCTGCCGCAGCTCCACTTCCAGCATGCGGATCTGCCGGCTGAGTGCCGGCTGGGCGATGTTCAGCGTATTGGAGGCGCGGGTAAAACTGCCCAGCTCTGCCACGCAGGTAAAGTATTGCAACTGTTTCAAATCCATATGCCAAACCTTCTTGTCGATTGGCCAGCCAGCGCTGTCTGGCGGCCATTGCTATTCTGTCCCGGGGCAAAGACCCAAGGCAGAAGCATGGCACTGCCTCTGCAGTCTGTCCAAGTACATGTTGGCATCATGCGCCCTCCTCGCCGCGCTGGCTGAGCAACTGCCCGGCATTGGCCGGCAGCTGCCACACATCCCACAGCGCCAGCAGCGTCAGGCCAGCCAGGATGACAAAGGCAAAATGATAATGCGCCAGCTGGCTGGCAGCCGGCAGCCAGCGCTCCGCCAGGCGTAGCGCAATGGCGGCAATGGCGATGCCGAAGCCATAGGCCATGCGCAGCAGCATATTGAACAGGGTGTTGGCATGGCTCATCTGCGCCTGCGGCACATCGACAAAGGCCAGCGTACTCAGCGTGGTAAAGGTCATGGAGCGGGCCATGCCGGACAGCAGCAGCACCAGCACCAGCCACGGCAAGGGCGTGGCCGGCCCGAAACCGGCAATCAGCAGGGTAAGCAGCACCAACGCCAGGCCGCTGAGCAGCAAGGTGGTGCGAAAGCCAAAGCGCCTCAGCGTGCTGCTGGTAATCATTTTCATGCCCAGATTGCCGGCAAACAGGGTGAGCAACAGCAGACCGGCGATGAAGGCATCCAGGCCCATGCCCAGCTGGAACATCAGCGGCAGCAGAAAGGGCGTGGTATTGATGGCGGCGCGCAGCAAGGAGCCGCCAACAATGGTGGTGCGGTAAGTGCGGATGCGCAGGATGGAAAAATCCAGCAAGGGTGCCGTGCTGCGACGGCAATGCCAGCGCAAGGCAAGCAGCAGAACACCAGCACAGGCCAGGCTCAGCATGGTCAGCATCAGCGGCCCCTGCCCGCCCACCTGTTCCAGGCCACTCATCAGCAGCAGGCAAGCTGCACCACACAGCAAGAAGCCCACCCAATCGAAACGGCTGGCAGCCTGCTCATCGCCCTGTACCGGAATCAGCCACCATGCCAATGCAAATGCCAGCACACCCAGCGGCAGATTGAGCAGGAAAATCCAGTGCCAGGAGGCATAGGTGGTAATGAAGCCGCCCAGCGCCGGCCCCAATACCGGTGCCACCAGCCCGGGCCAGGTAATCATGGCAATGGCTTGCATCAGGTTTTGTTTGGGTGTGTTGCGCAGTACGGCCAGGCGCCCCACCGGCACCATCATTGCCCCGCCCACACCCTGCAACACCCGCGCCAGCGCAAACTGCCACAGGCTTTGCGACAAGGCACACAGCAGCGACGCCAAGGTAAACACCACGATGGAAGCCATGAACACGCGGCGACAACCCAGCCGGTCGGCCAGCCAGCCGCTGGCTGGTATCAACAGCGTCAGGGTAAGCAGGTAGGCGGTAATGCCGATATTGAGGTCAACCGGATGCACAGCAAAAGATGCCGCCATCGCCGGCAAGGCGGTATTGATGACGGTAGCATCAAGGTTTTCCATAAAGAAGGCACCGGCCACCAGCAAGGCGATCAGCGAGGAGGAGCTAAAACGGTCAGTAAGGCGCATGGGCAGTCAGACGGATAAAACCGCAAGGCGGGTTGTCCCGGCCCTGCGGTGGTAGCTGCTTACATCAGGATCAGAAGTTTTTCCACATGCCCACAGCCAGCGAATGCTGCTTGGCAGCACCAACGGCAGTGGCGCTGGGGTTGCCACCCAGCACGTAAGTGGCGTTGGCTTCATTGTGCAGCTCGGTCAGCAGCACATAAACCTGGGTGGTTTTGCTCAGTACGCGGTTGTAAGCCAGCGAAGCCATCTTGGCCCCGCTGTCCTGCACGGCAGCCGAACCCTTCCAGGATGCTGCCTGGCCATACTGGGCGGAGAAGATATTGGCCCCGTTGGTATAGGTGCCGATCAGGCTGCCGTAGTTGCGGCTGCGGCTGTGGCCGGTGAGGCTGATGTTGTCCAGGATGTCATGTTCCACCAGGCCACCAACATAGATGCTGCCAAAGTTGTAGCCTGCGGCCAGCATGTGCATCAGGCCGTTCTGGTAGAAGTTGCTGGACATCTGCTGCATGCTGCGGTTTTGCTGGAAGCCGTAGCCCACGCGCAGCTGGCCGTCGTCGTAGTTCAGGTTGCCGGATACCAGCGTAGCGCCATGGGTGGCTGTTTCGGCACCGCCGGTGCCGCTGGTGAGCGAGTACTGGATACGTGCGGTGACATTATTGAATTTAGGCGTCTGGTAGCTTACCGAGTTACCGGCACGCACATCGAAACCGCCACTGGCCAGGCTGCCGCCGTTGGCCCACAGTGTGGCATCGTTGGAAATACCGGTGGCGTACTGGAAGTTGTTGCCCGCGATGTAGTGCAAGTCGTCAATTGCCACCAGGAAGTTACCCGCTTTCAGCGTGCCCAGCTGGCTGGAGCTAAGACCGATAAAGCTTTCCCGACCGGCCCAGGTATTGGAACCGGTGCTGGAGCCATCGTCGATCGCCACACCGGATTCCACCTGCCAGATGGCTTTCAGGCCGTTGCCCAGGTCTTCCGTCCCCTTGAAGCCGATGCGCGAGGTATCGTTTTGCACCTTGGTGGTGGTAAATGCTGCCGATGAGCCAGTTGCCGCACCGGATTTGGTATTTTCAAAGTCAGCATGGATACGGCCATAAATGGTAACCGTAGAGTCATCCGCCAGCGCCGCATTGGCCAGCAGCGGAGAGAGAGAAGCCAGCAGCATCAGTTGGGTCTTGTGTTTCACGTCCATCTCCTATCTGTTTATTCACAGATTAATATTTATTTAAAATAAATTCACATAGCGGGCCTGACATACGAGGGGCTATCCCACCCGGCCCAAACAAACACGCCCTTGCCGGCGACTGCCGCCTGATTGACACCTGTCATCAAAAGCGGTCAGATTCTGCTTTTATTGCCACTTCTCCTTTCATTGGTATCCGGTTTTGACCTCACCAGACTGCCCCACCACACCACTGCCTGCCCGGCGCAAGAACGATCCGGAAGGCATGCGCCAGCGCATTCTGGATGCAGCGCAAAATGAATTCGTCCAGCACGGTTTCAGCGGTGCCCGGCTGGACAACATCGCCGAACAGGCCAACACCAACAAGCGTATGGTGGTGTATCACTTTCACAGCAAGAAAGAGCTACACCAACAAGCGTATGGTGGTGTATCACTTTCACAGCAAGAAAGAGCTGTACATCGCGGTACTGGAGCGGGTGTACGGCGAAATCCGCGACATCGAAAAGCAGCTGCAGCTGCAGGGGCTGCCGCCACGTGAGGCCATGGCCCTGCTCACCGGCTTCACCTTCGACTACCACCACAAGCACCCGGACTTCTGCCGGCTGGTGAGCATAGAAAACATCCACCAGGCGCGGCATATTGCCGATTCCGACATCATCCGCCAGCGCAACCGCAGCGTGATCGAGGTGGTGGAAGGCATTCTGGCGCGTGGCATTGCCGACCAGGTATTTCATGCCCAGGCCGATGCCATCGACGTGCACATGCTGATCAGCTCGCTGTGCTTCTACCGCGTATCCAACCGCCACACCTTTGCCTGCCTGTTCGGGCGGGACCTCACCCAGCCCGAACACGCTGCCAGGCACCGGCAAATCATCATCGATACCGTACTGGCCTATCTGCAGCAGCCACCGGCCTGAGCCCGTGGCCACCGCTCAGCCACTCAATGGTGCATGGCCTTGCTGCCAGCGCTGACCGACTGAGCCGGCAGGCCCTTGCTGGCCAGGTTCTTCAACAACAGGGACAGCACGATGATGCCAGCCGGTACGGCCAGGGCTGCAAACACCTGAGAGAAGTCCCAGCCCCAGGCCAGCATCTGGCCACCGGCAAAGGCACTCAGTACCGCACCGATACGGCCCACGCCATGCATCCAGCTGGAACCGGTGGCACGCGCCGCAGTGGGGTAGAAACCGGCGGACAGTGCGTTCATGCCGGTATTGGCGCCGTTGAAGCAGAAGCCTACGGCAAAGGTCAGCGCACACAGCATCGGCAGATGGTGGGCAACCGAAGTGAAGCCGAACAGCAGCACGGCACCCAGGGCGTAAGTCGTAGCCAATACCTTGTGCGGGTTGGCACGGTCCATGCACCAGCCCATGAACAGGGAGCCTGCCGGGCCGCCAAACTGGAAGAAAGCAGCAATGAAGGCAGCATCAGCCAGAGTGTAGCCGGACTCTTTCACCAGGGTCGGCATCCAGCTACCCATCAGGTACACCACGAACAGGGCCATGAAGTAGCCCAGCCACAGCATGAAGGAACCAAAGCGGTACTGACGCGACAGCACGGTACGGATGGAATTGCCCTTGGGTGCGGTTTCGGCATTGCCCATGGTGAAGCTGGCATCCTGCATGGACAGGTCCGGTGCCAGACGCTTGACGATCTTGGAGATGCGCGCTGCCGGGGCATTCTTCACCACCAGGAAACGCACGGACTCCGGCAGAAACAGCAACAAGGCGATCGACACCACGATGGGCAGTACACCGCCAAAAATCAGCACGCTTTGCCAGCCGAAGTGCGGAATCATCCAAGCAGACAGGAAGCCGCCACCGGCAGCACCCACGGTAAAACCACAGAACACCACGGTCACCAGGAAGGAACGACGACGCTCAGGCGCAAACTCCGACACCAGTGTGCCGACATTGGGCATGGCAGCACCCAGCCCCAGGCCGGTGAGGAAGCGGAAGATCACCAGATGGGTGATATCGCCCGAGGTTGCGGTAACCAAAGTCCAGAAACCGAAGAAAAACACCGACAACACCAGAACCACCTTGCGACCCAGATAGTCAGCCAGCGGGCCGGCAAACAGGGCTCCCAATGTCAGGCCCGCCAGCGCGGCGCTGAGCACCGGTGCCAGTTGCGGGTTGGTCACATGCCACAGGCGTTTGAGTTCCGGCGCGATGAAACCCATGATGGCCACGTCAAAACCATCGGCCGCGATAATGCAGAATCCAAAGAACACCACCAACCACTGAAAGCGGTTGATGGGACGATCGTCGATCAATGTGCGTACATTGATGACATTGCTGGCGTTACTCATCTGTTGTCTCCTGTTGCAGCGCTGACTATCAATCGCTGCCTTGTTGTTCTTACTGGCTGCTCTGGCCGTGCCAGTCAGATCCGCTCTTGCCAGTCACCAGCAGGCTGGCGTTCCTGCTGCTGTCCCTTGCCGGCTCACCTGATGAAATGGAAGCCCGGCCTATCGTGACTGGCCACTGCGGCCATGCACCCTTACCCGCTTGGTGCAGCCCGGGCCGGCATGCTTGTTCATGCATCCTGGGCATGGATTGCATTCTGACTTGGCATGAATTCTGAAAACATACCGCAAAAAATCTATCAGTTATACCGATTTACGATAACAGCGCCCCATCCATGTGCAGATATCCATGTCATGCTTTTGGCAGCCTTTTTTGTAGTTTTATTACGTTAAATCAGGGGATTAAAAAAATACAACAGCCGCTTTCAGCTCGAAAAAACCAGCGCAATGCCCCGTTTCAGTGCGGGAAATCCCTGAGTACTGCCACACCACAAATCCAGGCCTGGCCTGTATTTGCATCTTAGTTCAGCAGCTCCTGCCCCATCGTCCGTGCTTGTCATCCTGGTCCTGGTAGTTCCGGCGCAAAATCTCAAATTTCAAAACAAAGTTATTTTTTTGAATTGCATTCCATTTTTTGCGATTGCATACTTCAGCACCATCAGCCACCACAAATCAGGTCGGCCAGAGGTGGAAGCACTGCAATACAAATCCGCCAGCGCCAGCCATACAGGAGACACTCATGCCACCACGCCAGCTCGCCCTTGCTGCCCTCAGCATGCTGGAGCTATCCCCGCCCGACATGGTCAGCTGTGCCGCTGCCGCCGGCTTCAGCCATGTCGGCCTGCGCCTGTTACCCGCCACGGCCGAAGAACCGCAACACGACATGCTGGGCAACAGCCCGCTGCTGCGCGAAACCTTGCAGCGCCTGCAGGACACCGGCCTGCAAGTGTCTGATGTGGAAATACTCAGGCTCAAACCGGAGGTGGATGTGGTCAGCTATCTGCCCATGCTGGAAAGTGCCGCCCGGCTGGGCGCACGAGAGGTACTGGTGGCAGGCAACGACCCGGACTTTGCCCGCGGCGTGGACAGTTTTGCCCGCTTGTGTGAACTGGGCGCACCACTGGGCCTGAGCATGAATATCGAACCCATGCCGTGGACTGACATCCGCAACATCGCCATGGCCATGCAGCTGCTGCAGCAAGCCGGACAGGACAATGCCGCCCTGTTGGTGGATGCCATCCACTTTGACCGCGCCGGGGACACCACGGCCATGCTGGCCGACGTGCCACGCCAGCGCCTGCACTACATGCAGCTGTGCGATGCACCCGCCGCCAAGCCCGACTCCATCGAACAGCTGCTGTACCAGGCCCGTGCCGAACGCATGCCACCGGGCCACGGCGGGCTGGCGCTGGGCGAATTGCTGCTGGCCTTGCCGCCGGACCTGCCGATTGCGCTGGAAGTGCCGATGCACAGCAAGGCCCAGCTCAGTGCCGTGGAACGGGCCAAGCTGCTGCGCAGTGCCGCCGAACAGGTATTGCAGCGAACCTATGGCACAGCACTGGAGTCGGCTGGCACATAACAATCTTCCATTTAAAAAAAGTCAAAAAACGTACCGACTGGTTGCTTTTATGCAACAAAAACGGACGCAAGACAGCAATACGGAGAGACTGACATGTTGTTGCAACTGGAAAACCTGCCGGCACAAGGCAGTGAATATGATGTGGTGGTGATCGGTGCCGGCGGTGCCGGGCTGGCTGCCGCGCTGTTTGCCGGCCTTGCCGGACAGAAAGTGCTGCTGGTGGAGCACAGCGAATACGTGGGCGGCACCACCGCGCTGTCCGGCGGCACCACCTGGATACCCGGCACCCTGCACAGCGCACGGGTGAATCCGCAAGACACCCTGGCCGAAGCTGCCCGCTATCTGGACAATGCCATTGGCGAACGGGCCGACCCGGCACTACGCCAGTCCTTCCTGCAAGCTGGCCCGGCGGTGGTGGCCGCGCTGGAAGCCGCCACCGAGGTGAAGTTCCGCCCCTACCCCAAACACCCGGACTATATTTCCGACCTGGCCGGCTCCACCGTCAATGGCCGTGCACTGGAGCCGCTGCCGTTTGATGGCCGCCTGCTGGGCGAACTGTTTGCCGTGCTGCGCCCGCCGATTCCCGAATTCACCGTACTGGGCGGCATGATGGTGGACCGCACCGACATCAACCACCTGCTTAAGCTCAAATCCTCACTGCCCTCGTTCAAGCACTCGCTCAAGCTGCTGCTGCGTCATGCCAGCGACCGCCTGTCCTATCCGCGCGGCACCCGGCTGGTGATGGGCAATGCGCTGGTGGGCCGCCTGCTGTATTCGCTGTCGCAACTGGGCAATGTGCAGCTGGCGCTGCGCTGCCAGGCCAGCGATATCCGGCACGATGAGGGCGGTGTGCAAGGCCTCACCCTGCGTCAGGGCAAGGCCAGCCGCAGCATCAAGGTGAATCAGGGGGTGATTCTGGCCAGCGGCGGTTTCAACCGCGACCCGGAACAACGCGCCCGCCTGCTGCCGGGCATCTCGGCGGACTGGTGCCCCGGCGCACCCGGCCATACCGGCCAGGCACAGCAACTGGCGCGCGGCCTTGGTGCAAAACTGGCCGAAGGCAGCCTCAGCCCGGCGTTCTGGGCTCCGGTATCACTGCGCCGCCGTGCCGATGGCAGTCAGGCGGTGTTTCCGCACTTCATGCTGGACCGTGCCAAGCCCGGCATGATTACCGTCAATGCCCGTGGCGCACGCTTTGTGAACGAAAGCACCTCCTACCACCTGTTTGGCCTGGCCATGCAGGAAGCCAACCGCAGCACGCCCAGCATTCCGGCCTTCCTGATCTGCGACGCTGCCGCCTTGCGCCAGTACGGCATCGGCATGGTGCGCCCCGGCGGCAAGAACCTGGAACCCTTCCTGGCCGATGGCTACCTGACCGCAGGCAACACACTGGCCGAGCTGGCCGGCAAGCTGGGCATGGACCCAGCCACGCTGGAAGACAGCGTGGCGCGCAACAACCGCTATGCCGCCAGCGGCGTGGATACTGACTTCCACCGTGGTGAAACCGCCTACCAGCAAAACATGGGCGATCCGTCACGCGGCCAGCCCAACCCCAATATCGGCCCGCTCGCCGAAGCCCCGTATTACGCGGTGCGGCTCTATCCCGGCGACATCGGTGCCGCCACCGGCCTGCAAACCGACACCCAGGCGCGGGTGCTGGGCCGCGACGGCCAGCCCATTGCCGGCCTGTATGCGGTGGGCAATGACATGCATTCCATCATGGGCGGGGTGTATACCGCGCCCGGCATCACCATCGGCCCGGCACTGGTGTTTGCCAGTATCGCCGCCACCCATGCCAGCCAACGCAACACCCGCGCCCAGACGCGCGACACCGTTACCCAATAAGGAGAGCACAGCATGACCCAAACCCTGCAACTGGATGGTGCCACCCGCGTACTGGCCATCGTGGGCGACCCGATCGCCCAGGTGAAATCCCCGGCTGGCGTCAGCGCCGCCCTGCAACAGCAAGGCCGCAACGCCATTCTGGTGCCCAGCCATGTCAGCCCGGCCAATCTGGATGCCTACGTCAAGGGCATCAGCCTGGCGGGCAATCTGGACGGCATCATCGTCACCGTGCCGCACAAGTTCGCCATGTTTGCCCAGTGCAGCAGCAGCAGCGAACGGGCGCGCCGCCTGGGTGCGGTCAATGTGATGCGCCGCAATGACGACGGCAGCTGGCATGGCGACATGTGTGACGGTGCCGGTTATGTAGCCGCCATGCGCGAGGCTGGCTGCCAGCCGGAAGGCAAGCGCGCACTGCTGGTAGGTGCTGGTGGTGCCGGTTCGGCCATTGCGCTGGCCCTGCTGGAAAACGGCGTCAGCGAACTAGCCATCCACGATGCCGACACCAGTCGCCGCGACCAGCTGATTGCCCGCCTGTCTGCCGGTTTCCC
The DNA here is from genome assembly GCF_030150775.1 of Aquitalea sp. NCBI lineage: Bacteria > Pseudomonadati > Pseudomonadota > Betaproteobacteria > Neisseriales > Chromobacteriaceae > Aquitalea > Aquitalea sp. The sequence continues at coordinate 28,722 of NZ_JASLFG010000052.1, forward strand.
CGGCCAGCTGCGCATAGGCAGCAACGACCCCAGCGGCTTTGCCATTGCCATCAACGCCTCGCCCACCGGTATGCAGGCCAGCGACCCGCTGCCGATTGATGCCGCCAAGCTGAATGGCAGCATGTTTGTCGGCGATGTGATTACCGCCCCGGCCGTCACCCCGCTGATTGAAAGCGCCCGCGCGCTGGGCTGCCAGACCGTGGTGGGGGGCGACATGTTTGCCGCCGTGCGTGAACTGATGCTGGACTTCCTGCTGGCGCAGGGTCCGCTGGCGCGCTGAGGTTGGCCGTGGACAAGCAAGCACAAGCCAACACCCTGCATTGCGACCTGCTGGTAGTGGGCAGCGGTGCAGGCGGGCTGGCCACCGCCGTCACCGCCGCCCGGCTGGGGCTGAAGGTGGTGGTGGCCGAGAAAGAAGCCGAATTCGGCGGCACCACTGCCTGGTCGGGCGGCTGGCTATGGGTGCCGCGCAACCCGCTGGCCATCGCTGCCGGGATTGAAGAAGACCCGGCCCAGCCGCGCCAGTACCTGCACAGCGAGCTGGGAGAGGACTTCGACGCCGCGCTGGCCGATGCCTATCTGAGCCACGCGCCGCGCATGGTGGACTTCTTCCAGCGCCACAGCCTGCTGCGCTTTATCGACGGCAACCTGATTCCAGACTTCCACGGCCACAGCGCCGGGGCGGCCACCGGCGGGCGTTCGGTGTGTGCGGCACCGTTTGATGGCCGACTGCTGGGCGCGCACATTCACAGTCTGAAAAAGCCGCTGGACGTGATTTCGCTATGGGGCATGGGCATCGCCTCCGGCGTGGAACTGCGGCATTTCCTCAATGCCAGCCGTTCGCTCACTTCCTTTGCCTATGTCACCCGGCGCGTGCTGGCCTACTGGCGCGACTGCCTGCTGCATGGCCGCGGCATGCGGCTGGTGAATGGCAATGCGCTGGCCGCCGCGCTGGGGGCCTCCGCGCTGCAAACCGGGGTGGAACTGCGGCTATCCAGCCCGGTGCACCAGTTGCTGCGCGAGCAGGACAAGGTGAGCGGTGCGCTACTGGACACGCCTGATGGTCCGCTCACCGTGGTGGCCAAGCGCGGCGTGGTACTGGCCTGCGGCGGCTTTCCACACGATGTCGCCCGCAAACGCCAGCTGCTGACCCATGCGCCCACCGGGCAGGAGCACTGGTCTGCCGCACCGGCCAGCAATACCGGCGACGGCCTGCGACTGGGTGAGACCGTTGGCGGCGTGATGGGCGAGATGGAGTCCCCCATGGCATTGGCACCGGTATCGCTGGTGCCACGCGCCGATGGCAGCACCGCCCACTTTCCGCATCTGATCGAACGCGCCAAACCGGGGCTGATTGCCGTTACCGCCAATGGCCAGCGCTTTTGCAACGAGGCTGACTCCTACCACGACTTTGTCTCCGCCCTGCTGCGTGCCACACCAGCAGGCCAGCTGGCAGAAGCCTGGCTGCTGGCCGACCACCGCTTTGTCCGCCGCTATGGGCTGGGTGCGGTCAAACCCGCCCCCATGCCGCTGGGCCGCTGGCTGCGCAGTGGTTATCTGCAACGTGGCAATACGCTGCAAGAGCTGGCCCGCCGCTGCGGCATCAACCCCGTAGCGCTTGAACAGCAGGTGGCGCGCTACAACCAGCAAGCCGCAGCCGGGCAGGACAACGACTTCGCCAAGGGCGACACCCCGTACAACCGCGTACAGGGCGACAAGGACAATGCCTGGCCCAACCCCTGCATGGCCCCGCTGCAACACGGGCCGTTCTACGCGGTGAAGATCGTCCCCGGCAGCCTGGGCAGTTTTGCCGGGCTGGCCACCAATGCCAGCGCGCAAGTGCTGGATGAACAAGATCAACCCATCGCGGGCCTGTACGCAGTCGGCAACGACATGCACAGCATGATGGGCGGCCATTACCCCAGCGGCGGCATCACCCTGGGCCCGGCCATGACTTTCGGCTATCTGGCGGCACACCACGCCGCCGGACGCCAACCTGACGCAAATGTTTGAACTTAACCAAGGACACCCCATGTACTACGAACTTGCCACCCTCACCCTGCCCTTTGGCACCACCGCCCAGGCCGCCCAGAACGTACAGACCTACACCAGCGATGCTGCCGCCGCCGGCGAACTGCTGGGCTGCTGGTATAGCGATATCGGCCAGCTCAACCAGTTGCTGGTTCTGCGGGGTTTTGACAGCCTGGCCGCACTGGAAGCCGAGCAGCAACGCACCCGCCTGAGCGCCGACCCGTACGGCTGCGGCAGCCTCGCCACCAGCATCGACCGGCAGGCATATCAGGCCTTCCCGTGGATGGCCCCGTTGCGCCCCAGCAGTGAAAGCGGCATTACCGGCCCGGTGTATGAAATCCGTACCTACGGCATCAAGACCGGCGGCCTGCAGCACACCATGGACCTGTGGCAGGAATACCTGCCGCCGCGCAGCGCCCTGTCGCCCTGCCTGGTGGCCATGTTCGCCCTGCAAGGCCCGCTGCGTTTCACCAATATCTGGGCCTATGCCAGCGTGGACGAACGCAGCCGCATCCGTGGCGAAGCGGTTGCCGCCGGCATCTGGCCGCCCAAGGGTGGCCCGGCCTGGCTCACCACCGACATGCACTCCACCATTGCCCTGCCCACGGCGGTGTCGCCGCTGAAGTAAGAAGCTGGCAATAAAAAAAGGGACACGTGTTACGTGTCCCTTTTGCATCGTGGCAGGATCAGTCCAGCCCGGTCCTATCAGTCATACCAGTTGCTGCGCGCCTGCTGCCGGGCGCGCGACTGGGCCTGTGCGGCCAGGCGCACCGCCACATTGGCGGCACCGTATTGCTGGTAACCCGCGCGGCGTTGCAGCAGTTCGAAGAAGAAGCGGTCTTCAAACTGGGCGGTGTACACATGCAGCATTTCACCGCCCTGTGCATCGCGGTCGTACAGGATGTTGGCCGCGGCCAGGCTGGCGACAAATTCATCCGGCAGATCGAAGCGCGCTGCCAGGTCGTCGTAGTAATTGCGCGGAATTTCCAGCAAGGGCACGCCGCTTTCCCGCGCCGCTGCCACCGCAGCAAAGATGTCGTCGGTAGCAAAGGCAATATGCTGCACGCCGGAACCGCGATAGGTGGACACCGAGCGGGCAATGGCGGTATTGCGGTTTTCCGAGATATTGAGCGGAATGCGGATGCTGCCATCCGGGCTGTGCAACACGCGGCTTTTCACCAGTCCGTAGGGGTCGGGCAGCACATGTTCGTTTTCGGCCTTGAAGCCATACACAGCGCGGAAGAACAGCATCCAGGCGTCCATGGTTTCCGCTGGCAGGCCCAGCGCGAAGTGGTCGATGCTGGTAAGCAGGCCTTGCTTGCCTGCGGCACCCGGCAGCATGTCGAAATCGGACTGGTAAATGCTGCTGCCATCCGTGCCGGGGTCCACCAGGTATTGCAGGCTGCCATCCGGTGCCCGCACGGCAGGGATTTGCCGCTCGTTGGGGCCGACACGGCTTTCAAACGAGCGGGCGCGATACTGCTTGGCGCGTTGCAGGGCCTGGGCGCTGTCATTTACCCGGAAGGCGGACGCACACAAGGACGGGCCATGCGCCACGAAAAAGGCGTGGGCGAAGGAGTCCGGCTCGGAGTTGAGAATCAGGTTGATGCCCCCCTGACGGTACAGGTTGACGCTTTTGGACTTGTGCTGACCGGCGTGGGCAAAGCCCAGCTTGTCGAACCAGCGCGCCAGGCGGCTGGCGGCGGCCTCGTCCACGGCAAATTCCAGAAACTCCACCCCGTCGTATTGCGGCTGCGGCGCCGGGATGAACAGCTGCGGCAGCACGGCGGCGGCACTGGGTTCCGCGCTGGCAGCCAGCTGCGCGCGGGTGCTTTCTTCCAGATACAGCAGGCCACGGCGGCCATCGGCAGCGGTGCCACCGGTAGGTGCGGCGCGGAAGCCGTCGTTGAAGATTTCCAGACTCAGCGGGCCCTGATAGCCGCTTTGCAGGATGGGGCCGAGGAAGGCCGGCAGGTCAAACTCGCCCTGACCGGGGAAGCAGCGGAAATGACGGCTCCACTCCAGCACGTCCATATTGAGAATGGGTGCATCGGCCAGTTGCAGGAATACGATCTTGTCGCCCGGAATCTCCGGCAGGCGCGACAAATCATCCTTGAGTGACAGGGTGTGGAAGCTGTCCAGAATCACGCCCAGATTGGGATGGTCCACGGTTTTGACGATATCCCACACCTGACGGTAGGAATTGACATGCTGGCCCCAGGCCAGCGCCTCGTAACCCACCAGCACTTCATGCCTTGCCGCCAGCTCGGCCAGCTGGTGCAGGTCGTCGGCAAGCACCGCGTTATCGCGGATCACATCCGGCTGCACATTGCTGCACACCAGGATGCGGTCGGTACCCAGCTCGTGCATCAGCTCGAACTTGCGTTCGGCCCGTTCCAGATTGTGTTGCAGACGGTCGCGGCGGCAGCCTTCGAAGTCACGGAAAGGCTGGAACAGCATGATCTGCAAGCCCAGCTCCTGACACAGGCGGCGCACATCCCGTGGCGAGCCATCAAAATACAGCAGGTCGTTTTCAAAGATTTCTACGCCCTGAAAGCCGGCAGCGGCAATCGCCTCCAGTTTCTCGGGTAGGGTTCCGCTCAGAGAAACGGTGGCAATACAGTGTTGCATGGTGGTCATCCTCAATGGGGAAACTGGCGCTGGCGGCGCACCGCTCTGGGTCTGTGTGCAGTACTGGCGATGCTGCCGGTTTACTTATTTCGTACCAACAGGTACATTTCAATCTTAGCGTGAAAATTTTCACTGCACCAGTGCGTTTCCCTGTTCCCGCCCTCCCGCTCACGACCAGTGCCGTGTGCGGGATGCATGCCGCCCGCTGCGGCAATCAAGCAAAAAAGACCAACACATGCCTGCATCCACATCCGCTGCCAGCACGCTGCTGCTGGGCCTGATCGGCCAAAGCATCCAGGGCTCGCGCTCGCCACAGCTGCATGAAGAAGAAGCACGCCAGCTGGGCCTGCGCTGTCTGTATCAATTACACGACCTGCCGCAGGACACCAGCGCTGCCGAGCTGGACACGCTGCTGACCGCCATGCAGACCGTGGGCTATGCCGGCTGCAACATCACTCACCCGTTCAAGCAAACCGTGCTGGCCTGTCTGGACAGCCTGTCCGACGACGCGGCCGCCATTGGCGCGGTGAATACCGTGCAATTGCGTGACGGCAAACGCATTGGCCACAACACAGACTGGTGGGGCTTTGCCCAGTCCTTCCAGCAGCAATGGCCACAGGCCAGGCTGGACAAGGTGGTACAAGTGGGTGCCGGTGGTGCCGGTGCTGCGGTGGCCCACGCCATCCTCACCCTGGGTGCGCAAAGACTGGCCCTGCACGATGCCGACCCGGCCCGTGCCAGTGCGCTGGCGGCACGGCTGAACCAGCGCTTTGGTGACGGACGGGTGGTGGTGACCGACGATGTGGCCGGAGAACTGGCCAGCGCCGACGGGCTGATCCAGGCCACGCCGATTGGCATGCAGGGCCACCCCGGCCTGCCGCTGCCGGTGGAATGGCTGCATCCGGCGCTATGGGTGGCGGATGTAATTTATTTCCCACGCGAAACCGCACTGCTTCAGGCCGCAAATGCGCTGAGCTGCGCTACCATGAATGGCGGTGGCATGGTGGTGTATCAGGCTGCGGGCGCATTCCGCCTGTTCAGCGGCCTGACCCCGGATGCCCAGCGCATGGTCCGGCACTTTGCCAGCCTCAGCGACTGAAACTGACAGATTGAACCGGCAAGCTCTTGTTGAACCCGCAGCCCTTACCAGACAGGTTCCCCATGTCCGACACCCTTCCCTTTAGCAGCCGGCCCAACCCCATGGGTACGGACGGCATCGAATTTGTTGAATTTGCCACCACCGACCCGACAGCCCTTGGCCAGCTGCTGCAGGCCATGGGTTTTCGCTGTACCGCCCGGCACCGTTCCAAGCAGGTGCTGTTGTACCGTCAGGGTGACATCAATTTCATCGTCAACGCCGAGCCGGACAGTTTTGCCCAGCATTACGCCCAGCAGCGTGGCCACAGCATTTGCGCCATTGCGCTGCGGGTGAAGGATGCACGCGCAGCCACCTTGCGCGCCCGCGAGCTGGGGGCATGGGAAGTGGACACGGGCACCGGGGTGATGGAATTGCATATTCCGGCATTCCAGGGTGTGGGCGGTTCGCTGCTCTATCTGGTAGACCGCTATGGCGAGCACTCCATTTACGATGTGGACTTCCTGCCGCTGAACGCGGATAGCCAGGCTACGGATGCCGGGCTGAGCCGCATCAGCCTGCTGACCCAGAGCATGCCGGGCGAGCGCATTGGCGACTGGCAGGACTTCTACCAGCACCTGTTCGGCTTTGCCGAATCCGCCACCGCCAGCACAGCCGACAGCCGCCTGCTGCTAAGCCCCTGCGGCAAGATCCAGCTGCGCTTGCAGGCCGCCGTGCTGGAGCATGGCATCAGCGAGGGCATGACCGGCGTCACGCTGGCCAGCCATGACATGGCCCTCACCCGCCAGCAACTGCAACAACAGGGGCTGGGCCTGTCCGGCCCGCAACAGCTGGTCCGGCACGCGCTGGAGCATGCCGGCTTGCTGCAATTTGCCATCAGCAAGGAACAGGGGAACTGAGATGGACGCCAGCCGCTTTGCCATTGATACCGCCCCCTTGCAGGGCAAGCTGCAAGACAAGCTGCAGGCCATGTCCGCCGCCGGCTTCTCCCGCCTCACGCTGTGGGCGCAGGACCTGATGAACGAACAGGAAGGCGGTCTGGCACAAACCGTGCGCACGGTGCGTCACAGCGGCATGAAGGTGATCGGCTTCGAGGCGCTGCGCGACTTCGAGGGCATGAGCGGCCGCTTTCTGGAATACAAGATAGACCTGGCCAAAACCATGATGCGCATGATGCAGCAGGTGGGGGCCGAGCTGCTGGTGGTATCGGCCACCACCTCGCCCAATGCGGTGGGCGACCTGGAAACCACCGCCGCCCATCTGCGCCTGCTGTCCACGCTGGCCACGCCCCTGGGCATCCGCATCGGCTTCGAGCCGCTGGCCTGGGGCCGTTATGTGCATGACTACCACGCGGCATGGCAGGTGGTGGAAATGGTAAACCGGCAGAACGTGGGCCTGGTGCTGGACAGCTTCCACCTGTTTGCCCGTGGCATCCCGCTGGACGACCTGTACCGCATGCCCATGCACAAGCTGTTTCTGGTGCAGTTGTCTGATGCCATGAGCGACTACCTGCCGCTGCTGGAAGAAATGGTGCATATCTCGCGCCACCAGCGCTCCTTCCCCGGCGAGGGCGTGCACAGCATGGCGGTTGTAGACATGCTGGTGCGGCTGGAAATGGCCGGTTATCAGGGCAATTACGCCTTTGAAGTGGCCAATGACGAATTCCTCACCCAGGACGCGCACAGCGTGGCCAGCCGCGCCGCCCGTTCGGTAGACTGGCTGTGCCGCACCGTCAGCCAGCGCCTGCAGGACAGCGGCTGCTAAGAGCGGCTGACAAAACCCCTGCTGCTGCGTTGCGCCTCCTTGCCATACATTTATGTACTGTCGGCGTCGGCGCGTCTTGCCACACGGACGCTCGGCTGATTTGTTAGCCGCTCAGTATCATCCAGGCAGCTGTGCCGCCAGCGCCTGCTGCGTCACCTGCTCCAGCCGCTGGCGCAGCCAGATGTGCAGCGGATCGTGGCGATGGCGCTGGTGCCATACCAGATACATCGGCATGTCCGGGCAAGTCAGTGGTGGCGCACAACTGGCCAGCCCTGCCAGCAGGTTGCTGGCCAGCAGACCGGGCAAGGTGGCCAGCCTGCTGCTGCCCTGCACGAAGGGCGCGATGCCGGCAAAACCCGGCAGCCAGGCGCTGATGCGCCGCCTCACCCCCTGCCCGGCCAGAAAATCATCAATATCCAGCATGCGCGGTGGCGTATAGCCCACTGTGACATGTTCGGCCGCCAGATAGTCGTCCAGACTGGCCGGTGCCGCACGGCAGCCTGCGTCGTAAAACACCCGGTAGTGATCGGCAAATAGCCGCTTTTGCACGATGTCGCTGCCATCCGGCGGGCGCGGGGTAATCACCAGATCGCACTCATCGCTGCGCAGCATCTCCACCGTGGGGATGCCGGAGGGCAACACCCTTAGCGACACGCCCGGCGCTTCGGCCTGCAACAGGTTCAACAGGCGCGGCAGCAGCAAATCCCGTTGCAAATCGTTGGCGGCGATGCTGATGGTGCGCTGCAAACGGGCCGGATCAAAACTGGCGGCACTGACAAAGCGGCGCATGTCTTCCAGCAGGCTGCGTGCGTGCTGGGCCAGCGCCTCGGCCCGTACCGTGGGCGAAATGCCGCGGCCGGACTTCACAAACAGCGGGTCGTCCACAATCAGCCGCAGCTTGTCCAGCGCATGGCTGACTGCGGACTGGGTCATGTCCAGCCGCTCTGCCGCACGGGTAACCGAGCGTTCTTCCATCACCGTCAGCAGTAATTGCAGCAGCCGGCCATCCAGCTGCAAATGATCGAAATTTTTCATGTATACCATCCGGTTTACCGCATTTATCTCCACACCGCAAACAGGGACACTGAATTCACCAGAATCAACAAGGGAGAACAAGTGATGGCGGAGCAACAACGCGTTTCCATTCCGGGAACCACCCTGTTTGACGACATTCAGGCGCAGAAGGGTTATGCCCTCAACAAGATGTGCTTTTCCTTCAACGACAAGGCCAACCGCGACGCTTTCAAGGCCGACGAAGCCGCCTACTGCGCCCGCTTCGGCCTGACCGCGCCGCAACTGGCTGCGGTACAAAACCGCAATGTGCTGCAACTGATTGCCGCTGGCGGCAATGTTTACTACCTGGCCAAGTTTGCCGGCATTTTCGGCCTCGACGTGCAGGACATCGGTGCCCAGCAAACCGGAATGAGCAAAGACGAATTCAAACAGAAACTCCTGAACGCGGGACAATAATCATGGCAAAAATCGTAGGCAGCATCGTTACCTCCCACGTTCCGGCCATCGGCCGTGCCATTGCCGGCAATCTGCAGAATGAACCGTACTGGAAGCCGTTTTTCGACGCTTTCCCGCCCATCCATCGCTGGCTGGACGAAGTGAAACCCGATGTCGCCGTGGTGGTGTACAACGACCATGGCCTGAATTTCTTCCTGGACAAGATGCCCACCTTCTCGGTGGGTGCCGCGCCGCAATACCGCAATGCCGACGAAGGCTGGGGCATTCCCACCCTGCCGCCGTTTGCCGGTGACACCGAGCTGTCCTGGCACCTCATCAACCAGCTGGTGAACAAGGAATTCGACCTCACCACCTGTCAGGAAATGCTGGTGGACCATGCCTTCACCCTGCCCTTGAAACTGCTGTGGCCGCAAGAAGGCGCCTGCCCGATCAAGGTGGTGCCGGTGTGCATCAACACTGTGCAGTTCCCCATTCCGTCTGCCAGCCGCTGCTACAAGCTGGGCGAGGCCATTGGCGAAGCCATCAGCGCCTGGGATTCCGACGCCCGCGTGGTGGTGATCGGCACCGGCGGCCTGTCGCATCAGCTGGATGGCGAACGCGCCGGTTTCATCAACAAGCCCTTCGACCTGCAATTCATGCAAAGCCTGGTGGACAACCCCAAATGGGCCACCCAGTACACGGTGGAGCAGTTGGTGGAACATACCGGCTCGCAAGGCATCGAGCTGCTGATGTGGCTGGCCGCCCGCGCCACCATCAAGGGTGAGGTACGCGCGCTGCAAAACACCTACCATCTGCCGATTTCCAACACGGCAGCCGGTGTGATGTTGCTGGAACCGCTTGCCTGAGGCCCGACCACAAGCCGTCCCGCTGGCTGGCATACGCTGTCAGCCGGGACGGCAGGCCTCAAAACCACACACTGTTGTCAGCATTTCTCCTCCTTCGCTGAGCACCCGGCCCCGTGCCGGGATTTTTTTGCCCTTGCCCTGCCAGTTGAAGAAGGAAGCCCCGCTCTCTTGTCAGAAGGCGAGATAACGCAGGCGATTGCAGGCGGCTTTGCAGGCAAAAAAAGGCCGACAGGAACACCCCGTCGGCATGGGTTCACACCCCAGATGGAAGCAATGGTGTGGTCATCTCCTGTCCGGCTATCAGGCTGGCTGAACAGAAACGCCAAATTCCTCGGTGTCGATTTCCTGCTGGGTGGCGGCGTTGTAGCGCGCACCGCTCACCGTGTTTTCATTGACGATGGCGTCCAGACGGGTCAGCACTTCCATGTCCAGCGTCACCGTGTCGGCCGACAGGTTTTCCTGCAGATGCACCACATTGCTGGTGCCCGGAATCGGAATCACCTGCTCGCTTTGCGCCAGCAGCCAGCCCATGGCCAGTTGGGCCAGGGTGAAGCCGGTTTCGGTGGCCAGCCCCTGCAATGCATCCAAGAGGCGCAGGTTGCGGCTAAAGTGTTCGGCCTGAAAGCGCGGCATGGCGCGGCGGATGTCGTTGGCGGCAAAGCCGGACGGGTCGCGCACGCCACCGGCCAGGAAGCCACGGCCCAGCGGGCTGAAGGCCACCAGCGCCACTTGCTGCTCGCGGCAGGCATCCAGCAGCGCGATTTCCGGATTGCGCGTCCACAGCGAATATTCGCTCTGCACCGCGGCAATCGGGTGCACCGTCTGGGCGCGAGCCAGCGTGGCGGCGGATACCTCGGACAGACCGATGCTGCGGATCTTGCCCGCGGCCACCAGATCAGCCAGCGCGCCAACCGAATCCTCAATCGGCACCTGGCGGTCCCAGCGATGCAGGTAGTAGAGGTCAATCACATCGGTTTGCAGACGGCGCAGGCTGTCCTCGCAGGTCTGGCGCAGGGTATCCGGCCTGCCGTCTATCACCCGTTTGCCTTCCACCCCGGTCATGCCGCACTTGCTGGTGAGCACAATCTGCTGGCGATGCGGCTTCAATACACGGCCCACCAGCTCTTCATTGGCACCAAAACCGTACAGTGCGGCGGTATCAAACAGGGTGACGCCCGCATCCAGCGCTGCCAGCAATACCTGGCCGCCCTGCTCGGCAGACGGTGGCACGCCATAGGCGTGACTGAGATTCATGCAGCCAAGGCCGATGGCAGAAACGGTAAACGGGCCAAGCTGTCGCTGTTTCATGGAACTGTCCTTGCACTGTCTGACGGGGACCCTGCAAGAAAAAGACAAGGTCAGCCGGTTCTGGTGAACCGGACTGCCTTGTTCAGGAGGGTCGCTTACAAAGGGATTTCAAAAGAAACTTATCAAGAGCCGCTAAAAAAAAGCAAAGCGTGCTGTGGCGCAGCTTTTTGTCAGCAGCGCCTCACACCAGCTGCTGCTCCAGCGCATGCAGCACCTGATAGCACGGCAGAACCTGACGCAGGCTGGAATTGGGCTCGCGGCCTTCGCGGATGGCGGCAAAGAATTCGCGGTCTTGCAGCTCGATGCCGTTCATCGACACGGCCACATGCGATACGTCGATCTTCTCTTCCTTGCCGTTGAACAGGTCGTCGTAGCGGGCAATATAGGTGCCGGTGTCGCCGATATAGCGGAAGAAAGTCCCCAGCGGGCCGTCGTTGTTGAACGACAGGCTGAGCGTGCAGATGGCACCGTTGGCCGCCTTCAGCTGGATGGACATGTCCATGGCGATGCCCAGTTCCGGGTGAATCGGCCCCTGGATGGCATTGGCCTTCACGATGGGGCTGCCAGCCTGATAGGCGAACAGGTCCACGGTGTGGGCGGCATGGTGCCACAGCAGGTGGTCGGTCCAGCTGCGAGCCTGGCCCAGCGCGTTCATATTGGTGCGGCGGAAGAAGTAGGTTTGCACATCCATCTGCTGGATGTTGAACTCGCCGGCTGCTATCTTCTTGTGCACCCACTGGTGGCTGGG
>NZ_JASLFG010000029.1:0-109428 GCF_030150775.1 Aquitalea sp.
CTTCCAGGAAATCATCCTTACCCTCCAGAATTATTGGAACGAGCAAGGGTGCGTCATCATGCAACCCTTCGACATGGAGGTGGGCGCCGGTACCTCGCATCCGGCCACCTGTCTGCGTGCCATCGGCCCGGAGCCGTGGAACGCTGCCTATGTACAACCGTCGCGTCGTCCCAAGGACGGCCGCTACGGTGAAAACCCGAACCGCCTGCAGCATTACTACCAGTTCCAGGTAGCCCTGAAGCCGTCGCCGGCCAATATCCAGGAACTCTACCTGGGCTCGCTCAAGGTGCTGGGTATCGACCCCACCGTGCATGACATCCGCTTTGTTGAAGATGACTGGGAAAACCCGACACTGGGTGCCTGGGGTCTGGGCTGGGAAGTCTGGCTGAACGGCATGGAAGTGACCCAGTTCACCTACTTCCAGCAAGTGGGCGGCCTGGACTGCAAGCCGGTACTGGGTGAAATCACCTACGGTATCGAGCGTCTGGCCATGTATCTGCAAGGCGTGGAAAACGTGTACGACCTGCTGTGGACGGTGTATCCCAACGGCCAGCGCGTGACCTACGGCGACGTCTACCACCAGAACGAAGTGGAGCAGTCCACCTACAACTTCGAACACGCCAATGTGCCCAAGCTGTTCGAACTGTTCAGCTATTACGAATCCGAAGCCAAGCGCCTGCTGGACATCCCGCTGGCGCTGCCGGCTTACGAAATGGTGCTCAAGGCCGGTCACTGCTTCAACCTGCTGGATGCGCGTGGTGCCATCTCGGTCACCGAACGTGCCACCTATATCGGCCGGGTACGCACCCTGTCGCGTGGTGTGGCCCAGGCTTACTACGCTGCGCGTGAGGCACTGGGTTTCCCCATGTGCCCCAAGGCCTGATCGGCCATGAAGACACGGATCAGTCTGCTGCTGGCCCTGCTATCCCTGCCCGCCATGGCGGCAGAGCCTGACTGGGGCATCTACCAGCAAGGTTCCGCCCTGGAACTGGCCATGGACCGTAATTCCATCTGGGTGGAAAAGGACGGGCTGGTCCATTTTGTGAATCAGGAGCGCTTTAGCGAACGTCAGTACGACAAGGCCACCGACATCAAGTATTTCATCCGGCGCACCAGCGGCTACGCCAGCTGCAGCAAGCAGCAATATACCTTTGTCGGCTTCGAATATGCCGACAAGCGTGGCCGCCAGCTGTACTCCACCATGTTCCCGGTGCAGCGTTTTGCCTGGAAATGGCAGTCGGTGGAACAAGGCTCGGTTGCCGAAACCATGCTGCAAGTCGTGTGCTATCTCGCCAAAACTGCTCCGCACAAGAAACCTGAATAAATCATGAACGCCACCCTGCTTATCGAGTTGCTCACCGAAGAGCTGCCGCCCAAGGCGCTGGAAAAGCTGTCGCACAGCTTTGGCCAGACCATTGCCGAAGAACTGAAAAAACTGCAGTTTGTGGCTGCCGATGCCGCCGCCACCGTGTTTGCCTCGCCGCGCCGCCTGGCCGTACAGGTGCCGGCCGTGCTGGCCGTGCAGCCGGACCAGAAAATCGTGCGCAAGGGCCCGGCCGTGGCCGCTGGCATGAAGGATGGTCAGCCCACCCCGGCACTGGCCGGTTTCGCCCGCTCCTGCGGCGTGGATGTTGCCGCGCTCACCACCATGAGCGATGGCAAGCAGGACGTGTTTGCCTATGAAAGCACCAAGACCGGTGAAGCCCTGTCCGCGGTGCTGACCGACATCGTCGCACTGGCGCTGAAAAAGCTGCCGATTCCCAAGCTGATGCGCTGGGCCGACTACGACTACCAGTTCGTGCGTCCGGTGCATGGCCTGATCATGCTGTGGGGCGAAACCGTGATTGACGGCAGCCTGCTGGGCCTGTCCAGCCGCAACGCCACCCGTGGTCACCGCTTCCTGTCCAGCGGCGATGTGTTTGTCGAAAAAGCCGACGACTACGCCCGCGTGCTGTTCGAGCAGGGCAAGGTACTGGCCAGCTTTGATGCCCGCCGCGAGCTGATCAGGAAACGCCTGGCCGACGCCGCTGCCGTGCATGGTGCCACCATTGCCGCCGACGACGCCCTGCTGGACGAAGTGACCGCGCTGGTGGAATGGCCGGTGGTACTGGAAGCCGGCTTTGAAGCCGAATTCCTCAAGGTGCCGCAGGAATGCCTGATCCTGACCATGCAGCAGAACCAGAAGTACTTCCCGCTGCTGGACGCCAAGGGCAAGCTGATGAACCGCTTCCTGCTGGTGTCCAATCTGGAAACCGCCGATCCCAGCCACATCATCCAGGGTAATGAGCGCGTACTGCGCGCCCGTTTGTCCGATGCCAAGTTCTTCTTCGAGCAGGATCAGAAAGCCCGTCTGGAAACCCGTCTGGCCAAGCTGGCCGAAGTGGTTTACCACAACAAGATTGGCAGCCAGCTGGAGCGCGTGGAACGCCTGCAAGCCATCGCCGGCCAGATTGCTGCCCAGCTGGGCGCGGACCAGTCCGTGGCCGAACGTGCCGCCCTGCTGGCCAAGGCCGACCTGGTCACCGACATGGTGGGTGAATTCCCCGAACTGCAAGGCGTGATGGGTATGTACTACGCCCAGCACGACGGCGAAAGCGACGTGGTTGCCGCCGCCATCGAAGGCCACTACCACCCGCGTTTTGCCGGCGACAGCCTGCCGCAGGGCGATATCGCCACTGCCGTGGCACTGGCCGACAAGCTGGAAGCCATTGTCGGCATCTGGGGCATCGGTCTGATTCCGACCGGCGACAAGGACCCGTACGCCCTGCGTCGCGCTGCCCTGGGCGTGCTGCGCATGGCACTGGCCGCCAAGCTGGACCTCAAGGCCCTGCTGGCGCTGGTGGCTGCCGCCTTCCCGACAGGCAAGCTGTCCGCTACCACAGCTGACGAAGTGTTTGCCTTCATGATGGACCGCCTGAAGAACTATCTGGCCGCTGACTATCAGGGTGATGAAGTCGATGCCGTGCTGGCACTGGCCCCGTCCACCCTGAACGAAGTCCCGGCGGTACTGGCTGCCGTGGCTGCCTTCAAGGCACTGCCGGAAGCCACTACCCTGGCTGCCGCCAACAAGCGGGTGAAGAACATCCTGAAAAAGGTGGAAGGCGAAGTGGGTTCGGTAAACCCGGCCTTGCTGAGCGAAGCCGCCGAGCAGGCGCTGTTTGCCGCGGTGAACGAGCTGGCACCGCAGGTGGACGCCAAGTTTGCCGCCCACGACTTTGCCGGTGCGCTGGCCCAGCTGTCCAGCCTGAAGGCACCGGTGGATGCCTTCTTTGATGGCGTGATGGTGATGGCCGACGATCTGGCCGTGCGTGCCAACCGTATTGCCTTGCTGGCCAGTCTGGCAGCGCTGTTCAACCGCGTGGCGGACATCTCGCTGCTGGCGGATTAACCCGGGAGGGGAGTGGAGAGTCGGGAGTAGGGAGTGGGCAACAAGCCAGGCTCCACAACTCGCTACTCGCCACTCCCCACTCCCTACTCAGGAAGTGCTTTCTCAACATGAAACTCGTTATCCTGGATCGCGACGGTGTCATCAATGAAGACCGCGATGACTTCGTCAAGAACACCATGGAATGGGTACCGCTGCCGCACAGTCTGGAAGCGATAGCCAATCTGACCCAGGCAGGCTGGCGCGTGGTGGTGGCCACCAATCAGTCCGGCCTCGCCCGAGGCCTGTTCGATGTGCATGCGCTCAACGCCATGCATGAGAAGATGCACCGTCTGGTGGGTCAGGCTGGTGGCCGCATTGATGCCGTAGCCTATTGCCCGCACGGGCCGGATCACGGCTGTGAATGCCGCAAGCCGCTGCCGGGCATGGTGCTGGAGCTGGCTGAGCGTTTCAATGTCAAATTGCAGGGCCTGCCGCTAATTGGCGACAGTCTGCGTGATCTGGAATCGGTGGCAGCTGTTGGCGGTCAACCCATTCTGGTGCGTACCGGCAAAGGCATGAAAACCCTGGAAAAGGGCGGCTTGCCGGAAGGTACGCTGGTGTTCGATGATCTGTTTGACGCGGCCGAGCACCTGATTAATTCCTGAAGTGCTTTGTTGTGAGGCTGAATTAACCCATGATCTGGATTCGTAACCTGATTTACTGGCTGTTGCTGCTGATTGTCACCCCTTTGTGCTTTCTCGGCCTGTTCATTGCCGCGCCGCTGCCGCGCCGTACCCGCCATGTATTTGGTGAAAGCTGGGCCAAGATTATGCTGTGGCTGCTGGTGCATGTGGTGGGCTTGAAGTACAAGGTGATCGGCGCGGAGAACATTCCGTCCGAGCCGTCCATCATCTGCTCCAAACACCAGTCCGGCTGGGAAACCCTGGCCTTGCAGAAGATTTTTCCCTCGCAGATTTACGTGGCCAAGCGCGAGCTGCTGTGGCTGCCCTTCTTCGGCTGGGGTCTGGCCTTGATGAACCCGATTGCCATCAACCGCTCCGACCGTACCCGTGCCAACGACCGCATGCTGCAGCAGGGGCTGGAGCGCAAGAAGCACGGTTTCTGGATTACCGTGTTTCCGGAAGGCACCCGTACCAAGCCCGGTGTTGCCGGCAAGTACAAGCATGGTGCGGCACGCATGTCGCGCCAGCTGGACATGCCCTTGGTGCCGGTGGCACACAATGCCGGCGAATTCTGGCCGCGCAATGCCTTTCTGAAATATCCGGGCGAGATTACCGTGGTGATCGGCCCGGCCATCCGCCCGCAAGACGGTGTCGGCCCGGAAGCCATGACCCAGCAGGCGCAGCAGTGGATCGAAGCGCAGCAGCGCGAGATCAGCGGCGTCGGCCCCTTTGCCCATCCTGATGACAAGCGCCGCCGCCTGGACCGTCCTGCCGCTGCCTGAGGGTACGGTGGATGTGCACCTGGTACGCCGGGTGCGCAAAAGCATAGGCATCCGCATTGCCGATGGCCGGGTGGAGCTGATTGCCCACCCGCGTGTTACCCAGGCCCGTCTGCATGAGGTGTTGCAAGCCAGACGGGAGTGGATTTCCCGCCATGTGGTGCTGCAGCGGGAACAAAAACAGCAACTAGCAGATCAGACAGGCTTGACCTATCTGGGACGCCAGCTTTCCATTCAACTGCTGGGTGGCGTGCGTCGGACTGCCCGGCTGGACGGAGATGTATTGCAAGTCGCCGGCATCCAGTCCGGTGATGAGGTCGGCCTGCAGACCGTGGTGTCTGCCTGGCTCAAGCGCCAGGCCCAGCTAATGTTTGCCCAGCGCATGGCCTTGTTGCAGTCTCAATGCCCGCGTCCGCCGGGCAAACTCTCGCTGTCTTCAGCCCGTACCCGCTGGGGCAGCTGTACTGCACGTGGCGATATCCGTCTTAACTGGCGGCTGGTGCAGGCCCCGCTGGTCATCATCGATTACGTGCTGGCCCACGAGCTGGCCCATCTGCAGCACATGAACCATTCGGCGGCGTTCTGGATGGAAACCGCCCGCCTGTTTCCCGACTGGAAAAATGCGCGCCACTGGCTGAAACAGCAGGGCAGCAGCCTTTTCCGTTTCGGCTAACTGGCGGTCAGGCCGCCCTTATCATTACAGGAGTCCACTATGCAATTTCTGCACACCATGCTGCGCGTCGGCAATCTGGAACGTTCGCTGGCTTTTTATCAAGACGTGCTGGGCATGCGCCTGCTGCGCCGCCAGGATTATCCGGAAGGCCGCTTCACCCTGGCTTTTGTCGGCTACGGTGACGAAGCCGACCACACCGTGCTGGAACTGACCCATAACTGGGATACCGACAGCTATGAGCTGGGCAGCGCCTTCGGTCATATCGCCATCGGCGTGGAT
This sequence comes from Aquitalea sp., assembly GCF_030150775.1. NCBI lineage: Bacteria > Pseudomonadati > Pseudomonadota > Betaproteobacteria > Neisseriales > Chromobacteriaceae > Aquitalea > Aquitalea sp. The sequence goes on from NZ_JASLFG010000029.1 coordinate 5,782, forward strand.
GATGCCTATCTGGCCTGTGATGCCGTGCGTGCCAAGGGCGGCAAGGTGGTACGTGAGGCTGGTCCGATGAAACACGGCACCACCGTCATTGCTTTCGTGGAAGATCCGGATGGTTATAAGATCGAGTTCATCCAGAAGGGCAGCCATTAAGCCCTGAGTACGTCCCCCTGCTGTACCGGCAGGGCTGATCAAGAGGCTGGAACCCTGGTTTTCCAGCCTTTTTCATGTTCACGCTGCTGCGGCCTTGCCGGCGCTAGCAGTTCAAACCGGAGCCCCAATGCCTGCCTCTCTGCGTAAAACCATCAGCCTGATCCTGCTGCTGGCCCTGCCTGCCCTGGCACAAGCTGCGGACCTGGACGGTCGCACGCTAAGCTTGGCCTGGGTGCTGCCTTTTGCTGGCATCCTGCTGTCCATTGCCCTGTTTCCCATTTTTGCACCGGGCTTCTGGCACCACCATTTCGGCAAGATCACCGCCTGCTGGACGGTTTTGTTCCTGCTGCCGTTTACCGCCAGCTTCGGGGTGAGTAGTTCCATCAGCCTGATCGTGCATGCGCTGGTGAGCGAATACATTCCCTTCATCATGCTGCTGCTTGCCTTGTATACCGTGTCGGGCGGCATTCTGGTGGGAGGCAGCCTGCATGGTTCACCCAAGGTCAACACCGCCATCCTGGCCATCGGCACGGCGCTGGCTTCCATCATGGGCACCACCGGGGCGGCGATGCTGCTGATCCGCCCCCTGCTCAAGGCCAACGACAACCGCAAGCACCGGGTGCATGTGGTGGTGTTCTTCATTTTTCTGGTGGCCAATGTCGGTGGTGGGCTGACCCCGCTGGGCGATCCGCCGCTGTTTCTGGGTTTCTTGAAAGGCGTGACTTTTGGCTGGACTTTCCAGCACATGCTGCTGCCGGTGTTGGTCCTGTCTGCCGCCTTGCTGCTGGTGTTCTTTTTGCTGGACAGCCATTTCTATCGCCGTGAGGACGAAGAGTGCAAGCCGCATCACGATCAACCGTTGCGGCTATATGGCAAGCGTAATTTCTTGCTGCTGGCTGGTGTGGTGGGGGCGGTGCTGCTGTCCGGCTTCTGGCAGCCGGGCATTCATCTGGAAGTGGCCGGGGTCCATGCTGAACTGCAAAACCTGGTGCGCGATGGATTGCTGTTGTTGCTGACCGTGCTGTCGCTGTGGATTACGCCCAGGCAGGTAAGGGCGGGTAATGAATTTAACTGGGATCCGATTCTGGAAGTCGGCAAGTTGTTTGCCGGCATTTTCATCACCATCGCCCCGGCCATTGCCATCCTGCGTGCTGGTGTTGGCGGGCAACTGGCAGCACTGGTGCATGCGGTGTCGGGTGCCGATGGTCAGCCGCTGAATGCCATGTATTTCTGGATGAGCGGGCTGCTGTCCAGCTTCCTGGACAATGCGCCTACCTATCTGGTGTTTTTCAACCTGGCCGATGGTAATGCCGTCACGCTGATGGGGCCGCTGGCGCAAACGCTGCTGGCCATTTCCATGGGGGCGGTGTTCATGGGGGCCAATACCTATATCGGCAATGCCCCCAACTTCATGGTCAAGGCCATTGCCGAGCAGCGCGGTGTGGCCATGCCCAGCTTCTTTGCCTACATGCTGTGGTCGGTCAGCATCCTGCTGCCCTTGTTTGTGCTGATGACCTGGCTGTTCTTCTGAGCCTGCATGCGCGGCCTGTATGTTGCAGGCCGCGCATTGGCTCAATGCGGTTTGATGCTGCCCTGTGGTGGCGTGTCCGACAGTGCCTCATTCCATACATGTTTGGGAATGTGGGACTGCAGGTATTCTACTGCCTTCTCCAGCAGGTCCTCGTGCAGCTGGTGGCCGATGAAAGGTTCGATTTCGGCGGTGACATCGCTGCCCAGCGCAATCAGGTGTTCCGCAGCGCGGATGCTGTGCACGTAGGGAATCACCGGATCGGACTTGCCATGGAACAGGTGTACCGTGGTTTGCGGCAGGGCCGTGGCCGGCAGGCTGGCAAAGCGCCCGCTGAAGGCCAGCACGCGGCTGGCCAGTTGTGGGCGCGCTGCCGCTGCTTCCAGTGCCATGATGGCTCCCTGGCTGAATCCCAGCAGGGCGGTGGCCGCATGGCCCAAGCCGCTTTGCTGCTGCCAGTATTCGACCGCAGCAAAAAAGCGTGGCAAGGCGTCAGCTACCCGTTGCAAGCGGTTTTCCTCCGTGACGCCCTGTACCGAAAACCACTGGAAACCCTGGCCCAGATCGCTGGGGTCGGCACCGGCCACACTGACAATCAGGGCCTGAGGAAAGCTGCGCGCCAGCACGTTGCCGGCTTCCTGCATGTGTTCGGGGCTGGCGCCCACGCCGTGAAACAGCAGCATCAGTTGCTGCGGTGTGGTGGGCTGTTGAATGACGATGTCGTGGCGCATGCCTGTTCTCCTGATGATCCGTCAGCACACTGCGGCGCTGACAGACTGAAATGATGGCGCAGGACCTGGCTGGTCGCGCGCGTGAACAGAGTGAAATATAAGGCCAATGCGGCGTTATAATAGCCCTCTCGCGGTTAACACAGCATTCACTGTCATGCACATTCATATCCTGGGTATTTGCGGCACCTTCATGGGCGGCATTGCCGCCATCGCCAAGCAGGCAGGCCACACCGTCACCGGTTGTGACGCCAACGTCTACCCCCCGATGAGCACTCAGCTAGAAGCCATGGGCATCACCTTGACCCAGGGTTTCGGGGCCGAGCAGCTGGAACTGGGCGCTGACATGTATGTGATCGGCAATGTGGTGACCCGTGGCAAGCCGCTGATGGAGGAAATCCTCAATCGTGGCCTGCCCTATATTTCCGGCCCGCAGTGGCTGGCGGAAAACGTGCTGCACGACAAATGGGTGCTGGCGGTGGCCGGTACTCACGGCAAGACCACTACCAGCTCCATGCTGGCGTGGATTCTGGAAGACGCCGGCCTGGCTCCGGGCTTTCTGATCGGCGGCATTCCACAGAATTTTGGCGTATCGGCCCGTCTGCCGGGCAGCCCGGTACAAGACCCGGCCAGTACCAGCCCCTTCTTTGTGATCGAGGCGGACGAGTACGACACCGCCTTCTTCGACAAACGTTCCAAGTTTGTCCACTACCGCCCGCGCACGGCCATCCTGAACAATCTGGAATACGATCACGCGGATATCTTCGCCGATCTGGCGGCTATCGAAACGCAATTCCACCATCTGGTACGCACCATTCCGGCCCAGGGCCTGATTGTCAGCAATGGCCGCGAGGCCAGCCTGACACGCGTGCTGGAGCGTGGCTGCTGGACGCCGGTGGAAGCATTCGGCGTGGCTGATGGATGGCAAGCGGGTGAGCCGGATGCCAATGGCCATTTCGATGTGCTGCTGCATGGCCTGTTGCAAGGCCGGGTGGAGTGGATGCTGATGGGCGAGCACAACCGCCTGAATGCCGTGGCTGCCATTGCCGCCGCTCGCCACGCCGGGGTGGCCGTGCACGATGCCATTGCCGCGCTGGCACGGTTTGACAACGTCAAACGCCGCATGGAAGTGCGTGGCAAGGTGGCAGGTGTCACGGTGTATGACGACTTTGCCCACCATCCCACCGCCATTGCCACCACGCTGGAAGGCTTGCGCCGCCATGTGGGTGACGCCCGCATCCTGGCGGTGCTGGAGCCGCGCTCCAATACCATGAAGCTGGGCACGATGAAGGATGCGCTGCCCGCTTCGCTGGAACTGGCTGATCAGGTGTTCTGCTCGGCTGCTGGTCTTAACTGGAGCCCGGCCGAAGCGCTACAGCCTATGGGCGACAAGGCGGTGACTTTCGATCAGCTGGATGCACTGATTGCTGCCATTCTTGCGGAGGCTCGCGCCGGCGATCATATCCTGGTGATGAGCAATGGCGGTTTTGGTGGTATTCATCAGAAGCTGCTGGACGGGCTGGCTGCCGCTGGGGCAGACTGAAAAGCCCTTTCCCCTCCGAGACCCGCCTGCCATGCCACAGTCCATTCACTGGCTTACCTTTGCCCTGCTGGCGCTGGGCATGGTGCTGACCCCCGGCCCCAATATGGCCTATCTCCTGTCGCGCTCCATCTGCCAGGGGCGGCGTGCCGGCATGATATCGCTGGCAGGCGTAGGCACCGGTTTTCTCTGCTACATGCTGTGTGCCGCACTGGGTATCAGTGCGCTGCTGCTGGCGGTACCGCTGGCCTATGATGCCCTACGGCTGGCCGGGGCAGGCTATCTCATGTATCTGGCCTGGCAGGCGCTCAAGCCCGGTGGCCGTTCGCCTTTCGAAGTGCGCCAGCTTGACGCGGACAGCCCGCGCAAACTGTTTGCCATGGGTATGCTGACCAATCTGCTGAATCCCAAGGTGGCGGTGATGTATTTGTCGCTGCTGCCGCAATTCATTGATACCGCGCAGGGCAGTGTACTGGCCCAGTCCTTGTGGCTGGGTTTTACCCAGATTGCCATCAGCCTGCTGGTAAACGGTGTGCTGATTGTGCTGGCCGGTGGCATGGCACGTTTTCTTGGTGGACGCCCGCTGTTTTTGCGCGTGCAGCGCTGGCTGATGGGGGGCGTGCTGGCCGTGATGGCTGTGCATCTGGCCCGCCAGGGCCGGGCCTGAGCCTGCCTACTCCTGACGGAATATCCGGTTGCTGCCGGCCATGCGGGCCTGATCCAGTGCGCCTTGCAGGCGTTTCAACATGGCATTGGGTGCCTGTTCATCGTCACGCAAGGCACTGATGCCTATGCATAAGCGTAGTGGTAGCGTCTGCACGTCGGCGAAACCGGCTGGCTGGCTGAGTGCCAGCAGCAGCCGGGGGGCCAGCTCATCGGCACCTGATAATGACGTGCCGGGTAGCAGCAGTAGAAAAACATCTTCCTCCCGTCGTGCCACCAGATCGCTGTCCCGCGTGGCCTGCATGCAAATACTGGCTGCCAGCTGCAGCAGGTGTCGGCGTGCTGCTGCCATTTCTGTGTCGGCACCGGCGGGGGGCAGGCTGAGTATTTGCACGGCCATGCCGGATAGCGCACCGCCGTAGCGGCGGATACGCCCGGTTTCGGTATGGGCGGCGGCGAGCAGTTCCGGCATGCTGATCAGCCCGGTGAGCTGGTCGTCTTCGGCACCGGCGACATGTTGCTGGTGCAGGTGCTTGACCAGTTTGAGCGAGCGGGCGAGTAGTTGTTGCTCGAAGTTCAGCAACTGGCTCATCAACTGCTGTTCGGTTCTGTCGCTGAAGCTGACCACCATGATTCTGCTGCCATCAAGCAGGACTTCCCGCAGGGAAAACTGGACATTGATCAAGCGCCCGGTTGCGGTTTGCAACTGCATGCTGCGGTTATAGACCATGTCGTGACCGGCAAGCAGGGTGGGAATTTGTGTTTCACCGGGCGGCAGAAAGTCACGCAGGGGCTGGCCTATCAGTTGTGCATGGGGTGTGGCCAGTAAAATGGCGGCCAGTTGATTGGCACCAAGGATGTGGCCGCTGTCCGGCTGTACCAGCAGCAGCCCGCCCTGTACGGTATCAATCAGCGACTGGAAGACGGGGAAGCTGGCCATGATGGCATACCTGATCTGCTTGGCGGTGTTGCCGGATCATTTCAGTCTATTCCAGGCTGCCGGGTATTGCCGAGGGAATGATGGCCGCCGGCTTCAGCGCTCCAGAATGGCGCGGCGGTGGCGGCGGAATACCCAGCGCTCCCACAACGGACTGGTTTGTTCATCAGCTGGCAGTTGCAGTCTGGCGGTAATGGCGTAGGACTCGTCGGGGGTTGGTGTCTGGGCTTCGATATGGGCCGCAAGAAACAGCATCAATGCCGAATCCGGGTTGGGCATCAGCGCAATCTGTACCGTATCGCCCACCCGCCAGGGATGGTCGGATAGCCAGGCAATACTGTCCAGTCCCAGACGGCAGGGGGTGAGTGCCGGACGCTCCGGGTGGTGGCCCAGCAGGGCGATTTCCAGTGCCAGGTCCAGCTTGGCTTCCAGTCGCACCAGCATCGGGTCCGGTTCTTCCGGCATTTCGCTGGGGGCGGCCAGCACCCGCAGCGCCAGCCGGGTTTCGCGCTGGCGCGCCGGGGAGCACTCTTCCTCGCTCAGTAGCTGCACGCTTAGCGGCAGCCGGGCATCAAAACTGGCACTGTCCAGTGCAGGCAAGGCATTCATGGCATCCTCCCGGCGCGGCCTGGCATCAGGCAAACAGTCTGGCCACACCATCCAGCCCAACGATATTGATGGCCACGTCGGCCTTGGCCTGCACCACCGGCTTGGCACGGTAGGCCACGCCGACACCGGCCTCGCCCAGCATCAAGAGGTCGTTGGCACCATCGCCCATGGCAATCACCTGTTCCGGGCGCAAGCCCAGTTCGCTGCGTTTTTCGATCAGCAGGCGCTGTTTGGCTGCGGCATCCACAATGTCCCCCACTACGCGGCCTGTGAGTTTGCCGTCCACTACTTCCAGCTGGTTGGCGTAAGCATAGTCCAGTCCCAGCTGTTGTTTCAGACGTTCGGTAAAGAAGGTGAACCCACCGGATACCAGCATGAAGCGGATGTCGTTTTCCTTGCAGCGGGCCAGCAGTTGTTCCGCTCCCGGGCTCAGTTGCAGGCGTTCCTGGTAAACCTTTTCCAGCGCGCTTTCCGACAGGCCGGCCAGCAAGGCCACCCGTTCGCGCAGCGAGGCGGAAAAATCCAGTTCGCCGCGCATGGAGCGTTCGGTAATAGCGGCCACCTGCGGCTTGATGCCTTGCATGTCGGCAATTTCATCAATGCATTCGATGGTGATCAGGGTGGAATCCATGTCGGACACCAGCAGGCCGAAATCTGCCAGTTTCAGCTTGCCATCGACAAAGGCAAAGTCATAGCCCAGTGTCTGGCAGCAGGCGCTGATGGCATCGCGGCTGGCCGGGTCGACCGCCTCCAGCCGTGCCACGTCGGGGCTGGGCTGCTGGATGCTGCTGGCACCGGCAAGGTTGGCCAGCTCCTGTAGCTCGCGGTTATCGAGACGGGGGGACTGAATGACAAGGGTAATGGACATGGGCTGGCATGGATTCTGTTGAGCAAGCCGCCATTATGCCACTTGCAGGCCGACAGCCGGAATGGGGATGTACGCCGGGCGGCCTCAGCGTGAGGACTTGCCCCGGGTCCGCCAGCGCTGCCAGGCGGCATCCAGCGACAGGCATCCCGGGCCGAAGGCAAACAGCACCAGCAGCAGCATGGCCCAGTAGTAATGGAACTGGCGGGTGACATCGGTAAGGTCCGGATAGCTGATCACCGCCATCAGGTTGACCACGAACAGCCCGGCGGCGGCAAAGCGGCCAAACAGGCCGAAGGCCAGCAGGCTGGAAAACACGGTTTCGCCAAAGGTGCCCATCACCGCAGCCAGGGCTGGCGGCAGCAGTGGTACATGGTAGTCATTGGAAAACAGCAGCAGGGTGGTATCCCAGTCCTCCAGCTTGGTGAGGCCGGATTTGAAAAATACATTTGCCACCCACAGCCGGAACAGCAGCAGTACCAGCGGACGGGCGCAGTGACTGGCCTGGTCGAACAGCTGCTGCAGCGGCAGCAGTTTTTGTCTGAGAACTGGCATGGTCGGTCTCCCGTGGAGTGGTCAAGCCGCGCCCCTCCGCCAAGGAGGCGGATGGTGAACAAGCCTTGGTTTACAGTTGGTAGTTGCTGAGCAGTCCGTCGGCAAACAGGCGGGCCAGCCCGGCTTGCAGGTCGAAGCCGGCTTCTGCCGACAAGGCCCGTCCGGCTGCTTCTTCCAGCGGCAAGCCCTCTTGCAGGGCCAGCAATAGTGCAGCCATGCCTGCGGTTTGGGCTTGTACGCGAACCTTGCCGGCATGGCGGCTGACCAGTGCCGGTTCGCCGCCGGCCTCCAGGTCTACATTCAGCGTCTGGCCGGGCTGGTGTCCTTGCCAGATGGAAACCACAGGCCAGGGCGATGACAGTGCCCGGCTGCTGTCACTCAGGCTGAAGCGCAGCTGACCGAATTGATCCGGATGGACATCCACCAGCGCCGTCGCGGCCAGTGGCGGCTGGTCGATGGCGTAATAGCTGCGATGCACTGCCCATTCCAGCCGGGCGACATCGGGCAGATACGGTAGCGTCTGTGCCGGTGGAAAATCCTGCAGGAAATCACCGAACGCTGCGCCATAGCTGTGCAGGTTGCCGCTATGCGAGGCATGGCGCTTGCTGTATTCCCGTGCCAGCCCGGTCATGAATTCCGTGCCGACAATCTGGCCGCACACCGGGTAAATCATGTTCAGGGTTTCGATCAGGCCCAGCCGGTAGTTGTTGCGGTAAACCGCCAGTCCGGCCGCATTCAAGCCCAGCGTGCTATCCGGCTGCTGCTCTTGCTGGGCAATCAGTTCCAGCAGCTCGGCCTGCCAGCGTGCTTCAGGCGTCATGGCGGGCTCCTTGCAGAATGGCCTCGGCCTTGGCTGCCTCGGCTTGCAGCGTATCCAGCGGCGGAATGTCCAGATCCCATTCAATCAGCGTCGGGCGCGGGCCTAGCTGTTCTATCACCTGCGTGTATAACTGCCATACGCCGGGGTGTACCGGCTGGCTGTGGGTATCCACCAGCATGCCGTCGCGCTCGCTATAGCCGGCCAGGTGGATTTCGCCAATGGCCTCGGCTGGCAGGGCGGCCAGCACGGCCTGCACATTCGTTCCCAGATTGATGCCATTGACGTAGAGATTGTTGACGTCCAGCAGCAGGCCGCAGCCGGTACGTGTTACCAGCTCGGCCAGAAACTCGCCTTCGTTCATCTCGTTGCCGGGATATTCCACATAGCTGGACAGGTTTTCCAGCAAGATGCGCCGGCCCAGCGCGTCCTGGGTTTCCGCCACGTGGCTGGCAATCACCTCCAGCGCTGCGCTGGTGTAGGGAATGGGCAGCAGGTCGTTCACATAACGCTGCGCACTGTGGTTGAAGGACAGGTGTTCCGACACCGCCGCTGGCTGGATGGCATCCACCAGCCGCTTGAGCGCGGCCAGATGTTCTCCGTCCGGGCGCACCAGCGAACCCAGCCCCAGGCCCACGCCGTGCAGTGACAGCGGATAGCGTGCTGCCACGCGCTGCAGCATGGCCAGCGGCATACCGCCATCGAAGAAGTTTTCACTGTGCACTTCCACCCAGCCCAGTGGTGGCAGGGTGTCCAGCACCTGGCGGTAATGCGGTGCGCGCAGGCCGATGCCGGCGATGGCGGGGAGGGCGGAGTGGGTCATGGTTCTGCTTCAGTCCGGAAAGGGTAAGGGGCAGGCGGACGTTTACTTGGCCAGCTTGCCGCCCATTTTCTCGCAACTGCCCTTGGCTACGTATTTCCAGTCGCCGGGATCTTTGTCCTTGGTGGCCTGGCCAGCGCAGGAGTGAGCGCCGGTGGCGGAGGCACAGTCGTTCTTGCCAGCCTGGGCGATGCCGAAGCACTTTTCCTTTTCTGCGGCGGCGGCCGGGGTGGCGCTGAGCGCGCCCATGGCAACAACAGCACCAAGGGCGGAGGCGAGCAGGGCTTTGGATGCATTCATGATGTTTCTCCTGTGGAGCAAGTTAAAGCATAGGTGGGTTACGCTGCACGGGCCGGGGCTGGCCCGTGCTTGGGCATATTTGCAATAGACTGCTTATTGTTTCATTGGTGCCATGGTCATGCCACCCATCTGTTCGCAGCTACCCTTTGCCACCATTTTCCAGTCGCCGGGGTCTTTGTCCATCTTGGCCTGGCCTTTACAGCCATGCACACCGGTGGCAGAGGCACAATCGTTCATGCCGGCCATGGCCACGCCATAGCATTTTTCCATGTCGGCAGCGGCTGCGGGTGTGGCGCTGAGCGCTGCCATGGTGACAACGGCACCGAGTGCGGAAGCAAGCAAGGTCTTGGAAGTGTTCATGTCTATCTCCTGTTGGGTGGTGACCGGCTGTGGCCGGGTTCAGGAGTCAGTCGCAGCACTGCGGAATTTCTTACAGCCAGCGGCTCATTTTTTTCAATTCGCCGAAATTTTATGATTTTGGCGCTGATTGACTGAAATTGAATGAGGTTTTATTGCTGCTTGCGACTGTTCCTGCTCCATAAGTCGACGGCTCTAACGCTTTCTTACAGCAGCAGGCAAAAAAAATCGGGCAGGATATTCTGCCCGATGACCTAGCGGATATTCACCACCTTGTGAGTCTGTACCGACAGCCGCCAGCGCGGGTATGCCATGCAGTAGGCAATGGCGGCGCGGGTATTGGCGGCTAGCTCCGGGCCATCCATCGGTTGCAGGTAGAAGGTATCGAACTGCAAGTGGGCGACGGTTTCCGGTAGCTGGGTGGCTTGCGGGTAGACCAGCTTCAATTCGTTGCCGCTGGTTTGCAGCAGCGGCGCGCCGGCCTTGGGGCTGACGCAGATCCAGTCGATACCGTCCGGCGCGGCGATGGTGCCATTGGTTTCCACCGCGATTTCAAAACCCTCGGCATGCAGGGCATCAATCAGCGCGCTGTCCAGTTGCAGCAGTGGCTCGCCACCGGTGCACACCACATAGGGTGTGCCGCCGCTGCCCGCCGGCCATTCGCTGGCAATGCGTGCGGCCAGTTCGGCGGCGGTGGCAAACTTGCCGCCATCCGGGCCGGTGCCGACAAAGTCGGTATCGCAGAACTGGCAGACCGCTTTGCTGCGGTCTTCCTCGCGGCCAGACCACAGATTACAGCCACTAAAGCGGCAAAACACCGCGGCGCGGCCTGCTTGTCGGCCTTCGCCCTGTAGGGTGTAGAAGATTTCCTTTACCGTGTACATCTTCATTCCCCCTGCAGCAGTGGCCAGCGCATATCGTCATGGAACAGCAGCGATACCCCCTGATGGGCGCTTTCCATCAGGTCGATGCGTGCCAGCTCCGGTACCAGCGGCGACAGATGGGCATGCACCCATTCGGCCACCGACTGGCTGTGGCCGTCACGCACGCCAGCCAGCTTGTCCAGCGGGTTGTGGTCCAGCTGGCGGTAGATGGGCTTGAAGCGGTCTTTGACATCGCCAAAATCCAGCAGCCAGCCCATGGTGCGGTCCAGGCTGCCGGTGAGCATCAGCCGTACCAGATAGCTGTGGCCGGTGTAGTTGCCATTGCTGTCGAAGGGCACGGCGCTTTCAAAGCGCTGCTCTTTCCAGATGCGGAAGCGCTTGCCATCGAACTGGCTGCCAGCGGTATGGGTTTCACGCACTTCCACCCAGGCCAGGCCTTGCAGACCTGTGTCTTGCAGCGCGTGGTACAGCCAGGCGGCAATCACTTCGCTGGTGGGATTTTCCAGCCCGGTGATGTCATTGAGATAGCGGTGGTTCAGCCGCAGGAACAACGGTGCCCAGGCGGCTTCCAGCTGGGCCTGGCTGTGCTGGCGGGCATCGGCTACGATGCGTACGCCAAAACCATGGCCATGCAGGCGACCACATTTGTGGCCGGCCGGTACATGGGGCAGGTGATGGGCGGCTTCGAAACTGGCAGCAATCCAGTTCAGTGCGCTGCCGTTTTCCAGCATCACACCGCGCTCCGGCGCGCTTTGCAGCAGCAGGGCGGAGGGGCAGTTCAGCGCGTCCTTGATGTGCTGGGCCAGGCTCAGATCGTCACATTGCGGCAGTCGCTGGTTGAGATCGGCATAGTCGAGCGGAGCCAGGACTTGTGCCAGCGCGGTTTGCAGTTCGGCCTGTTCGATATGGGTGACATCGGCACGGGCCAGCACGCGGAAGCTGTGGCCGTGCAGGCCATGCAGGCGGTGTTCGTCACTACCGGGAACATGGCGGGCGGCTTCAAAGCGGCCACCGGCCAGCAGGCAGGATGCATGCATGTCAGGCCTCCTTGCTGCAGCGTTCGACCAGCGGGTCGGCCACGCCAGCTTCGGCAAAGCCCTTGGCGCGCAGCTCGCAGGAGGCGCAATGGCCACAAGGCGGTACCGCACCGTTATAGCAGGTGTGGCTCCAGGCCAGCGCTTCCATTGCGCCCACTTGCTGCGCCAGGGTGACGGTTTCGGCCTTGCTCAAATACATCAGCGGGGTGTGTAGTTCCACCCGGCTGTCCATGCCCAGTCGCACCGCCAGTTGCAGCGCCTGCAAGGTGTTTTCGCGGCAGTCCGGGTAGCCGGAGTAGTCGGTCTGCGCCACGCCGGTGACGATGTGACGCGCGCCACGGGTGTAACCGAAGGCGGCGGCAAAGGTGAGGAAAATCAGGTTGCGGCCCGGCACAAAGGTATTGGGCAGGGCATCGTCGTCTCGGCTGCCTTCTTCCGGCGTAATGCTGTCATCGGTCAGCGCATTGCCACCGATGGCGGCAAAGGTGTCGATGGGCAGCACGGTCTGGCGCACGCCAGCCATGGCGGCAATCTTGCGCGCGCAGTCCAGCTCCACGCGGTGGCGCTGGCCGTAGTCAAAGGTGACGGCTTCCACATTGGCTGCGCCGAACTTTTGCAGCGCCCAGTACAGGCAGGTGGTGGAGTCCTGACCGCCGGACAGCACAACCAGTGCTTTTTCCGCAGTCGTCGGGGTATTCGGTTTCATGGCGTGATCCATCGATAAACAGTCGAGGCGGGTTTGCTGGCGCAGCTTGCCTGGCCTTGCGGCAAAGTGCTGTCGCAATACGCACGCGGGATCGGTCTCACCCGGCAGGTACTGGCAGCCGAATAGGGCGCAGCAAAACCGCCAAATTTACCAGAAAACAGCCTTGCCAGCCAGTTACCCGCCGCGATCAGTGCATTGATTTTACTGACAGCTGTGCCGGTGGCGCGCTGGCAGCGCTGGGTATGCGGGTGTCAAAAGCCGATGTTCTGGCTGATAATCCAATGGTTAATTTCCGATAGCTTATTTATGGTTCAGACCCGGCTGGTTTTCATCCTGCATGGCCTGCGCTGCCCGCGCAGCTTGCCGGATCGTCTGTTGCAGCGCTTTGCTGCCCACTATCAGGTGGACATCCATATCACCACATCCGCCGTGAGTGCCGAGCAGATGGCGCTGGCCGCGGTGCAGCAGGGCTGTGATTACCTGGTGGCGGTGGGTGGCGATGGCACCATCCACGAGGTAATCAATGGTGTGATGCGGGCGGATGCTGCCGCACGCGAGCGGGTGGCGGTGGGGGCGCTGCCGTTTGGCACCGGTAATGATTTTGTCCGTTCGCTGGGGGTGAACGATTCGCTGGAACAACTGGAACAGTTGATTGCCAGCCAGCGCGTACGCCGCATCGACCTGGGGCGGCTTAGCCTGCCGGGAGAGGCCGGTGAGCGGGTGATCTGGTTTGGCAATATCGCTTCACTGGGCATCAGCTCGGCCATTGTCGAACAGGTGCGCCGCCTGCCTGGCTGGCTGCCGGCCAGCGTGGCGTTTTATCTGTCCATCCTGCTCACCTTGCTGCGTTACCGGCCACGCCGCATGCAGCTGACCCTGGAGAGCGGCGAAGTAATCAGTGGTGATTTCCTCAGCCTGTGTGTGGCCAATGGCCGCTATTTTGGCAGCGGGCTGGGCATTGCACCGCTGGCAAGGCTGGATGATGGTTTGCTGGAAGTGGTGATGATCAAGCGCGGTGGCGGACTGGACTTTTTGCGGCATCTGCCCAGCTTGCGCAAGGCACAGCCGGTGCTGGACGAGCGGGTGCGTTACCTGAGTGTGCGCAGCCTGCTGGTGGAGGGGCAGAGCTGCCCGCTGGAGGTGGATGGCGAACTGGTAGGGCAGGCGCCGGCCCGCTTTACGCTGGAACCGGCGGTGCTGCGCTGCCTGTCCGCCCTCTGATACAGAATCAGCCGTTCAGGCGGGCCAGCAGTTTTTCCGCCACCAGTTCGGACGATGCCGGGTTCTGGCCGGTAATCAGCAGGCCGTCTTCGCGCACGAATACGCCCCAGTCCGGGCCTTTTTCATAAATGCCACCCTTGGCTTGCAGGGCGTCTTCCACCAGCAGTGGCACGATGTCAGTCAGCTGCACTGCATCTTCTTCTGTATTGGAAAAACCGGTGACCTTGCGACCGGCCACCAGTGGCTGGCCTGCGGCATCACGCGCATTCACCAGCACGGCCGAGGCATGGCATACCGCAGCCACCGGCTTGCTGGTGGCGACAAAGGCTTCGATCAGTGCAATGGAGGCGCTGTTATCGACCAGGTCCCACAGCGGGCCATGGCCGCCGGGGTAGAACACGGCGTCAAAATCATCGGCTTTTACGCTGTCCAGGGCTACGGTATTGGCCAGTACGGCTTGCAGGGCGGCATCCTGATTGAAGCGTTCGGTGGCCGGGGTACTGAAGGCCGGGTCGGCGCTCTTGGGGTCGATCGGCGGCTGGCCACCCTTGGGCGAGGCCAGGGTGATGGCTACACCCTTGTCGGCCAGCGCGTAATAGGGCGCGGCGAATTCTTCGATCCAGAAACCGGTTTTGTGGCCGGTATTGCCAAGGGTGTCGTGGCTGGTGAGAACAAACAGGACTTTTTTCATGGTGTGCCTTCTCGTGTGGTGTGTGCCGGGCCGTGTTGCCGGCCCGGCCATGTGCTATTGCTGATTCAGCTTCAGTGGTTCAGCGTCGGGTAGTCGGTATAGCCCCGTGCATCGCCACCGTAGAAGGTGGCGGCATCCGGAGTGTTCAGCTCTGCCCCGGCTTGCAGGCGTTCCACCAGGTCAGGGTTGGCGATATAGCTGCGGCCAAAGGCCACTGCATCGATATAGCCCTCGCCAATCAGCTTTTCCGCTTTTTCCGCGCTATAGCCACCGGCGGCGATGATTACCCCCGGATAACGCTTGCGGATTTCCTGACGGAAGGCTTCGCTCAGCGCCGGGCCACCGGCCCAGTCCGGCTCGGAAATGTGCAGGAAAGCGAGCTTGCGCTTGGCCAGCTGTTCGATCACATACAGGGCGATGTCTTGCTGCTCGACATTGGACACGCCATTGAACACGCCCAGCGGCGAAATGCGGATGCCCACGTGGGCGGCGTCCCATTCGGCCACCACGGCATCCACCACTTCCAGCAGGAAGCGGGCGCGGTTTTCCACGCTGCCACCGTAGGCATCGGTACGCACATTGGCCTCGGGCGACAGGAACTGGTCCAGCAGATAACCGTGGGCACCGTGGATTTCCACCAGGTCGAAACCGGCGCGGCGCGCGTTGTCGGTAGCGCGGCGGTAGTCTTCCAGAATGTCTCCCAGCTCCGAGATTTCCAGTGCGCGCGGCACATCGCAGGGCACGCGGGCCAGGCTGCCATCCGGCTGGCGCACATTGGTATTGCTTTCGGCGCGGATGGCCGACGGTGCTACCGGTGCTTCGCCATCCGGCTGCAAGGAGCGGTGCGAGATACGGCCGGTATGCCACAGCTGGAGCGCGGTCTTGCCGCCAGCGGCGTGTACCGAGGCGTTTACCTTGCCCCAGGCGGTCACCTGTTCTTCGCTGTAAATGCCCGGTGCACCGGCATAGCCTTTGGCGGTGGGGGAAATATGGGTGCCTTCGGCAATGATCAGCCCGGCGCTGGCGCGCTGGGTGTAGTACTGCACCGACAGATCGGTGGGTACGTCGCCCGGTTCGGTATTGCGCAGCCGGGTAAGCGGGGCCATGGCAATGCGGTTGTTGAGGGTAACGGCACCCACTTGCAGCGGGGTAAACAGTTTATCCAGACTCATTTCAGCTTCTTCCTGTAGGCAAAGACAAGTTGATCAACGGTCAAAACCAAAGCCCTGCTTGCGGGCGACGGGGGCGACTTCGGGGAAATACACGTTCTGGTAATACTGTGCGGTATTGGCGGTCCAGGGCAGGCCATCCGGGCGGCCGATCTGCTGCCAGTAGGCGGCCAGCGTCTGGTCGTACTGACGGATTTGTTCCGGCAGCTGTGCAGTCTGGTAGTGTTCGTGATGGACAAAGCTCTCACGCGGCAGGCGCGGTTTGATGCTGCTGTCCTGATCGGTATAGCCGATGACCACGCCAGCAATCGGGAAGGTATATTCCGGCAATTGCAGCAGTTCGATCATGGCTTGCGGGTTGCGGCGGATGCCGCCGATCGGCACCACACCCAGGCCTGCGGCACGGGCGGCGGTCATCAGGTTGCCCAGCGCAATGCCGGCGTCCACTGCGCCTACGGCAAAGCCTTCCACGCTGTCCTGAATCACCTGCTCGGCACCCGCCGCTTCCACGCCAAGGCGGGTCTTGTAGAAATCCACCACCAGGGTGACAAACACCGGGGCCTGGGCAATCCACGGCTGACCACCAGCCAGGGCGGCAATCTGCTGGCGGCGCGCGGCGTCCTGCACCACCACCAGCGACACCTGCTGGCCGTTGATGGAGGTGGGGCCTTTCCAGGCGGCGTCCAGCACCGCATCCAGTACCTCGGCGGGGACGGGTTTGTCCTGATAACTGCGAATACTGCGATGTTGTTGCATCAGTTCCAGTGTGCTGTTCATGGCATTCTCCCGTTTGGGTGAAAATAAATAGACCGGTCGTCTAGTTGATGTGTCAAAAATACCCGCCGCAGGGGCGGGTAAGATAAATCCGTTTTACTGCTTTAACTTGCCTGACAGTCACCAGGCTTGAGCATGGCGTCGGTCAGCGCCTGTGCCTGCAGCATGGGCTGCTGGGTGTGCTGCACCTTGAACAGCAGGGCGGAACCTACCCACAGGCTGTACAGGCTGCCCGCCGTGTCTTCGGCTGACAGCCGGGTACACAAGCTGCCTTCCTGCTGCCCGCGGCGGATACAGTCGGCCAGGCGCAGGATGACTCGCCCCATGCCCTCGGCCAAGGCTTCTCGCATCGGTTCGGACAGGTCGGACACTTCGGCCGCCAGCTTGATGGCCAGACAGCTCTGATTGCCTTCTTCGCATTGCTGGTGACGGTCCAGCCAGCCGGAGAAGTAGCGCAGCAAGCAGCTGCGTGCATCCCCCTGGCTTGGGTCCAGTGCTTCCAGCAGGCGCGCATCGTAATGTTCAAAGTAACGCCGCAGCATTTCCACCCCGAAACCTTCCTTGGAACGGAAGTAGTGGTAGAACGAACCTTTGGGCACACCGGCACAGCCGAGGATTTCGGCCAGGCCTACGGCAGAAAAACCCTTGCCCAGGATGATGGATTCACCGGTGGCAAGCAGGTGTTCGCGGGTATCGGAAAACTGGCTGAGTCGTGACATGGGGAGATAGTACTAGACCAGTCGTCTAGTTTGCAAGTGGAGAACAGATATTTCAGCACGACGTGCAGCTCGGCAAGGGGCATCCGGGAATGGCATGCCATGCTGCAGCGCAGAAAAGGATGCGGATGGCAATTGCATAGGCTGGGTGAGGCGCTGCGGCTGCATGAGCGGGGAGGAGTGGGCTGGCGAGGGTAAGTTGATGATTTTTTATGTTTATTTGAAAATAAGCATTTAATTTAATGTTGAATGATTGTTTTTTTACTGAAATGTCCTGTTCGTAACTAAGCAATTAATTCTTTTATTAACGATTTATTCGGAAAAATAACTTGATATTGCTCAGTGTTAAGAATGATAAATCTTGTAAATGTACTTTAACTATGTAGAATGGATAAAATTTTTACCAGTGCTTGATATCGACATGCTGCAGTGCAGTGTGCGTTCTGCACCTAAGCTCCCGATCTATGTCCATTTCCATTGCTGGCAAGCCGATAGCATTACGCAGGCAGAACTGTGGCTTTTCCATGGTTGAGCTGCTGGTCACTATCAGTGTGGCTGCGTTGATCATGGCCATTGCCACGCCGGCACTACAAACCCTGGTTGCCAGCAACAAGATTGCTACCGAAGCCAACCGCATCGTGGCGGGTTTCAATTACGCCCGTACTGAAGCGGTGCGGCGCAACCAGCCGGTGTATATCTGCTCGGCCAATCTCAATACCAATAGCATGAGCATCAGCGGCTGCCTTAGCTCGCAAACCAGTAGCAAGTACAACTGGGGATATGGGCAGTTGGTGTACGCCGACAATATCAGCACCGGCACCATGGGTAGCTATGACAGTGGCGAAGCCATCAAGACCTTTACCTACTACGGCGAGATGAATAATGGTGCGGCGCTGAATCTGGTGATGTCTGCCAGCCCGGTGGCCACGGTGAAGCAGATTGCCTTTGGTAGTGATGGCCGCCTGCTGGATGGCAACAGCCGCAAGCTGGTGTTGCAGGACAGTACCAACAATCTGTGCCGGGTCATCCTGATTAGTGGCTCTGGCCGCAGCAAGGCTTGTGATACCAGCACGGACAACAGTTGCGGAGCCTGCTCGTGAAGAAAATGAACGGCTTCACCATGCTGGAAGTGCTGATTTCCATCTTGATCGTCGGTATTGGCATGCTGGCCATTGCCGGCATGCAGGGGCGTACGCTCAAAACGGTGCGCGAAGCCGAGCAGCAGGGCGTGGCCGCCATGCTGGCCGCTGAAGTGGCTGATGCCATGCGCGCCAATTCCTATGCCAGCATCAATGCCAGCGGTAGCGTGACCGAAGACTGGACCAACTATGTGGAAAGCAGTTATAGCGACCACACCACCGTGCCTTCCACCCTGTGCAATGCAGCCAGCGGTAGCGCATGCAGCAGTGCGCAAATGGCCGCCTATGACCTGTACCAGTTCAAGAACAATCTGGCCACGGCTTTCTCCGACAGCAGCCAGAACAATGTGCGGGCCATTGTCTGTCGCGACAGCACGGCTTCGTCCACCATCAATTTTGATGACAGCAAGCTTGGTGGTTGTACCGGCGGCAGCAAGTTGATGATCCGGGTGGCCTGGAAGGCCGCCATGGAAAAAACTGCCAATACCGCCTTGGGAAACAATAGCGCCAATTCGTCGGCAGCTAGTGCCACCACCCGGGTGTATGGCTATGTCTTGCAGTTTGAACCATGAGTAAATCCATGAAACGGATGCGCGGCTTTACCCTGATCGAGCTGATGGTGTCGCTGACCCTGGGCATGATCGTGCTGGGGGCAGTTGTAGCGGTTTATGTCAACAGCAAGCGCACTTTCAATGTGGTCAACCAGCGCATAGCCATGCAGCAGGATGCACGCATTGCCCTGATGCAGATTTCGCGTGACCTGCGCATGGCTGGCAGCTATGGCTGCGCCACGCTGGATGCCAACAACACGGCGGCTTCACCGGCGGTGACGGTGGATACCAGTGCGGTGAGTTCGCCTGCGGTGTATCAAACCTTTATCACCAGTGGTGGCAGTTATCTGCCCTTTGCGGCTTATGCGTCGTCTACGGCGTCCAGCTGGCTTAACGGGCAGACTGCTTCTGCGTCCATCGATGTCCTGGCTGTTCAGTATGGCCGTGGTACGGCGCAGGCAACAGCCATTGCCTCTGGTGGATTGGCTACTTTTTCTGCCAATAGCAATAACCAGCGTACTTATACGGTGGGGCAGCAGTACTGGGTGGCCAGCACCTGTCAGAAGATCTTGTTGGAAAAGACCACCACCGGTCTGGCTTCGGCGGGGGTGTCGGTGAATGTCGGCAGCATGACCTCCGGTGCCGACATCATGGACCTGGTATCCCGCGCCTATTTCGTCAACAGCAGCGGTGCGCTGGTGATGACCGAACTGGGTCAGGCCGGCACCCTGCAAGGGCCGAACGAGCTGATCAGCAATGTCACCGGCCTGCAATATGAATACGGCGAGGTGACAGACAGCGTCAACTGCCTGGTGACCTACCGAAGCCGCGCTTCGGTCGGTAACTGGCGCAATGTGTCATCGGTGCGCATTACGCTGACGGTACAAAGCCAGAACCAGGTTCCGCTGGCCAGTGGCAACAGCTATGGCTACCTGACCCAGACCTACCAGACCACTGCAGCCATCAGGGGCAAGCAATGCTACAAGTCCAGTTGAATTTCCGGTCGTCAGGTGCCCAGCGTGGTGCCAGCCTGATTGTTTCCCTGATTCTGCTGGCCGTGATTGCCTTGCTGGTGGTGTACGGGGCCCAGCCCTTGCTGACCGAACAGAAAATCGCCAGCAACCAGAACGACCGCACGCTGGCATTCCAGCTGGCTGAGCTGGGATTGAAGTCAGGTGAAAGCTACGTGGCTAGCAACAAGCCTGTTGCCAGTGCTTTTGCAACGGATTGCAGCGGTGGGCTCTGCCTGCCCAGCCAGTCGGCAGGCGGGACCAATGCCTGGGAGCGCAGCAATGTGTTTACCGGTACCTATCTCAATTCGTTGCCGTGCTCTACCTGCACCATTACTGCCGATACCATGCAAAAACCGCGCTACACCATTGAATTGCTGGACAGTAATTATTCCGATGCGGTAACCGGTACTACCGGTGCGTCACTGTACCGTATTACTTCCCGTGCCTGGGGCCGCAATGCCAATACCCAGGTGACCTTGCAAAGTTATTACGTCGTTTCCTGAGGCAGCTGCCCATGTCCCGTTCTGTTACTGTTTGCACGGCAGCTGTGCTGGCACTATTTTCTGCCACGGTTTTTGCTGCGAATCCGTATCCGGCGGTGCCGCTCTATCTGAATCAGAAAACCGTACGGCCCAATATTGCCCTGATGGTGGATGACTCGGGGAGTATGAAAGATGCTCCCAATGGTTATTCAGTAAGTACATCCAATCCAGCTAAAATTACCATTGCGCGCAAGGTGTTGACCGACTTGCTGAACAATAATTGGGATATGGCTTACTGGGCCTTGTTCCATTTTAATTATGGTCCGAATTCCAGGTCGTATGGGGGGTATGTTCCTTTAAGATCCAGCTTGAAGCTGGATGGTTGGAGTGATCCCACATTATCTACTTCCAGCACTCAACTTACCAATTTTACTAATGATATTAATGGCAGTGGATTGACCGATTATTTGGGTACGCCGAGTGCTGGTGCGTTTTATAATATTATGCGCTCGTTTTCCGGGCGGCCTGGCTGGAATGGCTATCCAAGCTATCAGGCACCACAAGACTATACCAATGCTTCGCCCATCAAATATGTCTGCCAGAAAAATTTTGTCATTTTCATTTCAGACGGCTATCCCAATGATGAAGTGGTCAATGCTACCGAGAAGAATAAATCCGGAACTTCTGTTTCTCTGAATAGTTATACCCCGGTCGGAGTGACCATGCCCAGTGTGGCCTCCGGTGTTGACACGACGCTGGTGCGCTATGCCGGGTTTTACTATCAGAATGGAGTGGTTCCCAACGGGGTGAATACCGATACCGAGGGCAATGCCTATAGCGCAGCGACGGCGCAGCCAATGGTGACTTACACCATTGGTTTTGGTCTGCCTGCGACGGACGATGGCCAGAAGGTGTTGGCGGCTACTGCAACGGCGGGGGGGGGGCAAAGCTTCAACTCCAGTGATGAAACTTCGCTAACCAACTCGCTAAAATCCGTTTTGAACAGCATTACCTCTACCACGGCCACCAACGTACCGGTTGTTGCCAGCAAGCCGACCAATCCAAGCGAAGCAATCCAGGCTACCTTCTATTCTGGCGACTGGTCCGGCCAGTTGCATGCCTACAGTGTAAGCAGTAGTACTGGCCTGGCTAGCCTGAGCTCCACCATCCCTATCGTATTCAATGTGTCGGCGAGTACACGTCTGGCCAATATCTTTACCAGCACCGGCCCTTCTGCCAATGGTGCGTTGTACAGCAGCGTAAACAGTGGCAGCAGCAGCTTGCTCAGTTATCTGTCAGGAGGCTCGCCAAGTGGCTGGCGTAGCCGCAGCAGTGACAAATCCAGCCCGTCGACGCTGGGTGACATTATCGATTCCACCCCCACGCCTTTTGGTAGCACGGCAACTGCCGGTTTTGCCGTGGGGGCCAATGACGGCATGCTGCATGTATTCGGTCGTACCACCAGCAATTACACCGAAGACTTTTCCTATATTCCGCGCGCGGTGACGGTAGCCAATCTCACCGCATTGGGCTCCACCACCTATGGTGGCGCGCAGCCCCACCTGTATTTTGTCAACGGCAGTCTGACTTTCAATAATGTCAGCGGCGGAGATAACCAGTTTTCCACGGCGACTACTTCGGTATTGACCGGTGGCATGGCACAGGGCGGGCAGGGCCTGTTTGCGCTGGATATCAGCAATACTGTGGCTAACCCGTCTTTGCTGACTGGTGGCAGTGTATTCGGTATCAGTAATGTGCTGTGGGACCATGTGCCGGCTGATTCCGGTTTTGCCAATCTGGGCTATACCTTTGCCAAGCCAGTGATCGCACAGGTCTATGTAAACGGGGTGAAGAAATGGGCGATGATTACCGGCAACGGTTATGACTCCACCAATAAGGTAAGCAGCCTGATGGTGATTGACCTGAAAACCGGTGCCATGTTGTATGAGCTGAATACCGGCACTGCCAGCAATGGTCTATCCTCGCCTGCTGTACTGGATATCAATGGCGATAAGGTGGCGGATTATGTGTATGCGGGCGACCAGGCAGGCAATATCTGGCGCTTCAAATTACAAACCAGTACGTCCACCACCACATCGGTCAGCAAGTTTTTTACCACCCAGGCCAACCAGCCGGTGGTGGCTGCACCGGCGATTTATGCCGTCAATGGCGGCGGCTACATGATTTATGTCGGTACCGGCCGCATGCTGTACGAGAACACGACCTATAACGACCGTACCACGGTATATCCGCAGTCCTTGTATGGCATTTACGACGACCAGACCAAGACCAATCTGACTTACAGCAGTTCTACCTTCATTACTGATGGTGAGGTGGCCAATCTGAACGGAACTGCGTCGATTGATGGCTCGGCGACATCTACCGCCTCGGGCAAGCTTGGCAGCAGTGTGGTATTCCGTGAAACCACCACCATTACCGATGCGGCTACCACGGGTGGCTTGTCCGTTGGCCCCAGCGGCAACCGCGCCGGTTGGGTGTTCAATATGGACAGCAGCAATGGTGAACGCATGATCTACCAGCCGGTGGTAGCGCTGGGCAAGCTGTATTTCACCACTCAGGTGCTCAAAGGTAGTGACAAGGTATGCAGCAATGTAAATCAGCAAAGCGGCTGGGTGATGGCGCTGGATCTGATGACCGGCGGGGCACCTTCCTCTCCAGCCTTTGATTTGAATGGTGATGGCAAGATCAATACCGGCAGCACTTCGCCGGATGGCGATACGGTAAAGTTTACCGATGGTAAAACCACCATTCCATCCGGCATCAATTACAACATCGGTATTCCATCTGCCTTGTCGATTGCCTTTACCGTCACCACCGTGAATCTGGGCGATTACACCACCACCGACTCGGGCCAGATGGGGACCTATCCCTATCCTTCCACCACCAATACCAATGAGGTGCTGACCTTCTACGTGGGCGGCACCGGCGGCAGCAACGGTAATGTGGCCGCTGGTAAGCTGATTCCCCGTGCCAGTTCGATAGGCCGGCGCATCAGCTGGCGCGAAATTTTCTGAGGCAAAGCATGAAGACACAAGCTGGTTTTACCCTGATTGAACTGATTATCGTGGTGGCGATTGTCGGCATCCTTGCTGCCATTGCCTATCCGTCCTACACCCAGCATGTGATCAAGGGCAATCAGGCGGCAGCCAAGGCCAATCTGGTGGAAGATGCCCACTACATGGCACGGCTGTATGCGGAGAAGGGCAGTTATGCCTCGGCTACCCTGCCGCTGGCCACCGCGCCCAGCACCGGTACCACGCTGTACAATATTGCTGCCAGTGGTGCCACGGCCGATAGTTTCTCCCTGGTGGCCACCCCGGTTGCCGGCATGAGCCAGGCCGGAACCGACACCATTTCGGTGGATCAGGACGGTAATATCGTGTATTGCAGTCAAACCAATACCGGCAGCTGCCATCAGTAAGCTGCAATAGTAAAACCGCCAGTCTTCGCAGCCTGGCGGTTTTGCATTCACCTTCCGTCCTTGCGGGGCGGGTTATTCCTGCCGGGGCTTACATTGCCCCCTCGAAAATGCTTTCGATTTCTGCCTGGCTGGCTTTGCGCGGATTGGTCAGGCCGCAGGCATCTTGCAGGGCATTGCGTGCCAGCAGGGGAATATCTTCCCGCTTTACGCCCAGTTCGCTCAGTGAGGCCGGGATGCCGATGTCGGCAGCCAGCTTGCGGATGGCCACCAGGCAGGCCTTGGCACCGGCTTCTGCAGTCAGCCCCTGGGTATTGACACCCATGGCCGCAGCAACATCACTCAGGCGGGCGGCCGATGTCTGCACATTGAACGCCTCCACATGCGGCAGCAGCAGGGCATTGCAGACGCCGTGCGGCAGGTCGTATACCCCGCCCAACTGGTGTGCCATCGCATGCACATAACCCAGCGAAGCATTATTGAATGCCATGCCGGCCAGGAATTCGGCATAGGCCATCTGTTCGCGCGCTTCCAGATTCTTGCCGTTTTCCACTGCCACGCGCAGGTACTGGGAAATCAGCGCCACTGCTTTTAGCGCGCAGGCATCGGTAATGGGGGTGGCTGCGGTGGAAACATAGGCTTCGATGGCATGGGTGAGGGCATCCATGCCGGTTGCCGCAGTCAGGCCCTTGGGTTTGGCAATCATCAGGTCCGGGTCGTTGACCGACAGGATGGGCGTGACATTGCGATCGACGATGGCCATTTTTACATGGCGTGCCTCGTCGGTGATGATGCAAAAGCGTGTCATTTCACTGGCAGTACCCGCCGTGGTATTGATGGCCACCAGCGGCAGCTGCGGCTTTTTCGAGCGGTCCACCCCTTCGTAGTCGGCAATCTGTCCGCCGTTGGCCGCTACCAGTGCAATGCCTTTGGCACAGTCATGGGGAGAACCACCGCCCAGCGAGATGACGAAGTCGCATTTCTTGTCCTGCAGCACGGCCAGCCCGGCTTCGACGTTGGCAATGGTCGGGTTGGGCTTGGCTCCGGCAAAAATGGTGGCCTGGATATCGCGCTCGGCCAGCAGCTTCTGGATACGAGCCGCCACCCCGATTTCATCCAATACCTTGTCGGTAACAATCAGTGCATGGCGAAAACCATAGGTCTGAATGGATTGGATGGCGTCCTTCAGGCAACCGGCACCCATGACGTTGACAGCAGGGATAAAGAAAGTCGTGGTTGTCACTGTGTTATCTCCTTGTTTGACAGGCCGGCCTCTTGGCTGGGCCAGCCCGGACTGCAGGCAAGAACAACATGGATTACATGACCTAAGCGTCATGCATGCAGCCTATAGCGCCGGGGCAATCACTCCTATACGACTTTAGTTGCATGCATGGCCTTGAGTGCTACCTGGTGCGGGTAGTATTTGTTTTGATCATGCTTTCTTGATGGCTCAGTCATTATTATGATTTTATGGATTTATTTCTTTTTGATTGCCAGAATTGATTTTTTTATTTGATGCTTGATGAAAAAATTGCTATCAGACTGAATACTATTATTAGCATTATTTTACGTTAATTTAATCCTGTGCTTGTTGCTGTGTCATGGATGCACGTGTTTGTTTCGGTTAGTATCAATGCGATTGGTAGCGTAGGTTTTCATGTAATGGTGAGATAGTAAAAATCTCGCATCCTGCCGATTTTTCAGTATTGTTTTTACTGTGTTGCATTGCTGCTTTCTGAAAGATATATTCGCTTTGATAAAGTCCGCTGGATATACCTTGTTTGAGTTGGTGATCGTAATCGTGATTGCCAGCATTGTGACGGTAATGGCCGTATCCACTTATCGCACCACACTGGACAGTAGCAATGTCAGTGCCGAAATCAATGCCCTCAGTCTGGATCTGGCTTATGCCAGAAACGAGGCCATCAAGCAGGGGCAGAATATCCTGTTGTGTGCGTCCAGCAATGGCAGTACCTGCAATAACTCCACCAGCATGGCCAGTGGCTGGATCGTCATGTTGCCGGGCAGCAGCAATACGTGCACGGTAAGCAATGGCCTGGCAGCCAGCGCGGTGTTGCGTGTTGCCTCTGCGGTAAGCAGTGGCGATTCCATTACTTTTGCCTATTCCGGCAGCAATACGTCTAACGGAATCTGCTTTTCACGACTGGGTACTGGTACTACCGGAAAATTCACGGTGGCAGCAGGCACAGCCACCAGCAGTGCCAACCAGTTCAACAAGCAGTGTCTTTATGTGAGCAACGCTGGTCTGCTGCATGTGGTGAAGTCTGGTGCCAGTGACACTTTCGGGAGTTGCTAGCATGTGCATCCGCTCTTTGCAGCAATCTGCCGGTTTTACCTTGCTGGAAATCCTGGTTGCTCTGCTGGTGATTTCGATGGGGCTGTTGGGCATGGCCGGGGTGCAGGCGCTCAGTATTAACAA
This sequence comes from Aquitalea sp., assembly GCF_030150775.1. Classification (NCBI taxonomy): domain Bacteria; kingdom Pseudomonadati; phylum Pseudomonadota; class Betaproteobacteria; order Neisseriales; family Chromobacteriaceae; genus Aquitalea; species Aquitalea sp. The sequence continues at coordinate 31,913 of NZ_JASLFG010000029.1, forward strand.
CACCAATTCGGCACGTATGCGTGGTATTGCCGCGATCAAGGCGGAGAGTCTGGCAGCGGCCATGCATGCCAATGTGGCGTATTGGCAGAATGTAAGCGGGACAGTGACACAGAGCTCTGTCTCCACTGCGGGCAGCTGTGGCAGCAGTACCTGTACCGCATCCCAGGTGGCCGGTTATGACGTGTCGCAATGGAGCAGTGAGTTGTCTGCCAGTGCGCTGGCCTTACCGTCTGCTTCCGGCACTTTTTCCTGCAGCTCCAGTACCACCGCGCCGGTGTCCTGCACCATTACTGTTTCCTGGCAGGAAAAGTCCATGACCAGTTCGCTGACGTCCACGACGGCCAGCAGTGCCTTTGCTACGGCCAGTTACCAGATGGTGGTGCAGCCATGAGCCGCTTGCTCTCGTCAAAGCGGTATCGATCACATGGTTTTACGCTGATAGAAATGATGGTCGCCATGACTATTGGCCTGGTGTTTCTGCTGGCCTTGTCGGCACTGTTTCTGTCGTTCAGGAAAACCAGCCAGGGGCAGGGCGGTATTGCACAGATGCAGGATGACCAGCGGATGGCGATGACCATCTTGAGCCAGGTCATCCAGTCGGCCGGCTATTTTCCCAACCCGGCCTCCGCCACGCTTGCCACGGCACTGAGCGCAGACAGCAGTACGGTCAGTGGCGTGTCCTTCAGTGCCGGACAGGTTGTTTACGGTGTGGACAGCGGTGTATCCAGCACGCCGGACACCCTGTATGTGCGCTACCAGAGTGCGCAGAACGACGGCGTGGTTAATTGTCAGGGTGGCAGCAATGCTTCTTCCACGACAGCGACCTATATCAATCAGCTGTCGGCATCGGCCACAACCCAGCAACTGACCTGTGGCCTGAATGGTGCCACGGCAGTCGGTGTTGTCGGGGGGCTTAATCCGTCTTCGGCTTCTATCTGTACCAGTGTCGGCTATGTCGGCATCAGTAATGTGAAATTCCTCTACGGCTTTGATGCGTCCCAGAGTGGATCGGTCACCCGCTATGCCTCGGCAGGCGTGGTCACCAGCAGCAGTGCTTGGCCTTATGTTTATTCAGTCAAGCCGGTCATCACCCAGCTTTATTGCTTCCAGCAAGGAGTGGCTCCGCAGTCGGTGACCTTCTCGCAAACCATCTCGCTGCCAAACCAGTAATGAGGAACAAGCTGATGAGGCCGCTACCAACAGGAATTGCCAGCTGGCGCAGCAAGGGCTTTGCACTGATTACCGCCCTGCTGTTCCTGATGATCATCGCGATCTGGTGTGTGGTGATGATGCGGAATATGGGTCTGCAAGGAAAGATGGCCGGGGGCTTTCGCGAGAAGGGGCGTTCCTTCGAGGCTGCTCAGTCAGCGCTCATCTATGCCGAATGGTGGCTGGCACAAGGCAATGGCAGCTCGGGGAGCAGTTGTTCCTCGGTCGTGACCAGTCCGGTGGTCTGCTCCAATGCGCTGAGCAGCCCGGCCTCGCTGCCCTGGACGGTGGGAGTCAGCTATACCCCGCCCGGCATGAGCATTGCCTCCAGTGGGCTGTCGATGTTTGCCTCCAGTCCCATGTTTTACATTCAGTACGTTGGTGTCAGCAGCACAACCGGTTACAGCATTTACCGCATCAGCGCCGTGGGCTATGGCGGCAATTCCCAGGCGGTAACCGTGCTGCAGAGCACATATGCAATGAGTACCAGCGGCAATGTACAGAATGTCGGTCAATAAACCAGCCTGCCGCCTGCTGGCCGGGCGTGAATCAGCGGATGAGTGTGATGAAGACAGCAAATCCTAAGCATATGGTATGTGGGCTCCCGCAACTGCTGGGCTGGAGCGGACTGCTATGCAGCGGGGTGGTTGCTGCCTCCACCCTGACGGTGGTGGACAACTTTACCGGTACCACCAATTCGGTCAACTGGTATGCCTATGGTTCATTGACTGCCAGCCAGACCACGACCAATACCAGCAGCCCCGGTGCCTGCCTGACAGCAGGTTCCACCACGGCGGGCAGTTCCGGTGCGGCAAGCTCCACCAGTGCCGGCATCATTCCGGCTTGCGGCTCTGGTTCTGGCGGGACGACCGGTACCATTCCGGATGCCTCCGGCAAAGGGGCCTTGCGGCTGACCAATAACAAGAATTATCAGACTGGCGGCATCATCTATGCCGGCGACAGCAATGGCTATGCCTTTCCGGCCAATACCGGCATCAATGCCACCTGGACCAGCTACAGCTATGGCGGCAGCGGGGCTGATGGCTTGAGCTTTTTCCTGCTGTCCTCCGCGCAAAAAATCACTGCACCTTCCTCGCTGGGGGCAAATGGTGGCTCGTTGGGCTATTCCTGCTCCAACCAAAGCGGCAATGCCACCAACAAAACCATGACCGGCTATGGCTCAACCGGGATTCACAATGGCTATCTGGCCATTGGCATGGATGAATTCGGCAATTTTTCCAATAAAAGCGATAACACGGCATCGGGTAGTAGCACTGGACAGACCGCTGGTGCGATTGCCATCCGGGGTAAGGGAGATATCAGTAACGATACCTACTCGAGTTACAACTCATCTTCCATTATCAGCATGTGTAACAGTGGTGCGATAAGTACCACGACGACTACCGGAAGTGGGCATAACGCCAAAACAACCACCACAACCACGTCTATTGATGATTACCCGTTTTACAGCCTGAGTGGCACCACCAACGGAGCGTACAAGGTTTCCAGCAGCACACCGCTGTATGAATCGGCCACCACGCGCGCCAGTGCCAAGCCACATAGCTATCAGTTGCAAATCACCACCGGCAATCTGCTCACCCTGCGTTACAGCTATAACGGTGGTACCTGGACCACCATTGCCAATGGCATCGATATCACCTCCATCGGCGGTACGCTGCCGTCCTACCTGACTTTTGGCTTTGCTGCCTCTACCGGCGGCTCCACCAACTACCACGAAATTACCTGCTTCCAGGCAGCTCCGCTGACGACGTCCAGTAGTGGTGCCGGCCTGAATCAGCAGTCATCCGAAGTACAAACCGGCAGCCAGGCTTATCTGGCCTATTACAACGCCAGCAACTGGTATGGCGGGGTCACTTCCAATGCCATTACGGCGGACTCCTCCGGCACAGTATCGGTAGCCAGTACCGCAAGCTGGGATAGTGGCTGTGGCTTGACTGGTGGATCGTGCTCTACCACCGGTACCACCATTGCCAGCGCACAGGGCTCCAGCAGTCGCAGCATCCTGAGCTGGAATGACAGCTCGCTGGCCGGAGTGGCGTTTCAACTGGGCAATCTGAGCAGCACGCAGCAGACCGCACTGGGCTCATCGACTGCGCTGGTTTCCTATTTGCGCGGGGACCGCACCAGTGAAGGCAGCACGTATCGCAGCCGAACCAGCGTGATGGGTGATGTGATCAACTCCAGTCCCACCTGGGTGGGGCCACCGCTGAAGAGCTATACCGCCAGCTGGTCGGACAAGATCATCAGCAGTGCTTCGCTGCCGGAGAACGGTTCCAGCGCGGTGACTTACCCCACCTTTGCCGCCAACAACCTGACCCGTACCAATCTGGTGTTTGTCGGTGCCAACGACGGCATGCTGCATGGCTTTCGCAGCGGGGCCTACAACAGCTCCGGCGTGTATGACAGCAGCAGCACCAATGACGGCAAGGAGTTGCTGGCCTACGTACCTGGAACGGTGGTGACCTCCTATCTCACCAGCTACAGCAATATCATTTATTCGCATGCCTACTTTGTGGACGCCACCCCGACCAGTGGCGACGTGTTCTACAACAACAGCTGGCATACCTGGCTGGTAGGGGGCATGGGTACGGGGGGCAAGGGCATTTATGCGCTGGATGTCACCACGCCGGCCAATTTCTCCGAATCCAACGCCGCCAGCCTGGTGAAAGGGGAGTGGAACAGTTCCACCCTGACATGTACTTACAGTTCCGGTTCATGTGCATCCGACTTGGGGTACACCGTGGGCACGCCGGTGATCACCCGCTTCCACAATGGCAAATGGGGTGCAGTATTCGGTAACGGCTACAACAGCGCTACCGGGGTAGCGTCCATTTTCGTGATGATGATAGACCCCAGCACCGGGACCGAGACTTTCTACGAGTATTCCACTGGCTATGGCCCCAGCAAGGACCCCACCGGTAATAAATCCAATAACGGCATCTACTATGTCACGCCGGTGGATCTGGATAGCGACAATATTGCCGACTATGTCTACGCCGGTGATCTGTTCGGCAATCTGTGGCGTTTTGACCTGACCAGTAGCGACCCCAGCAAGTGGGTGGTGTCCAGTTATTCCGGCACCAAGCAGCCCTTGTTCTCCACCGGGCTCAACAGTAGTGGTACGCTGCAGCCGATTACCACCAAGCCGGTGGTGGCCACGCTGAAGGCCAGCTCCACCCTGCCACGGGTGATGGTGTATTTCGGTACCGGCAGCAAGGTATCGGCCACGGTCAGCAGCTCCAGTACCTATGCTTCTGGTGACCAGTATTTCTATGGCGTATGGGACTGGAATGTCAGTGCCTGGAATGCACTGTCCTCCACCCAGTTTGCCACCACCTCCAATAGCCCGGGCACCTTGAGTGCCTCGCAGCTGGTAACGCAAACCCTCAGCTCCACCACCACCTCCAGCAGCACTACGGTGGCAACCTATGGCTCCACATCCAGCAATACCGTGTGCTGGGTGGATAGCTCGTCTTGCAGCAGCAATACCCAATATGGCTGGAAGTTTTATTTCCCCTACAGCAGCAGCCAGAACGAGCAGCTGATCTACAACCCGCAATACCTGAATGGTGCCATTACCTTCAGCAGCACCATTCCGGCAACCAGCAACATCACCTCCTGCACAAACAGTGTGGATACCGGCTGGAGCTACGCGCTGAGCCCGGCGAGCGGCGGCAATTTCACTACCTCCTATTTTGCCAACAGCAGTGGTTCTTTCAGCGGCGTGAACGGCCTGGTGGTGAATGCGGTACAGCTCAGTGCCACCGGCTCTTTCCAGGTGGTGACCTATAGCGGCGCAACCTATCTGGTGTATCAAACCTCATCCGGTTATGCCACCGGCAACGTGATTGCCGTTAACACCCAGGGGGTGTCCACCAGTGGCAGCAGGCTGACATGGATTGAATTGAGATGAAGATGAAACGCAGCAACACGTGGGTAAACGGCTTTACCCTGATTGAGCTGGTGATCACCATGGCCATTCTGGGGATTCTGGTGTCCATCGCCATTCCGGCCTACACCAGTTATGTGCAGAAGGGGAATCGACCGGTAGCCAAGACGGCGCTGCTGGAGCTGGCCTCGCGCGAGGAGTCCTACTACGCGCTGAACAATGCCTATGCCTCCCAACCCACGACACTTGGCTATACAAGCAATAGCATTTCGGTACCCGGCAGTAGCCAGAACTACTACACGGTGACCGTGGCATCGGTCAGCAGCGGCACCGTACCCGGCTATACGTTGCAGGCTACGCCAGTGACCGGCAGCGTGCAGGCCAGCGATGCCTGCGCCATCTACCAGCTCGACCATCTTGGCAACAAGAGCAATGTCACCTCTGCCGGCGCGGCGGTAAGCACGGGCAACTGCTGGTAGCCCAGTACGCCTGTATTGGTCGGCCTGTTGTCTGTTGCTGATTGCCTGCGGCGATCATTCCCCTGCCCGAGCCCGGACGGCGGCTGTCTGCCGCTGTCCGCCATGCCTGCCTTCGCTGTTGCATGGGCTTGTTGATGTCATTTTTCTTCACGCAAAGACAGTTTGCCGTGGTGCTTAATTCTTTGTGGCATCTGGCAGATTTTTGATGTGTTTTTGCTGAATTTCCCCTGTTTTTCTTCTGTGTTCAACTTTCCTGATAAAGCGTTTTTTTTCAATGGCTTGCCCTGTTGTCGGGCATGGCTGTCTGCCGTTTAATCGTGTTTAAAATAATATTCATTGTGGCGTTTTGTTAAACGCGTGATTAGAATTGGTGTGCCGAGATGCAATGGAAAATCCAGTTGATACAAGGATTTGACAGCTTTGGATACTGTAGCCAGGTATCGACTGTTTAAAAAATTGCCACTCGTTTTGTTAATGACAGGAGAAACAGCATGAGCAACAAGGACCTGATGCAGCGCAAGGCGGATGCAACCCCGCGTGGCGTGGGCGTCATGTGTACTTTCTTTGCCGACAAGGCCAAGAACGCCGAAGTATGGGATGTGGAAGGTAATCGCTACATCGACTTCGCCGGCGGTATCGGCGTACTCAATACCGGCCATCTGCATGCCAAGGTGCAGGCCGCCGTGGCCGAGCAGCTCAACCGCTTCAGCCATACCTCGTATTCCATCATTCCCTACGAATCCTATGTCAGCGTGGCAGAAAAACTGAACCAGCTGACACCGGGCAATTTCGCCAAGAAAACCGCCTTCTTCAGCACCGGCGCGGAAGCCGTGGAGAACGCCATCAAGGTGGCCCGCGCTGCGACTGGCCGTCCGGGTGTGATCGCCTTTGGTGGTGCCTTCCACGGCCGCACCATGCTGGGCATGGCGCTGACCGGCAAGGTGGCCCCGTACAAGATCGGTTTTGGCCCGTTTGTGGGCGAGATTTACCACGCCGCTTATCCGAATGCCCTGCACGGTGTGTCGGTTGAGGATTCGCTGGCCAGCATCGAAAAACTGTTCAAGTTCGATATCGAAGCCAAGCGCGTAGCCGCCATCATCTTCGAGCCGGTTCAGGGCGAGGGTGGTTTCAATATCGCACCGACAGAGTGGGTGGTGGCATTGCGCCAGCTGTGTGATACCCACGGCATCGTGCTGATTGCCGACGAAGTGCAGGCCGGCTTTGCCCGTACCGGCAAGCTGTTTGCCATGGAGCACTACCCGGTTGCCCCGGACCTCACCACCATGGCCAAGTCGCTGGCCGGTGGCTTCCCGCTGTCCGCGCTGGTGGGCAAGGCCGAGCTGATGGATGTATCGGCTCCCGGCGCGCTGGGCGGCACCTATGCCGGCAGCCCGCTGGGCCTGGCTGCAGCGGGTGCGGTGATTGATGTCATCCGCGAAGAAAACCTGCTGGAGCGTTCCAACAAGCTGGGCGATTTGCTGAAGGAAAAGCTGCACAGCCTGAAACGCGACATTCCGCAGATTGCCGACGTACGCGGCCTGGGTGCCATGGTGGCCGTGGAATTCAACCAGCCGGGCACGCACCAGCCGGATGCCGAATTCACCAGGAAGGTACAGAGCAAGGCGCTGGAATCCGGCCTGATCCTGCTTACCTGCGGGGTGTACGGCAACGTGCTGCGTTTCCTGTTCCCGCTCACCATCGAAGACGAAATCTTCGCCGAAGCGCTGGCCAAGCTGGAAGCCGCGCTGAAGGCCTGATGCCGTCAGGCAGGACCGGCTGAGCCGTCCCGGTAAGCCTGTCCGCCCCGGCTAGCTGTAAGCACGGGCGTGTGCCGCCACTGCCTGAGGGCAGTGGCACGGTGTCGCCGTGTCCAAGAAGTAATGTGGGTCATTTCCAAAAAACATAAAACAATAAAACATCATGACTGGCGGACCTTGCCCACGCAGGCTGCCGGTTTTGGGAGAATCTTTCATGAGTGCTTCATCACAAAGCTTGAGCCACGGGCTCAAGCAACGTCACGTCACCATGCTGTCCATTGCCGGTGTGATTGGCGCTGGCCTGTTTGTTGGCTCCGGCCACGCCATTGCCGAAGCCGGCCCCGCCGTGTTGCTGGCCTATGGCATGGCGGGCCTGCTGGTGGTTCTGGTCATGCGCATGCTGGGTGAAATGGCGGTTGCCGCACCGGATACCGGCTCGTTTTCCACCTATGCCGACCGTGCCATCGGGCACTGGGCCGGTTACATCATCGGCTGGCTGTACTGGTGGTTCTGGGTGCTGGTGATTCCGCTGGAGGCCAATGCCGCCGCCACCATCCTGCATGCCTGGTTTGCCAGTGTGCCGATGTGGGCGTTTGCGCTGGGCATCACCGTTCTGCTCACCATCACCAACCTGTTCAGCGTGAAGAACTACGGCGAGTTCGAGTTCTGGTTTGCGCTGGTCAAGGTGATTGCCATCGTAGCCTTCCTGGGCGTGGCCGGTGCCGCCATGTTCGGCCTGATTCCGGGCAGCCAGGTGAGTGGCACGGCTCGCCTGTTTGACCAGGGCGGCTTCATGCCCAAGGGCTTTGGCGCGGTGCTGGGTGCCATGCTTACCACCATGTTTACCTTCCTGGGTACTGAAATCGTCACCATTGCCGCTGCTGAATCGGATAATCCGCAGCAGCAAATCACCAAGGCCACCAACTCGGTGGTATGGCGGATCAGCCTGTTCTACCTGGGTTCCATCTTTGTGGTAACCGCACTGGTAGCCTGGAACGACCCGCAACTGGCCGCCCTGGGTTCCTACCAGCGCACCCTGCAGCTGATTGGTATCCCTAATGCCAAGGCCATTGTTGACGTGGTGGTGCTGGTGTCGGTGGCCAGCTGCCTGAACTCGGCACTGTATACCGCCTCGCGCATGCTGTACTCGCTGTCCAGCCGTGGCGATGCCATCAAGGTGTTTGGCGATATCGCCCCCAACGGCACCCCGCAAAAGGCGGTGCTGGGTTCCATGGTGGTGGGTTTCATGACCGTGATTGCCAACTACCTGATGCCCAAGGAAGTGTTCGACATACTGCTGGCTACCTCCGGCACCATCGCGCTGCTGGTGTATCTGGTGATTGCCATTTCCCAGCTGCGCATGCGTCAGCGTATGGAAGCCAATGGCGAAACCCCGGCCTTCCGCATGTGGATGTTCCCGACCCTGACCTGGATCGTGATTGTCTTTATCTGTGCCGTGGTGGTGCTGATGGCCATCCGTCCGGAACACCAGGTTGAAGTCATCAGTACCGGCCTGTTGTCGCTGGCCCTGCTGGTGGTGGGCTGGGTGCGCTCGCGCATGTATGGCACACCGTGGATGGGTTCGCGTGAAGCCAAGGTGGCCACACAGTCCTGATCAGACGCGTTTTACCGATCAAATCCCTTCCTTTGCCCTGTTCGACCCAGAGCATTACTTCCACCCCCGCAAGGGGGTTTTTTTTATCCTGGGCCGTCCGGCTTCCGGAGATTGGCCTGGCCGGGCTGTACCTTTGCTTACACAAGGCACACGTTTGCTTACACGTCAGGTTTGTCAGCAGTTCTATAATATGAATTAAATCAAACCGACGTGTCGCAGCCAATCGCCGACCGTCAGTGAACTTGTCAGCGCCCGGGCTGCCTGAGGCAGATGCATGGAATATGCCAGATGGCACCCTGCCATGCAGCTGTTGCCTACTGGATACTGGCGGCCCGGACCCAACCCTGACGGTGTGAGATGCACACACCGCAACGAGGAGATCACGATGAAAAACCTGATGACTACCCTGGTGGCTGTTGCCATCGCCTCTGCCAGCCTGAGCGGTTGCGCCAACATGAGCGAAACCCAGCAAACCACCGGTACCGGTGCCGCTGTGGGCGCGGGTGTAGGTGCCCTGCTGGGCGCACTGACTTCCGGTGGTCATACTGGCCGTAGCGCGGTAACCGGTGCTGCCGTAGGTGCCGCGCTGGGCGCGGGTGGCGGTTATCTGTGGTCGCAGCATATGCAAAAGCAGAAAGAGGCCATGGAAAAAGCCTCGCAGGGCACGGGCGTCAGCGTGAGCCAGACCGCCGACAATCAGCTCAAGCTGAATATCCCCAGCGATGTATCGTTTGACTCCGGCCGCTATGACATCAAGCCGAATCTGCGCCCGGTGCTGGACCGCTTTGCCACCACCTTGCAGCAGAACCCGGTGACCACCGTGCGCATTGTCGGCCACACCGACAACACCGGCAGCGACGCCATCAACAATCCGCTGTCGGTCAACCGCGCCAGCGCCACCCGCGACTATCTGGTCAGCCATGGCGTAGCCGCCAACCGCATCAGCATCGATGGCATGGGTTCGCGTCAACCCGTTGCCGACAACAGCACTGTGGCTGGCCGTGCAGCCAACCGTCGCGTGGAAATCTTTGTCGGCGAAGCTGGCAAGTAAGCCGTCAGCGAGCGCCTCGCGCAGTCAGCAAAAAGCCCCCGCAAGGGGGCTTTTGCATGTCAGCCAGGCCTGGCTGGTGTCAGCTGTTGCGGCTTTGCTCCAGCGCTTGCAGAAAGTATTCCAGCACCAGATTGGGCCGTCGCCCCTTGCGCATGGCCACATTCAGCGGAATGTCGTAACAGAATTGTTGCGGATGTAGCGGCCGCATCACCCCCTGTGCCACCCAGCCAGCGGCAAAGTGATCTGGCAAAAAGCCGATATAGCTGCCGGTAAGAATCAGAAAGGCAATGCCTTCCCGATCCGATGCGGTGGCGGTGCAGTTAAGCGCGTGGTGTTGCGCCATGGCCTCCACCGTCAGCCGGTAGTTGGGGGCAATGGCTTCGGCGCTGCGTAGCTCGGCTTCGCTGATGTCGGCATCGGCACGGGCAAAGAAGGGGTGTTCGCGGCTGCAATACAGCAGCGAATGCTCTTCGTACAGTGGCAGGTAGTCCAGCCCGGACAGCGGGTTGATCAGCGGCACCACGCCCACGTGCAGGTGGCCGTCCTGCACGCCCAGCTCGATTTCGCTGGGGGTGGTCATGGAGATATTGATGCGCACCCCCGGCCCGCGCGCACTCAAGGACTTGAGCGCATGGGTCAGGTGCATGTGCGACTGGGTGACCAGGTTGTTGATGATGCCGATGTTCAGCTCGCCACGCAGCTGGTGGTGCAGCTGGTTCACCTCGGTGCGGAATTCCTCGATGGCCGACAGCATGGTCTGGCTGGCGTGCAGCACCGCCCGGCCTTCGTCGGTGAGGGCAAAGCCGGCGCGGCCACGCTGGCACAGGCAGATGCCCAGCCGTTTTTCCAGATCACCCATGTGCAGGCTGATGGCGGAGCGGCTGATGCCCAGCACGCTTTCGGCGGCGGAAAAGCTGCCGCACTCCACCACGGTCTTGAACAGGCGCAGCAGGCGGATATCAAAATCGCTGACCTGGGAGAGGGATTTTTTTTTGCTCATCAGTTGAGTATTTTTGAAACTGAAGGTAAGAAATTCGTGATTTACCTCAACATATCACCTGGTTCAAGCTATGCCAAGCAACAAGCTGCCCAAGCGCCCGCCGGTGCCGGATAGCTGTTGCATGGTGTGGGGCTGCGCAGTGCTACCGGGCTATCCGCCATGATGTCGGCTGCGCCTTGCTGCATCTTGCTGCGCGACTTGCGTGCCAAGTGCCGACATCGCATGATCGATACACCGCCTGCCAGCCTGCTTGTGTGGCGCAGTGTGTTGTCCCCGTGAACTGTCCCATGCCCGAGGAATATCTGTTTTATGCCGCAAATCGTGTTTGAACGTGAGGCACCGCAACAAGAGCTGATCGACGCCGCGCTGGCCGGCAGCGTCAACCGCCCGTTCTGGGGAGATGATGTGGCGCACCTGCGCCGCAGTTTCCCCCCGCTGCAAGGCAAGGCCAGCGCTGATCTGGCCATTGTCGGCGGTGGTTTTCTCGGTCTGTGGAGCGCCATTCTGGCCAAGGAACGCAATCCGTCGCGCTCGGTCACCCTGCTGGAAGGCCGTCAGGTGGGCTGGGCCGCATCCGGCCGCAACGGCGGCTTTTGTGAAGCCAGCATCACCCATGGCGAGGAAAACGGCCAGCAGCGCTGGCCGGAGGAAATGGCCGAGCTGGAGGCGCAGGGTCTGCAGAATCTGGACGAAATCGAAGCCACCATCCGCCGCTACGGCATCGACTGCGACTTCGAGCGCACCGGCGTGCTGGTGGTGGCGGTGGAGCCCTACCAGGACGAACAATTGCGTGGTGAAGGCTATATGGATGCGGCGCAGATCCGCGCCGAGCTCAATTCGCCCACCTTCCTGTCCGGCATCTGGGAAAAAGACAGCACGGCGATGATCCACCCCGGCAAGCTGGTGCTGGAACTGGCGCGGGTGGCGGTTGAGCTGGGTGTGCAGATTCACGAACAATCCGCCGTCACCGCGCTGCACAGCCGCGGCAGCCGGGTGCGGCTGGCGACGGAGGCGGGCGAGCTGGATGCCGCCCGCGTGGTGCTGGCCACCAATGCCTTTCCCTCGCTGCTCAAGCGTTACCGCTGGCACACCATCCCGGTGTACGACTATGTGCTGATGACCGAGCCGCTCTCTGAGCAACAGCTGGCGTCCATCGGCTGGCACAACCGCCAGGGCATTGCCGACATGGCCAACCAGTTTCATTACTACCGCATCACCCGCGACAACCGCATCCTGTTTGGCGGCTACGATGCCGTCTACAACTTTGGCGGCAAGGTGGACGATGGCTATGACGAGCGCCCGGCTTCGTTCACCCGGCTGGCCAGTCACTTCTTTACTACCTTTCCGCAACTGGCCGGGCTGCGCTTCAGCCATCGCTGGGGCGGGGCCATCGATACGTCTACCCGTTTTTGTGCCTTTTTTGCGCTGGCGCGTGGCGGCAAGGTGGCCTATGCCGCCGGTTTTACCGGCCTGGGCGTAGGGGCCACCCGCTTTGCCGCCAATGTGCTGCTGGACAAGATAGAAGGGCTGGATACACCGCGTACCCGCCTGCGCATGGTGCGCGAGATACCGCCACCGTTTCCGCCAGAGCCGCTGACCTATGTCGCCGTGCAGGCCACGCGCTGGTCGTTGAACCGGGCCGACCACAACCATGGCAAGCGCAATCTGATGCTGCGCACCATGGATGCGCTGGGCCTGGGTTTCGATTCCTGAATCCGTTCGTCCTTTTCTGACCATCCAAGGAAGCAAGCATGTCCAATCCCTTTGCCCTGCTGGCCAATCACTGCGTGAACGCTACGCAGATTGTGCTGGAATATCGCGAAGTCCCGGCCGATCAGCTCATTAGCGGCTCCGCCCGGGTTGGCACGGCCGAGCTGGGCCAGTTGCACGGTTGCAGCATCGGCGTGTGGGAAATGTCGCCCAGCGTCACCACCGATGTGGAAGTGGACGAATTTTTCATCGTGCTGACAGGTAGTGCCACGGTGCAGTTTGCCGATGGCCGGCCGCCGCTGGAATTGCAGCCCGGCACCATGGGCCATCTGGCGGCCGGCACTGCTACCACCTGGGTGGTGACACAAACACTGCGCAAGATCTACATCGCCTGAGCGGTAGCGACCGCCCGGCACAACAATAGCAAGGCAGGAGGAAGAAACATGGAAGTGCGCAACAACTACATCAATGGCCGTTGGCAGGCCTCGGTCAGCGGCGCTACCCGCGAAGTCATCAACCCGTCCAATGGCGAAGTGATTGCCCTGGTCACCGACAGCGTGGCCGAGGACAGCAAGCAGGCGATTGCCGCTGCGCGCCATGCTTTTGACCACGATGGCAGCTGGCGGCGCATGGCCGGGCCCAAGCGTGCCGACATGCTGCTGCGTATTGCCGATGCCATTGCCGCCCGCGCCGACGAACTGGCGGTGATGGACACGCTGGACAATGGCAAGCCGCTGCGCGAGGCGCGCTGCGATGTGGACGATGCAGTGGCCTGTTTCCGCTATTACGCCGGGCTGATTACCAAGCCGCAGGGCGGGGTGTATGAAGTCAGTGACGGCTTTGGCCCGATGCATGCTTATTCCATGCACGAACCGGTGGGTGTGTGCGCGCTGATCACGCCGTGGAACTACCCCTTGCTGATGGCCACCTGGAAACTGGCCCCGGCACTGGCGGCGGGTAATGCTGTGGTGTTCAAGCCCAGCGAAATCACCCCGCTGTCGGCGGTGGCGCTGTTTGAAATCTTCGATGCCGTCGGCCTGCCGGCGGGTACTGCAAACCTGGTGCTGGGCAGCGGCCCGGCCGCCGGGCAGGAGCTGGCCGCCAGCCATGATGTGGACATGATCACCTTCACCGGCAGCACCCGCACCGGGCAAACCATTGCCGCTGCGGCAGTGGGTAACCTGAAAAAAGTGGGGCTGGAGCTGGGTGGCAAGTCGCCCAATATCATCTTTGCCGATGCCGATCTGGAAGGCGCGGTGGAATGGGCGATGATAGGCGTGTTCTTCAACCAGGGTGAAGTGTGCTCGGCCGGTTCGCGCATCCTGATTGAAGAAAGCATCAAGGACCGCTTTGTCGCCCGACTGGCCGAACGCGCCAATGCCATGACCATTGCCCCGGGCATGAAGGATGCCGACATGGGCGCGATTGTGTCCGCCGCACAGCTGGAAAAGGTGCTGGGTCATATCGAACGCGCCAAGCAGCAGGGGGCCACGCTGGTGTGTGGCGGCGAGCGCTATGTCGAGGGCGAGTGCGCCAACGGTTATTTCGTGCGACCCACCATTTTCGACAATTGCACCCGCGACATGGACATCGTGCGTGAGGAAGTCTTCGGCCCGGTGGTGGCCATCCAGACCTTCACCAGCGAGGCCGAAGCCATTGCCATGGCCAATGACACGCCGTACGGCCTGGCTGGCGGGGTGTTCACCTGCGATGGCGCTCGCGCATTGCGGGTGGTGAAGGAAGTCCGTGCGGGCGTCACCTGGATCAACTGCTACAACCCCACCTTTAACGAAGCGCCGTGGGGCGGCTACAAGATGAGCGGCTATGGCCGCGATCTGGGTGTCAATGGCCTGCTGGAATACCAGCAGGTGAAACAGGTGAGCATCAATCTGCAACCGGGGCTGGTGGGCTGGTATCCGCAGCGCTAGTGCGCATAAGGTGCAAGCTATGGCGGGGGCGAGTGCTGCATGTATCGTCCCCGCAGTCTTTTCCCCAGCCGGATGCCTGCTCGCCGCACTTCCTCTGCTATGCTCTTGCCCTGTTTCCGGAGACAAGCATGCAAAGACTGACCATTTCGCTCAGCGACGAGCTGGCGCAGGCATTTGATGAGTTGATGGTCCGGCGCGGCTACAGCAGTCGTTCCGAGGCGGTGCGCGACATGTTGCGCCGCGAACTGGGGGAGGATGATCTGGCCGGCGAAGCGGGCGGCCCCTGTGTGGCAGTGCTCAGCTATGTGTTCGACCACCACGAGCGCCAGCTGTCATCGCGGCTGACCGGGCTGCAGCACGACCACCACGATCTGGCGGTGGCCACCATGCACGCCCATATCAGCCACGCGGACTGTATCGAGACGGTGATCCTGCGCGGTGATAGTGCCGAGGTGGAGCGTTTTGCCCGTTCGGTGATTGCCGAAACCGGTGTGCGTCACGGCCAGGTGCAGCTGATTCCGGTGAGCCCGGCCACGCAGCGCGGCCCCTTGTACCGCCGCAAGAAATCATCCTGAGCCGGGCTCAGCCCTGCCGCCGGCCCAACTGGCGGTAGCCACCGCGCGGCCCGGCATGGCTGTGCTGATGGCCGTGGGCATGCGGGTGGCTGTGGACCTGGCCATCGGCATGCCGGTGCGGGTGGGCGTGCAGCAACTGGCTGCGTGCCAGCAGGGCGTGGTCGGCCAGGATAGCCTGCGGGCTGCCCTGGGCCAGCAAGCGGCCTTCGGCCATCACGATGACGTGGTCGGCAATGTCCGCCACGCTGTCCAGATCGTGGGTGGCGGTAATGATGGTGCGGCCATTGCCACGGCTTTCCAGCAAAAAGCGCAGTACCTCGCTCTGGCTGGCCGGGTCCAGTGCGGCAGTCGGCTCGTCCAGCAGCAGCACTTCGGGCTGCATGATCAATACCGAGGCCAGTGCCACGCGCTTGCGCTCGCCACCGGACAGCCGGTGCGGTGCGCGCTGCTGCAGGTGGCTGATGCCGAATTGCTGCAAGGTGGCGGCAATGGCGGTGCGGATGTCCTGCTCCGGCCAGCCCAGTTGCAGCGGGCCAAAGGCCAGTTCGTCAAATACCGTGGGATTGAACAGCTGCACGTCCGGGTTCTGGAACACCAGGCCCACGCGGCGGCGGAAGGCGTAGTGGCGCGCATCATCCGCCAGTGCCGCTTCGCTCAGCACTTCGCCAAAGGCGCGCACCTCGCCTTGCTGGGCAAAATACAGGCCGTCCAGCAAGCGCAGCAGGGTGGATTTGCCCGAGCCGTTGGCACCGAGCAGGGCGATCCGGCTGCCGGCGGCAATCTCCAGCGTCAGTTCATGCAGGGCAGTGTGTTGCTGATAACGGAAGCTGACCTGTTGCAGGCTGTATACCGGGTGGCTCATGCGTGGGTCCAGACAATGAGAAAGGGCAGGGCGACGGCCAGCAGCAGGGCGCACCAGTCGCGTTTGCGGGTGTGAAAGCTGTGCAGCAGGTAGATATCACCGCGATAACCGCGCGATACCATGGCCAGATGCACATCGCTACTGAGCTGGAAGGCCTTGCCCAGCAGTACGCCGCTGCTGCTGGCCACCAGTTGACGCGTCATGCGGCCGGAGGGGGCGGCCAGCATGCGGCTGCGTCTGGCTTCGAACATCTGACTGGCGGTTTGCAGCAGCACAAACACATAGCGATGGGTCATGCCCAGCAGGGCCACCAACAGTACCGGCACCCCCAGGCTGCGCATGGCCTTGAGCACATGCATCCACGGTGTGCTCAGCATCAGCAGCAGGGCAAAGCTGGCGGCAACCTCCGCCCTGCCCAACAGCAAGGCGGCGCTGTACAAGCCCTGCCGGCTGACGGGCCAGCCCAGCAGTGGCAGGGAGAACAGTGTTTCTCCCGGTACCAGAAACAGCGCCGGCACCGCCAGCACGCCGCTGAACAGCAGCACGCTCAGCCAGGCCTGGCGGTAGAGCTGGCGCAGGCTGATCTGCGAGCACTGTCCCAGCAGCACGGCCAGCCCCAGCAATAACAGCAGGCTGCCGGGCTGGCGGGCCAGCAAGGCGGCGCTCAGCACGGCCAGCAGCGACAGCAGCTTGATGCGCGGGTCCAGTTGCTGCAGCAGGCCCTGGCGTGCGCTCTGTGCCTCGGCATCCAGCGCATGTTCCATCACCTGCTGCAAGCCATGCACCATGCGCTCGGCGATATTGCCGCGATGGCGGTGTCCGCCGGCAATAAAGGATTGTTCGCTCACTGTGGCAGGCCGCGCTTGCCAGCCAGTTGCGACAGCAGCAACAGGCTGAGCAGGATTAGCCCGGCACCAAACAGGGCCGACAGCACATAGCCAAAACCCGCGCTGTGAATGAAGGCCGGCGCATAGTCGGGGAAAGGCGCGGACCACAGCCCGGCCAGTCTGGCCAAGCCTTCCGGTGCGGCTTGCGGCAGTGCATGCAGGCCGGAAGCCTGGATGATTTGCTGACGGCTGGACGGATCGGCAAAGTCTTCCGCCGCCCATTCGCCCCAGGCGGTACCGGCGGCCAGCAAACCCAGTGGCGACAGGATCATCAGCCCGGCCAGCCCATACCACAGCTGGCGTGCGCTGCGGCCACGGCTGCCGGACTGCTCGCCAATGCCGGCTTGTCCAGCCAGCAGTTCTGGCTGGGAGCGCTGCAGATAGGCCACCAGGCCTGCCGTCAGCAGCATTTCCGCCATGCCGGCAAAGCTGAGATGGCCGATCATCATGGCCGGAACTGCCACTGACAACGGATAGGGCGCATACAGCGGCGTGCCGCTGGCGTCATGAAACAGCATGGGCTGCACACCAAATTCGATGGCGGTCAGCAAGGCGGCGGCATTGATGGCCAGATAACCGGCAGCTCCGGCAGCCAGCACACGGCGGCGTGAGGACAGGCTGGCCCCGGCAGACAGCAGGCGGTAAACGGCCCAGGCCACCAGCGAGCCGACCACTGCCATGTTCAGGCTGTTGGCACCGAAGCTGCTGATGCCGCCATCGCCGAAAAACAGCGCCTGAATTAACAGCGCAAGCGAAACCGCAATGATGGACGCCCATGGCCCCAGCACGATGCTGACAATTGCCATGCCTACGGCGTGGCCGCTGGTGCCGCCGGGCAGGGGCAGGTTGAACATCATGATGACGAAGCAGAAGGCGGAAAACACCGCAAACAGCGGCACCAGCCTGGTGTGCAGCAGGCGTTTGGCGCGCTGGTAGGCCACGAGCCAGAAGGGGAGTGCCACGGCATAGGCCAGGGCGCAGGTGGATGGGCTGAGATAACCGTCAGGGATATGCATGGGGCTGCCTTTCAGACGCAGGACGGATGCACCGTGCGTATGAATATTTTTTAAAATGTATGAAATTTTAGCAAGATGCATGCCATCTGTCATGCCCCACACCTGCCCGGCTGGAGATGGGCGGACTGGCGGCAGGATAGCTGGCAACGGTAGGGGGAGGCCACCGTGAAGGTGGCAAGCAACTGTGCACTTGTGGCGGATAGTGCTTAGTGATTGACCAGCACGGCGTGCTTGCGCGCTGGTGCTGGCTGCGGATAGGGCAGGCTATCGGCCTAGCGGTGCAGTCTGAAGCCCTGGGCTTCGATTTCCACCAGCAGGTCGGCACGGCAGATGTCTGCCTGCACATAGACGGCACGGCTGTCATCGCCCACGCATTGCAAGAAGGCGGCACGCACTGCCGGGTAGTCGGCGGCATGGCGGATGTACACCCGGTAGTCCAGCTGTTGCAGGGTGAAAGCGGCAGCATGCTGACGCTTGGCCTCGTCCAGCAGGATGGCGATATTGGCAAAGGTTTCCCGCGTCTGCGCCGTCACATCCCCCGGATGCAAGGTTTCATGCCCGACAATGCTGGCGGTGCCGGAAATGAACAGGATGTCTTCATCCTGTTGGCTGGCCAGTGCGGCACGACTGAAGGTGGGGCTGCGCGGGCCGTATTGGCGCGGGTAGGCAAAGGCGCTGACCTGACGGGGGTTCTCCAGCGGAAGGGCCGGTCGGGAGGCGGCCAGAAAGGCAATGCTTACCGGGCCGCTGGCCGTACCCAGTGCGCAGGCGGCCGGGCTGCTGTCCACCGGGCGTGCGCAGGCGGCAAAAGCCTGATGCCGACCGATATTGAACTGGCGGTAGCGCTCCATGCCGTCCTGCTCGGCATTGATGCGCGGAATGTAATTCCATATCCGCCACAGGTGCGGGCAGTTTTCCGCGGCCAGCAGTCCAAACAGTTGACGGTAGGCCTGCTCGGCAAGCCGCTGCAGTGCAGACTCACCGCCCGCGGGCTGGATGCTGCTTTCTTCCAGCGTAATCACGCCATACAGCACATCCTCTCCAGCCTTGCTGAAGTGGATGTCCCCAAACTGCCCACGCCGTATCGGCGCAGTACTATGCCAGTATTCCTGCAGCGCGCTGGCGCTATTGCCCAGCAAGGGCATCAGCACGGGCTGGGTAGGCCAGGGCTGCGCTTTGGCGGGCTGGCCGATATGGCTCATGCCGAGAATGTGCCCGGCGTCTGCCGGGGCATGGTCTGCGGCCAGTGCCGGGTTGAGCGTGGAGAACTGTAAGCGGGTATCTGGGTACATGCTGCAAGCTTGCTGCGGGAAAGGGTTGATCATGCGTGTAGTCAGTTGCCGGGCTGGCGGTGGTCACGGTGCCGCTGCATGGCGTGGGCGCGCAAGCCTACCAGGCAGGCACTGCCAACGCCCAGCAAGGTGCCGGCAGCCACATCCAGCGCCACATGCTGTTTGACCGCCATGGTGGAGTAGGCAATGGCCACGCACCACAGCAGGTTCAGCCACTGCAGAGCGCGCGCCCAGCGTAGTGCCTGCAGCCGCCAGTGCAGCCACAGCCCGGAAAACACCGCAGTAGCCACATGCAGCGAGGGGAAGGCATTGCCGGCGGTATCCACGTTTTTCAGGAAGGCCACGCCGGGGTACTGCTGCCAGTCTATGTCCGGCGGAGCGATGGCATTGGGCCAGAAGTAGAAAACCAGCAAGCCGGCCACGCAGGGCAGTGCCACCTTGAAGCCATAGGCGATGATCTCGCGATGCGACAACATCAGTACCGGCGGCAGGGATACATAGGCCCACAGTGACAGATAGATAGGCAGCGCCCAGGGGTGGAAACCAACCCAGCCGTCGACTGCGGTGGTCGGCACAATGCTGACGGCAGATGCCGGATGGCGCAGCAGATAGACATAGGCAACAAAAAACACCAGGGTAAAACCCATGGTGCCGAACATCTTGAACCAGAAGCGGGTAAGTACCGTTTCCAGCATTCCGGCTGTGCCATTGCTGTTTGTCATGCCCTCGTTCAAATCACCTCCTTGACATGTGTGCAATAGTCTGTTTTTGCCTTGTGACAAGCAGGCAGGCATATTGTTATACTCGCGCTTCATTTTTAGCTGTCGGCAATACATACCATCTTGAGGTGTAAATGAAAGCCTCAATCAATATGCGTCGCGCGATAGCGCATTACGACCGGCGATGATACCGAAACTGTGTGACATTGGCGATTGCCGGCAATTCCCTTAAAACAGAAACGATTATTGCAAATCATGGAACAGCAACACTCTGCAGATACCGGGCCGGACCTGGCGCTGGAAAGCGAAATCGCCGCGCTGATTGTCTCCGCGCTCAATCTTGATATCACCCCCGCTGATATTGCGCCTGAAGCACCGCTGTATGGCGATGAACTGGGAATCGATTCCATTGATATTCTGGAAATCGCCCTGGTCATGTCAAAACAGTATGGCGTGCAAATGAAAGCGGATAACGAAGACAACTCCACCATTTTCGCCTCGCTGCGTAAACTGGCTGCCTATATTCGCGAGCACCGCAGCAAATGAGTCCGCTATGGCGCACATTGCGCCTGGCTGTGCTGGCAATGGCCGGACTGCTGTATGTGGTGATGGATTATCTGGCCTCCTCCTCCGATCACCCGCCGGTATATGCCGTGGTGGTGGGGGCTGCGCCACTTACCCTGGGGCTGCTGACTGCCAGCTGGAATTCCCGTCTGCGCTGGCCGGCGCTACTGGCCTGCGCGGCAGGTCTGCTGGCCATTGTGGGCAATCTTGATCGCCTGCTGGCCCATGCTGCCTGGTTTTACCTGCTGCAGCACGCAGGCATCATGAGCGGTCTTGGCTTCATGTTTGGCAGCACGCTGCGCACCCATGAGGGGGCGCTGTGTTCACGCATTGCCCGCATTGCGATTGCTGCACCGCTGGATGCCGCCTACTTTCACTACACCTGGAAAGTGACACTGGTCTGGACGGTTTACTTTGCCGTCAGTGCCATGCTCTCGCTTGGCCTGTTTGCGCTGGCACCACTGGCCTGGTGGGCCTTTTATGCAGCAGTGCTGACGCCGGTATCACTCGGGCTGATGTTTGGTGGTGAATACCTGATCCGCCAACTGGTGTTGCCGGACAGCCCGCCGTTCAGCATCGCCCAGACCATACAGTCCTATCGTAAATATTCGCAGTGCCGCGACAACGCCGATTAGGCCGCTGCTGTTGCCGTCCATGCCATTTTGCCCATGAATCTGATACCGCTTCTTCCCGATACCGACCCGACCGCTGCGTTTGCCTACGTTAACGAGCAGGAAATCGACCGCGCCACCTTCCGCGCCCAGGTGCAGACCCTGGCGGCGGCCTTGCCGGCGCGCGAGCGGGTGCTGAACATGTGCGCCGACCGCTACTGGTTTGCCGTGACGCTGTTTGCTGCCATCGCCCGCAAGATGGTGACAGTGCTGCCCAATTCGGCGGCACCGGAACATATAGCCGCCGTGGCGGCAGAGCAGCCGGGCCTGCTGGTGTTGGGCGACCAGGCGGAATGCCCGGTGGCTGATCTGCCCTATATGCAGATCAACACCCTGCCGCCACGCATGGAATTGGCACAGGCCGAACTGCCGCTGATCCCTTTCGACCAGCGCGTGGCCTGTCTGTATACCTCTGGCTCCACCGGCACACCCATGCCGCATTTCAAAACCTTTGGCCGTCTGCGGCTGGCCATTCTGGCCGGGGCCGAGCGGGTATGGGGTGCAGCAGGGCAGGCCTGTTCGGTGGTGGGAACGGTACCCATCCGCCATATGTATGGACTGGAATCCAGTGTGCTGCTGCCGATCATGGCTGGTGGCCGCATGTCTGGCCGCATTCCGTTTTTCCCGGCCGATATCGCCAGTGCGCTGGAACGGATGCCGGCACCGCGCCTGCTGGTGATCACGCCCTTTCATCTGCGCAAGCTGCTGGATGCCGACATCCGCCTGCCCGAGATCGCCGTCATCCTGTCGGCCACGGCACCGCTGTCTGCCGAGCTGGCCGCCCAGACCCGGCAGCAACTGGGCTGCCCGGTGCTGGAAATTTATGGTTCCACCGAAACCGGTCAGGTAGCCACCCGTGAAACCGATGTGGAAACCACCTGGCAGACCTTGCAGGGCATTGCGCTGGAAATGCGCGACGACGAACTGTGGGCAGTGGGCGAGGTGTACGAGACCCCGCAAATGCTCAACGACACGGTGGAGCTGTTCAGCCCACAGCGTTTCCGCCTGGTGGATCGCAAGGCCAATATGATCAATGTGGCCGGCAAGCGCAGCTCGCTGTCCTTCCTCAACAATACGCTCACCAGCCTGCCCGGCGTGGTGGACGGCATGTTCTGCGTGCCCGAGCGCGGCAGCGGTGAGGAGGTGGAGCGTCTGGCGGTGTTCGTAGTGGCCCCCACGCTGGATCGCGCCGCCATTCTGGCTGGCCTGCGCCAGCATCTGGATTCGGTATTCCTGCCGCGCCACGTGGTGTTTGTCGATAGCCTGCCGCGCGACGGCAACGGCAAGATTCTGGCGCGCACCGTACAGGCGCTGATTGCCAGCCATCTGAGCGGACGGGACTGATATGCAGTACACCGAACTGCAGATTGCCGCCGATCACCCGGCCTATCCCGGACATTTCCCCGGTCGCCCCGTCCTGCCCGGCGTAGTGCTGCTGGATCAGGCCCAACTGGTCATCGAAGCCGCCTCCGGCCTGGTACTGACGGGCCTGGCGCTGGCCAAGTTCCACCGTCCGGTGGCACCGGGCGAGGCCTTGCAGCTGGCATTTGCCATCGGTAGCGGTAATGTGTCCTTCGTGATTTCCCATGCCGGTAGCAAGGTGGCGGACGGCAAGTTCCTGGCCGATACGGAGCCTGCCGCGTGAGCGAGGACAGCGGCAGCAACGCCAAGCCGCAGTGGATGCAGCAGCAGGAGCGCGGCAACCGTTTCTGGCTGCGCATCATGTCCACACTGTCCTGCCTGCTGGGGCGGCGCTGCTCGCGGCTGGTGCTGTACGGCATTGCCGCCTACTTTGTGCTGTTCGGCGGTAAGGCACGTCGTGCCTCGCGCAGCTATCTGGCCCGCAGCCTGGGGCGGCCGGCGCGCTGGTACGAGGTGTATCGGCATGTGCTGAGCTTTGCTACCACCATTCACGATCGCGTTTATCTGCTGCGTGACCGCTTTGATGTATTCGATATCGATCTGTCCGGTGCCGAGGAACTGCATCGTCATTACGGTGGCGGGCAGGGCCTGCTGCTGTTCGGCGCGCATCTGGGCAGTTTTGAAGTCCTGCGCGCCATGGCACGCAACCGGCCTGGCATGCAGGTGAGCATGGCGATGTATCCGGAAAACGCGCGCCAGATCAATCAGGCGCTCGCGGCCATCAACCCTGCTGCCGCACCGGACATCATTGCGCTAGGTACACTGGAGGCCATGCTCAAGGTGCACGCCCGGCTGGATGAAGGCGCGCTGGTCGGTATTCTGGCCGACCGTGCCGCCGGGGCGGACCAGTACCTGCAGCGCACGCTGCTGGGCGCGCCGGCGCGCTTTCCCAGCGGGCCGCTGCGCATGGCCGCCATGCTGCGCCGCCCGGTGTACTTCATGGCCGGCATCTATCTGGGTGGCAACCGTTACCGTATCCATTTCGAGCTGCTGGAAGACTTTTCCGCACTCGGGCGGTCACAAAGGGAGGCCGCCATGCAGGCACTGCTGGACAAATATGTGGCCGCACTGGAAAGGCATTGCCTGGCCTATCCGTACAACTGGTTCAATTTTTATGATTTCTGGGATGAAAGCTAGACAGACCATGCGTGTATCCATTTTGAGCAAGACCCTGGCCGGACTGCTTCTGCTGCTGGGCAGCACCGCACTGCAGGCCGCCGATTTTTCTCTGGCTGACTTGATGCAGCAACTGGGACAGAAAAAGTCCGGCACCGCCACCTTTGTGGAAAAAAAATACATCGCCATGCTCAAGCAGCCGCTGGAGTCATCCGGCGAACTGGCTTTCACCGCGCCGGACCGGCTGGAAAAGCGCACCCTCAAGCCCAAGGCGGAGGCGGTGCTGCTGGAAGGCAACAAGCTGACGCTGGAGCGCAATGATGGCCGCAAGATGAGCGTCAACCTGGCTGATCGCCCGGAGGTATCGGCCTTTGTCGAAAGCATTCGCGCCACCCTGTCGGGTGATCGCACTGCGCTGGAGCGCTATTACACCCCGGCGCTGTCCGGTGGCAGCGAGCAGTGGCAACTGAGCCTGACTCCGCTGCAACCGCGCATGCAGAAGGTGATCAGCCAGATCCGCATTGCCGGTACCCGTGCCCAGGTGAAGACCATCGAATTCCTGCAGGCCGATGGTGACCGTTCGGAAATGACCATCACCAGCACCCGATGAAATCAAGACTCTTCAAACCGGCGCTGCTGATCTGGCTGGCCGCCATGCTGGCCTCGGTGCTGGTGATCAGCCAGACCCGCTTCGTGGCTGACCTGTCCGCCTTCATGCCCAAGCTGCCCAGTGCGCGGCAGCAGATGCTGATCGACCAGCTGCGCGATGGCGCTATCGCCCGCATCGTGCTGGTGGGGATTGAAGGCAGCGACGAAGCCGAACGTGGCCGGCTGTCGCGGCTGCTGGTGGACAAGCTGGCACACAATGCGCGCTTTACTTCGGTGCAGAACGGCGACCGCCAGACCCAGCAGCGCGACCAACAGTATTTCTTCAACAACCGTTATCTGCTCAGCCCGGCGGTGACGCCGCAGCGCTTCAGTGCCGCCGGCCTGCACGATGCCATCCAGGGCACACTGGACGCCATGTCCGGCGACGCCGGCCTGATCGTCAAGAAAATCCTGCCGCGCGATCCCACTGGCGAAACCCTGCAGATACTGGAGCAGTTCATCGGCGAGAACCAGCCCAGCACCAGCGACGACATCTGGGTCTCGCGCGATGGCAAGCGTGCAGTGCTGCTGTTGCAGCTGGGCGAATCCGGCCTGAATACCGACGCCCAGGCCGCCGCGCTGGAGGACGTGAAGCAGGCATTTGCCAGCCTGCCGGCGCGCCATGCCGATACCCGGCTGGTGATGAGCGGCACCAGCGTCATTTCGGTGGCCTCGCGCAACATCATCCAGAGTGAGGTGGAGCGGCTGGCCGCGCTGGGAACCGTGCTGGTGGTGGCGCTGTTGCTGCTGGTCTACCGTTCCTTGCCCTTGCTGCTGCTGGGACTGATTCCGGTAGTGTCCGGCGCGCTGGTGGGCATTGCCAGCGTCAGCCTGGGTTTTGGTCATGTGCATGGCCTGACACTGGGTTTTGGCACCACGCTGATTGGCGAGGCGGTGGATTACTCCATCTACCTGTTCATCCAGCGCGCGGGGGGCGGCAATCCCGGCCATTTCTGGCGCACCATCCGCCTGGGGGTGCTGACCTCGGCCACCGGCTTTGCCGCGCTGATGTGCTCCAGCTTTCCCGGCCTGTCGCAGCTGGGCCTGTATTCCATCAGCGGCCTGCTGGCAGCGGCGCTGGTGACGCGCTATGTCCTGCCCGGCCTGATGCCGCAGCAACTGAACCTGCGTGATCTGTCCGGCCCCGGCCTGCTGCTGCAAAAAGTGCTGGACAGCCTTACCCGCCTGCGCTGGCTGCTGCTGGTGGCCATGCTGACAGCGACTGTCGTGCTGGCATTGCATCATCAGGACATCTGGAGCCGCCAGCTCAACGCGCTTAGCTCCACCTCGGCGGCACAGAACAAGCTGGATGCCGAGCTGCGTGGCGATCTGGGCGGTAACGACATGCGTTATGTGGCCAGCTTCAGCGCGCCGGATCAGGAAAGCGCCTTGCAACTGGCCGAGCGCAGCCGCCGGGTATTGCAGCAGCTGAGCCGGCAGAATGTGATCGGCGGCTTCCATACCCCGGATGAACTGCTACCCAGCCTGGCTACCCAGAAGGCCCGTCAGGCGGCCTTGCCCGCTGCGGCGGAAACCGCCAGCCGGCTGACACAGGCCGTGCAAGGCCTGCCGCTGGATGCCGCAGCCTTGCAAGGCTTTGTCAGCGATGTGGAGCGCAGCCGGCAACAGCCGCTGCTGACGCGCGCCAGCCTGCATGGCAGTGCGGCCAGCGTGCTGCTGGATTCCATGCTGATCAAGCGGCCTGGCAGTTATCTGGTGCTGATGCCGCTGCGCCCAGCCAGTGGCGAGAACATCGCGCTGGACAAGGTAAGGGCTGCACTGGCTGCACAGCAACTGGGGCAGGTGACGGTGATCGACCTCTTGGAAGAAACCACCGCCATTTTCGACAGCTATACCCACGAGGCATTGGTGTTTTCCTCGCTGGGCAGCCTGGCCATCCTGCTGTTGCTGTGGCTGAGCTGTGGCTGGTTGCAGGCAGTGCGCGTCACCATCCCGCTGGGCTGTGCCGTGTTGTGCACAGTGGCGATTCTGGATGCTTGCGGCATCCAGCTGACCATCCTGCATCTGGTGGGCCTGCTGCTGGTAGTGGCCATCGGCTCCAACTACGCGCTGTTCTTTGCCAACAAGCAGCAGCTGGGCAGCGATGACCAGCAGCGCCAGGTAGAGGTATCGCTGGTGGTGGCCAATCTGGCCACAGTCACCAGCTTCGGCCTGCTGGGTAGCTCCAGCGTGCCGGTGCTGTCCTTCATCGGCAGCACGGTGGCCATTGGCGCGCTGCTGGCGCTGGTGTTTGCCGCCATGATGGCCAGGATGACGCCGCGTGCGCTGCCTCGCTGATGCATTCCGTGCCGATAGCAGTGCCGACACACTGTTGGTACTGTTGCCGCCGGCCAAGGCCAGCCTGGAAGACCTGCTGGAGCAGGGCATGGTGGCGGCCGTGCGCGCGCGCGGTCTGGCGGTGGATATCGTGCTGGCCGATGTGGGCTATCAGCAGGTGATGGCCGGAACGGTGGCCGCTAGCCTGCAGCAGGCGGTGATTGCACCGGCGCGTACGCAGGGCTACCGTGCCATCTGGCTGGCGGGTATTTCGCTGGGCGCTTTCAATGCCCTGCACCATGCCGCTGTGCATGGTGGCGAGCTGGCCGGTCTTTGTCTGCTGGCACCATATCCGGGTACGGCAGATATCCTGCAGGAAATCCGCCAGGCGGGCGGGCCGCAGGCCTGGGCTGCCGCCACGGCTAGCTTGCAGGATGAGCGCCGTTGGTGGCACTGGCTGGCCACGCAGGCGGACTGCCCGCTGTGGCTGGGTCTGGGTGCGCAGGACCGCTTCCGCGATGGTCAGGACATGTTGGCCAGCCTGTTGCCGGCGCAGCGGGTAAACCGGATTGAGGGAGATCACAGCTGGCCGGTATGGCTGCAGCTGTGGCAACACTGGCTGGTGCATGGGCCGCTGGCCGCGCAGCAGTCACCGGGCAAGGAGGACAGATGAAACCACCAAGGCTGTCGCCGTTTCTCTGGCTGTGTGGTGCTTTGCATGTGCTGGCCTTGCTGGCGCTGCTGTATCGCCCGCATGACTGGCTGGCGCTCTTGTTGTTGCTGGTATTGCTGCATGGCCTGATTGCCGTGGCCGGGCTGCTGCCGCGCTGTGCGCTGCTGGGGCCAAACCTGACCCGCCTGCCTGCTGCGGCCATCCGCCGTGGCGAGGTGGCCATCACCATTGATGATGGCCCGGACCCGGCGGTGACGCCGGCGGTGCTGGACATCCTGCAACATTACGGTGTGAAAGCCACGTTTTTCTGTATCGGCGAGCGCGCGGCGCAATATTCCGCACTGTGCCAGCAGACTGCCCGTGCCGGCCATGCCGTGGAAAACCATGGTCAGCGCCACCGCAAGCAGACTTCACTATTCGGCCCGGCAGGCTGGCGACGCGAGGTGGGCGAGGGCCAGGCCACGCTGCAGCGCATTACCGGTCACACACCGCGGTTTTTCCGGCCGATTGCCGGTTTGCGCAATCCCTTTCTCGAACCGGTATTGCAGCAGCAGGGCGTGTTTCTTGCGAGCTGGACGCGCCGTGGCTATGATACGCGCGTCCGCGACCCCGAGCAGGTGTATGCCCGGCTGGTGCGCAATCTGGCGGCTGGTGACATCCTGCTGCTGCACGACGGCAATGCCGCCCGTACGGCCGATGGCCAGCCCTTGATCCTTAGTGTGCTGCCGCGCCTGCTGCAGGAACTGTCCCGCCGTCAGTTGCAGGCGGTGACATTGCCGCAGGCCTGCCAGCCCGAGCAGACAGCTGCCGGTGTGGCAGATGCCTGATTTTCCAATTCACGCTGATTATTCCGCCGTCTATGCAAGCTCTCAGACTTAGCGCCTACACCCTGACCACTGCCCTGGGCCGTGGGCAGGCCCCTCATCTTGCCGCGCTGCGCGCGCAGCGGGGTGGCATTGTCAAAAAACGCTGGGAAACGGTGGAGTTTGATGTCTGTGTCGGCGAGGTGGCCGCGCTGGATGAGGTCCGCCTGCCCGCCACGCTGGCCGACTACGATTGCCGCAACAACCGCCTGGCCCTGCTGGGGCTGCAGCAGGATGGCTTTGCCGCGCAGGTGCAGGCAGCCATTGGCTCTTATGGTGCCGACCGCATCGGCGTGTTCATGGGTTCCAGCACCTCCGGCATTCTCAGCACGGAAGTGGCTTATCGCCAGCGCGATCCGCACAGTGGTGCGCTGCCGCCGGATTTGCACTATCGCGAAACCCACAATGCCTATTCGGTGGCGGACTTCGTGCGCAAGTACTTTGCCCTGTCCGGTCCGGCCATGGTGGTGTCCACCGCTTGTTCTTCCAGCGCCAAGGTGTTTGGCACGGCACAGCGCATGCTGGCCGCCGGGCTGATCGACGCGGCCATTGTTGGCGGCGTGGACAGCCTGTGCCTGACCACCATCTATGGGTTTTCTTCGTTGCAGCTGGTGTCGTCCCAGCCCTGTCGTCCGTTTGATGCGGCCCGCGATGGCATTTCCATTGGCGAGGGCGCGGCCTATGTGTTGCTGGAGCGGGGTGATCTGGCTCGCCCCGGCGACATCATCCTGACTGGCGTGGGGGAAAGCAGCGATGCCTATCACATGTCCTCGCCACACCCAGAAGGCCGCGGCGCGCACATGGCCATGCAGCAGGCCTTGCAGATGTCCGGCCTGCAGCCGGCAGACATCGGCTACATCAATCTGCACGGGACGGCCACGCCCAGCAACGATGCGGCCGAAGGCGCGGCAGTGCTGGCGCTGTTTGGCAAAGACACGCCATGCAGCTCCACCAAGGGCCACACCGGCCATACCCTGGGTGCTGCCGGTGGCATTGAAGCCATTTTCAGTGCGCTGGCTTTGCGTGAAGGGCTGTTGCCCGGCGGTGTCGGTACCAGCCAGACCGACACGGCCTTGCCGTGCAACTACCTGCTGCACAATGTGGAGCAGCCCTTGCAGCATGTGTTGAGCAACTCTTTTGGTTTTGGCGGCAGCAATTGCAGTCTGGTTTTTTCGCGGGTGGATGCATGAGTACAGCAATGATTTATCTGGATGGCTTGAGTGTACTGGGGCCTGGCCTGCCAGACTGGGGCACGGCAGCCGCCTGCCTGCGTGGCGAACGGCCCTTTGTCGCGGCCGAGCTTGCCTTGCCCGCAGTGCTGGCCCTGCCGGCCACCGAGCGTCGCCGCGTCGGCACGGCAGTCAAACTGGCTATGGCCACCGGCTTTGCCGCAGTGGCGGATGCCGCTGCTGATGCCGCGCAGCTGGTGAATGTGTTTTCCTCCACCGGCGGTGATTGTGACAACTGCCATAATCTGCTGGAGGTTTTGGCATCGGACGAGCGGCTGATTTCGCCCACCCGCTTTCATAACTCGGTCCACAACGCGCCGGCTGGTTATTGGGGCATTGCCACCGGCTGCACGGCGGCCTCCACCAGCCTGTGTGCCTACGACGCCACCTTTGCTGCCGCGCTGATCGAAACCGCCACCCAGGTGCTGGCCAGCGGCCAGGCTGCGGTGCTGATTGCCTTTGATACCGCCTACCCGGAGCCGCTGTACCGCCAGCGTCCCATTCCCTATCCGATGGGGGTGGGCATGGTGCTTAGTCCACAGCGTACTGCGGCCAGCAAGGCTGCATTACAGCTGGCCTTTACCCGCGATGAGGCCAATGTGATGGCCGATGCCGGGCTGGAAGGGCTGCGCCAGACGATTCCCGCCGCGCGCAGCTTGCCGCTGCTGCAGTTGCTGGCCAGCGGCCAGCCCGGGCGCGTGGTGCTGGAATATCTGGATGACTGCCAGCTGGCGGTGACGGTAAGCGCATGATGGACCGCCAGGCCATTGCCGCACGCATTCCTCATCAGGGCAGCATGTGTCTGCTTGATACCGTGCTGCGCTGGGACGCAGAGGAAATCCTGTGTCAGACCGGCAGCCACCTGCTGGAGAATAATCCGCTGCGTGCGGCTGGGCGGTTAGGCGTGGCCAATGCCATCGAATATGCAGCACAGGCCATGGCGGTACATG
Organism: Aquitalea sp.; assembly: GCF_030150775.1. Taxonomy (NCBI): domain Bacteria; kingdom Pseudomonadati; phylum Pseudomonadota; class Betaproteobacteria; order Neisseriales; family Chromobacteriaceae; genus Aquitalea; species Aquitalea sp. The sequence goes on from NZ_JASLFG010000029.1 coordinate 62,336, forward strand.
GTGCGCTGCTGGCTGGCGATGCCGCTCCGGCGGCTGCTGGTTATCTGGCCAGCGTGCGCGAAACCCGCTGGTATTGCCAGCGATTGGATGAGACCGACGCACCGCTGCTGGTGCATGCGCTGCGCCTGTCCGGCAATGACATCACCGCCATGTACCGGTTCGAGTTGCATGCCGGCGAGCGCCTGCTGGCCAGTGGTCGGCTAGGCGTGGTGCTGAATGCCGCCGCGCTGGCTCCCGCTTCCCCATCTTGCTGAGAATCCGTATGAAACGAGCCTTGATCACCGGTGGCAGTGGTGCCATCGGTGCCGCCATCAGCCAGCGACTGGCTGCTGATGGTTTTCACGTCATCATCCACGCCAATAGCAATCTGGCCGCCGCACAGGCGCTGAGTCAGCAACTGGCAGAGCAGGGTTTCAGCGCCGAGGCCGTGCAGTTTGACGTTGCCGATGCCGCCACCAGCGCTGTCGAACTGGAAAAGATCCTGGAACAAGGCCCGGTACAGGTGCTGGTGAATAATGCCGGGATTCATGACGATGCGGTGTTCCCGGGCATGCAGGCGGCGCAATGGCACCGGGTGATCGATGTGTCCCTGCACGGTTTCTTCAATGTCACCCAGCCTTTGACCATGCCGATGATTCGCACCCGCTGGGGACGCATCATCAATATCACTTCGGTGGCGGCGCTGGCCGGCAACCGGGGCCAGACCAACTATGCCGCGGCCAAGAGCGCCCTGCATGGTGCCACCAAATCGCTGGCGCTGGAGCTGGCCAGCCGTGGCATTACCGTGAATGCAGTGGCACCGGGCATCATTGAATCAGCCATGAGCAAGGATGTGTTTGACAAGGACATGGTGGCGCAGATGGTGCCGATGAAGCGGACAGGCAAGCCGGAAGAAGTAGCCAGCCTGGTGGCCTTTCTGGCCTCGGAGCAGGCAGCCTATATTACCGGCCAGGTGATTTCCATCAACGGCGGCATGCTGTAACAGCCTGCCGGATAGCGGGCGGCTGCACCGGCTGCGGCTTTACCGTTCAGGGTCTTGCTGTTTACACCGCCGTCGCCGCCGTGCCGCTGCTCAGCAACTGGGTGCGCGGGGCATAGGCCAGCGCGATTTCCAGCTTGGCCACTTCAACAGCCTCCACCTTTACCACGGCGCTTACCTGCACCAGCAAGGGCGCGACCTGACGGCACTGGATGAAGAACTCCACCGCCGACTCGGGCAGCACCGGCTGCTTGAACCAGCAATTACGTACGGCAGCCAGTACCCCGATCGAATCCTCTGGCAGGGTTTTTACATACGGGTCGCCAGCCAACAGGCCGGCCCCGGCAAACTGTGCCATCGATTCGATCAGCATCACGCCGGGGACAATCGGCAGGCCTGGGAAGTGGCCCTGGATGATGGCATTGTCCTGCGGCCAGCGGGCGATGCCGTGAAACTGGTGCGGCCCCTCGATACACAGGGTTTCACACACGAAAATGGCACCACGGTGTGGCAGCAGCGCGGCCATGTCGGCACGCTGCAACTGCATGGGGTAGTGGTAGGGCTGGCTCATGCCGGGTACCGCTTTGCCACCAGCGAGACATTGCTGCCGCCAAAGGCAAAGGAGTTGGACATGATGGCTTGCACATCACAGCCATGGCGTGCCGTCAGCGGGATGTAGTCCAGGTCGCAGCGCGGGTCCGGCACTTCCAGCGTGGCCGTGGGGGGCAAGGAGCCGCTGCGCATCGCCATCACCGCCAGTGCAAATTCCAGAATGCCACTGGCCCCTATCAGATGGCCGTGCATGGACTTGGTGGAGCTGATGGCAAGCCGGCTTTCGTCCTTGCTGCCAAACACGGTGCGGATGGATTCGGTTTCCACCACATCGCCGGTTTCCGTGGCCGTGCCGTGGGCATTCAGGTACTGGATGTCGGCAGGCTGCAGGCCGGCATCGTCCAGCGCCTGCTGCATGGCATATACCTGCTCTGCGCTGGAAGGCGCGGTCAGATGCGCGGCATCGCTGCTGCAGCCATAGCCGCACAGCTCGCCCAGCGCTGCTTGCTGACGGGCTTCTGCCCGCGCGGCACTTTCCAGCACGATGGCAGCTCCACCTTCACCCAGTACAAATCCACTGCGGTCTTGCGAGAAGGGTCGGCAGCTGCGGGCGGGGTCGGTTTCCTGTGGTTTGGCCATTACGCGCAGCGCATTCCACGCCAGCATGGAACCTGAGGTGAGCATGGCTTCGCAACCGACTACCACGGCAGCATCCAGATAGCCGTCGCGAATGGCGCGGAAGGCTTCGCCAATGGCAACGGCAGAGGACGCGCAGGCTACGGAGTAGGTGTTGCTGGGGCCCTTGAAACCGTAGTGCATGGAAATGGCCGCTGCTGCTGCATTGGCCATCATGCGTGGTACTGACAGCGGGTGCACCATCACCGGATTACGCTTGCCATCGCTATGCACGGCATTCTGAAAACGCTGGTACAGGGCGTCCAGAGTGTGGGCACCCCCAAAGCCGATGCCGACAAACACCCCGATGCGACGGGCCTCTGCCGGCTGTGCGGCAAGGGCAGCCTGCGCAATGGCTTCGGCTGCTGCGGCCAGTGCAAATTGGCTGGCCCGGTCAAGACCGGCATATTTGCTGTCCAGCATGGGTAGCGGTTCGCCTGCGGCAGGGGCCAGCAGTACATTGGGCAGCCATTTGGCAATGTCTGCCGGTGCGGGGCTGATGGCGCAATGTCCTGCCAGCGCCTGGGCGAAGCTGGTTGGCAGGTCCGTCCCCAGCGGGCTGATGGCCCCCATGCCGGTAATCAGTACCTTGGCCAATTATTTGTCCGCCTCGAGTCGCAGGTCTGGCAGCTCGCCGCCATTGTGTGCCCGGATGGCAGCCTCGATGTCGGCCAGCATGTCGCGGAAGCTCATTTTCGGGTAGCGGGTGGGGTCGGGCAGCTGGAAACCGCAGCGGTCTTCAATTTCAAACAGCATTTCCACCATGTCCAGCGAATCCAGTCCCAACTCTGCCACCTGCAGGGCAGGGTTGGTGAACAGGGCCGGGTCTTTGCCTTTGGTATTGATCAGATAGTTTTTGATGATTTCTTCTAGCATATGCTTTCAATCCCGAGCGTTGCAGGCACCAAAATGGCGAGATTATATAGTAAAATCATTACCCCGGTTTGACTTGACTCCTTCAGTGTGCAAGCGCCTTTCAAGGCTGTTTTCATGAGGTTTGATATTGAATGCCTGTTGGAAATCAATGCGGGCCGGCGCTTGTGCCGTGATAGATTTCCGCTGTGGACATTCTGTATCAGGCTCCTGATTTGCCCGTCCTGTAATTCAAGCCCTGTCATTTGAAGGTAAAGTGGAATAATGCCGTACCGCTGTTTACGCCTGGGCCAGATCATACTGTTCTACCTGATGCTGTTGTGGCTGGGCTCCATGCTATTGCTGGGCAATATTGCCGTGCTGCCCTTGCTGCTGGCACCGCGCCGCCTGCGTGAGCCGCTGGTGCAACTGGCCATCAGCCGCATCTGCCGTTGTTTTCTGGCCGGTGCTGCCGCCTGCAGGCTGATGCAGCTGGATCTGCGCCAGCTGGATCAACTGGATGGCCGTCGCCAGATGCTACTGATTGCCAATCATCCCAGCATGATCGACGCATTTCTGGTGTTTTCCCGCCTGCCGCATGTGGTGTGCCTGATGAAGGCCAGTATCAGCTCCAACCTGTTTCTGGGTGCCGGGGCCTACCTGGCCGGTTTTGTGTCCAATCGTCATCCTGAACATATGTTCCGTGCTGCCATCAAGGCGGTGCGTCAGGGGCGGGTGCTGATGATATTTCCGGAGGGTACCCGCACCACGCGCCAGCCGGTGAATGATATTGGCGGCTCGGTGGCATTGATTGCCAAGAAGGCTGCGGCACCATTGCAAACAATTCTGATTACAACCAATTCGCCCTATTTGAGTAAAGGGTGGAGAATATGGCGCCCGCCGCAATTTCCTCTGATATATCGGGCTATTCCGGGACAGCAATTCGAGGCATCTTCCTGTCGAGATGAAACTGCGCGCCGCATTCAGCAGTATTTTGAATCCAGCCTGCAGCAATCAATTGATCCCGAGCTGCATTTGTAATGATTTTCCGGCCTGGCTGCCAGTGGTTGACCATGCGGCTTGCCATCGGCTAATGTCCTGCCGGATTAACCCTATATGACTTGTCCCCCCAGGGCAGGCACTGTCCCGCGATTTGCCATGACGACATCTTCTTCCACCCATGTGGTGCTGATTCCCAGTTACAACCCCGGCCCCAAGGTATATGACACTGTGCGTGCTGCGCGTCAGCAGTGGTCTCCGGTATGGGTGATCGTGGACGGCAGCGACGATGGCTCGGCAGAAGGCTTGCAGCAGATGGCAGCCACTGACGCTGGCCTGCAGGTATTCGTGCTGCCGTACAACAGTGGCAAGGGTGCCGCTGTGCTGCACGGGCTGGATCAGGCCAGCCGTCTGGGCTTTAGCCATGTGCTGTGCATGGATTCGGATGGCCAGCATCCGGCGGCGCAGATTCCCGCCTTCATGGCGGCCTCGCAGCAGCAGCCGCAGGCCATGGTACTGGGCTTGCCGGTGTTCGATGCCAGCGCGCCCAGCCTGCGGGTAAAGGGCCGCAAGATTTCCAACTGGTGGGCCAATCTGGAAACCCTGTGGATGGGCATTGGCGATTCGCTGTTCGGCTTCCGGGTGTATCCGGTGGAGCCACTGCGCCGCATCATGCAGCGCCAGCACTGGATGCGGCGCTTCGACTTCGACCCCGAAGCCGTGGTGCGGCTGTGCTGGGCAGGTGTGCAGCCGGTGAATGTGCCGTCGCCGGTGAAATACTTCCAGGCCGACGAGGGCGGCGTATCACACTTCAATTACTGGCGTGACAACCGCCTGCTTACCTGGATGCATATCCGGCTGATGTTCGGCTTTGCCCTGCGCCTGCCGCTGCTGCTGTTGCGAAAGCTGCGCCGTGGCTGAGGCTGGCATGCTGACTGCTGGTCTGGGGATGGATGGTCCGGGCGTGGATTGCAGGAAACCGGGCTGAACCATGTCCGCATCCCTGATGATGACCCATCTGCTGCTGGAGCAGCTGCGGCGCAATCCTCTGCCGCGCATCCCTGAGCCCGCTGCGGTGATGGCGGATGCCGAGCAGGTATCTGCCTTCATGGATAGTGGCCGCCGCGATGGCGTGCTGCATTACATCTACCTGTTTCATGCCCTGATGTCCTTGCCGCAAATCCGGCCCGGCGATGTGGTGCTGGACTTGGCCTGTGGCCCGGCCAACCAGTTGCTGCAGATGGCCCGTCTACACCCGGACAGCCGCTTTGTCGGTCTGGATGCTTCGCCGGCCATGTTGCAACTGGCTGCAGACAACCTGCGCGCGGCCGGGGTGAGCAATGTCAGCCTGCAACAGGGGGATATTACCGTGCTGGACGGTTTTGCCGACTGTGCGGTGGATGTGGCGCTGTGTACCATGTCGCTGCATCACCTGCCCGATGTCAGCACGCTGCAGCAAACGCTGGGTCAGGTGCGGCGCATTCTGCAGCCCGATGGCGGGGTGTATCTGGCGGATTTTGGCCGGCTCAAGCGCCGGGCCACCCAGCATTACTTTGCCCATGACCGCAGCGAGATGCAGTCGGTGCAGTTTACCGCCGACTTTCTCAATTCTATGCAGGCGGCCTTCAGCCTGGCCGAGCTGCAGCAGGCGGCACACGCGCTGGGCATGACGCTGGACAGCTACCACACCGCGCTGGCTCCCTTCATGGTGGTATTGCGCGGGCCGGCACGTCGTGAAATCGATGCTGGCGTGCGGCAGCGCGCACTGGCTGCTTACCGGCAGCTGGGCCGGGGCGAGCAGCGCGACCTGCACAATCTGCTGCGCTGGTTCCGCCCCGGTGGCCTGAGTTTGCCGGCAGGCTTGCTGCTTACAAACGGGTGATGACGCTGTCGGCCGGCAGGCGCGATTTGGGCAGCTTGGCGTTGAAGTCGCTGTCGCTGCGATAACCCAGCGCCACGATGACGGCGCTGGTATAGCCCATGGCGCGCAGGCCCAGCTCTTCATCCAGTACTTTCTGGTCGAAACCTTCGATCGGGCAGGCATCAATCTGCATGGCTGCCGCCCCCAGCAACAGCGTGCCTACCGCCAGGTACACCTGCTTTTCCATCCAGTGGTGGGCATCACGCAATTCAAAACGATGCATGTTGACGAAGTGCGAGCGGCCACGATGCTGCCCGGCGCGTGCTTCCTCATTGGCAAAGCGCCCGTCTGCCGCTTCCTGTTGCAGCAGCGTTTCCAGATGCTTGTCATCGATGCTGGCGCGGCTGCAGAACACCACCACATGCGAGGCATTCAGCACCTTGGCTTCATTGAAGGCATAGCCGCCACTGGTGGCTTTGGCGATACGGGCCTTGCCTTCGGCGCTGCCCGCCACAAAAAAGTGCCAGGGCTGGGAGTTGGTGGAGGAGGGGCTGAAGCGCAGCAGGGTTTCAATCTGGGCTAGCTGATCGGCACTTAGTTGGCGGCTGGGGTCGAAAGCCTTGGTGGTGTAACGGGTTTGGACCAGGTCGGCAATATTCATGGCGGTTTCCTTGGGAGTCAGGGATGGAATGCCGCTCATTATTGCTGAAGGTCTGTTGCCGTATAAGGTTGGCAGTCAGAAAGCAGTTTCTGTTTTATTTTGAAAATACTGGTAGATCTATGTGTATTCTCGCCTGGAAGTGGTGAATGTTGCTTGATCTGGTCTGCAGGCAGTGGTTCAGCTTTCCAGCAGCATCTGTTCCACCAGCCAGTCGGTCAGCCGCTGGCTGGCTGCGGCATGGTCGGCCTGCTGATGGCAGGCGGCGTGCCATTGCAGGGCATTGACACTGGCTGCGGGCTGACGCAGCAAAAAATGCTGTAGCGGGCAATGTTCCAGTGCTTGTTTGCTGTGTGCGTGCGAGGGTTGGGTATACAGCCAGTGCTGTGCCAGCGCCCCCAGATAGCTGGTGATGGCTCCGTCAGCCGGCGGCAGCTGGAACTGCTGCTGCCAGCGGATGAAGTCCTGTTGCGCCATGGGGCGGGCCAGGCTGTAGCCCTGGCCCAGGGTTGCGCCCAGGATGCAGGCGGCTTCCTGCATGCCGCGATCTTCCAGGCCTTCCACCACCACCTGGCGTTCCAGATCCTGCCCCAGCTGCAGGATGGCGCGGATCAGTGCCAGGCTGGTCAGCGGTGTCTTGCGCAGGTTCAGCGTCAGGCTCTGGTCGATCTTGATGGTGTCAAACGGCAGTGTGCTCAGCCGTTGCAGGCTGCTGTAGCCCGAGCCCAGATCGTCCATCGCCAGCTTGATGCCGGTATGGCGCAAGCGTTCGATGGCGCGGTCCTGGGCTTGCGGCGCAATGTCTTCGGTTTCCAGCAACTCCAGGCTGAGCCGGTGGGGGGCCACGCCGTGGTGGACCAGCGCATCAGCCACCCACTGCGGACAGTCTTCATCCTGCAGCGTGCTGGGGGCGATATTGAGCGAAATGTCGATCTGCAGGCCATGCTGGTCCAGTTCGGCCAGCTGGCTCAGCGCCTTGTCCAGGCCAAGGCGGAACAGGTGATCCAGGTCGGCATCGCCCAGCAGGGGCAGGAAGACGCCCGGGCTGACAATCTGGCCATCGGCCTGCAGCAGGCGTGCCAGCGCTTCTACCTTGACCACCTTGCCGCTCTTGAGATCGACCAGCGGTTGCAGATACATGGTGAGGCCGCCGGCAAACAAGCGCTCGCGCAGGGCAATGGCCAGGTTTTGCTGGATGGCGGCTGCCGGTTTGGTGCTGGCCGCCAGCATCAGCTCCCAGCGGTGCTGCTGTCCTTGGGCAAATTGCTGCATGCTGGCTGATTCGAACTGATTGGGATAGGCACCGAACAGGCTGATGACCGCCACGGTCAGTCCTTCCGGATTGCGTACCGGGATGCTCATGGCGGCGCGGATATGCACGGCCCCGGCTTGCTGATGCCAGGTGGCGTAGCGCTGGTCCTGGCCGTAGGACGCGCTGCTGCAGATGCGCCCGCTGCGCCAGGCCACGGCAGTCAGTCCCTGGCCGCGTGCGGATGCCGGGTCGACCACCGCTTCGGAGCCTGGCAGCTGCAGGCGGTTTGCCACCAGCTCGCCCAGTGGGCCACGGCTGTTTTCCGGTACGAACACGCCGTTGGACATCAGCCGCATCAGCAACACCGCCTGCATGCCGGGCAGTTTGCCCAGCTGTTCCAGCTCGCTGCTGACCGCATCGGCCCACAGGGTGCCATGGTGGGGCATGGGCAGGGATACGCTTTCCAGATACTGGCTTTGCACTTGGGCCCCGGCTTCCAGTTGGGCATGCAGCTGATCCTGCAGACGTCTATCCACGATTTCCAGCAGGCGGTAGCGCTGGCGGATGGGTAGCAGGGCAAGGTTAAGCTGTTCGCTGAAAGTGCGACGGAACAATTCCACACTTTGTACCAGCATCACCGGCGTGACACCGACCAGGCTGTGAATGTAGCCCAACTGGTGGCTGTGCTGGTTGATCTGCTCGGCCTGCATGTCAGGCGACAGGATCTGCAGCAGAAACTGGCGGTGCTGGTGTTCCAGCCTTTCCTGTTCTACCAGACCCAGGCTCGCCAGAATGGCCAGCTCTGCCCGTTCCGGATGCTCCTGGCCGTAAAAGCGCTGGATATAGGTGTCGGTTGCCGTCTGGATCAGGCGGCCGGATTTGCGCAGCAGGCGGGTGGCTTCGTCCCCGTATACCTCGAAATGGCTGCTTTCTTCCTGTGGGTAGCCGGCTTCTTCAGACACCATGCGCCACCAGCGCCGACGGCCTGATTTGTTCTGCTTGGCCTGGTACATGGCGGCATCGGCCTGGCGCATCAGTGCATCCGGTTCGATACCATCGTGCGGAAACAGCGACAGCCCCACGGTCATGCCGACTTCTGCTTCGATGCCATTTCCCAGCCGGAACGGCGACTCCACTGCCTGGTGCAGGCGCTTGAGCGCGGCTTCCAGTTGCGGCAGGGCGTCTTCTTCCGGCAGGTCTTCCATCACTACCACGAACTCATCCCCACCCAGCCGGGCAACAAAATCGGTCTGGCGCAGCAGGCATTGCAGCCGCTGTGCCAGTTCCTGCAGCAAGAGGTCACCAGCCTGGTGTCCCCAGGTATCGTTGACCGGTTTGAAGTCGTCCAGATCTATCATGCAGACCGCTACCAGCTTATCCCGGCGCTGGGCACGCGCTAGCGCCGCAGCCAGATGGCTGGTGAGCGAAAAACGGTTGGGCAGGCTGGTAAGCCAGTCGTGATGGGCGGCGTTGACGATCAGCGCTTCGCTGTTCTTGCGTTCGGTAATGTCCTGATTGGTGCCGATGGCGCGCAGGGCAGTACCCTGTTGATTGCGGGTTACCACCTTGCCGGTACAGCGTATCCATACCCAGGCTCCCACCGCGTTGCGGTAGCGGAATTCTTCCTGAAAGCGTGCCTGCTTGCCGCTTAGCACCGCCATGCTGGCCTGGTAGACGCGCTGGTAGTCGTCCGGATGTACGGCGGCCAGCATGCTGGTAGCCCGGATTTGCTGGGCGGTGGCCGGATAGCCCAGCATGCGCGCCCAGCGTGCGTCCACGCTGGCGCTATCCTGCAGGATGTCCATATCCCATAGCGACAGCTGTGAGGCGTCCAGTGCCAGTGACAATTGCTCGTTGGCCTGTTGCAGTGCCAGTTCGGTAGCCTTGCGGTCGGCAATGTCGGTGTAGGACAGCACATAGCCTTCGGTTTTCCCTGCCGTATTGCACAGGGCGCTGCAATGCAGCATGGCGGTAATGCTGCGCCCGTCACGGGCAATGCGGCGCACTTCACCCTGGAAGGGGTGGTCTGGCCTGATGTCGCCGGCGATGTCCTGATGACAGACACCATCGCTGGCATCCAGTGGAATGATCAGCTTGATGGATTGCCCCACCAGTTCGTGCAAGGGGTAAGCGAACAGGTTGCAGAAGGCCGGATTGGCATAGGCGATGCAACTCTCGGCATCGAGAATGGCAAAGGCTTGCGACGTCTGCTGCAGAGCCTGCTGGAAGTTGGGCACGTTCATGATGAGTTCCTGCCGCCGCGCACATGGCCTGTGGCTGAGGGCAAGTTTCTGTGGCGGCCTCTGGCCTGGTTCTGGGGTGCTGCCTGCTGATTTTACCCCAAACCAGGATGGCTCCAGCGTGCATTCGGCAGCAAAGCTGCGGTAAAGCCGTGGATATTTGTCCGTACACGGGATGCCGCCGCGCATTTTGCTGCCATATCGTCGCTAAATGGTGACAAACGGGGCTTCTGCCCATGCCCGGCAATGGTTATCATGCTGCTTTTGCTCGATATGAAGCGACAGGCCCTGCCTGCCGTCTGACCGGGCTCCCGCCAGGAAATACCATGAGTCAAGCCCATGCTGCGCTGATTGCCGCCTTGCCCAAAGCCGAGCTGCACCTGCATATCGAAGGAAGCCTGGAGCCGGAAATGATGTTCCGGCTGGCCGAGCGCAACGGCATCAGCCTGCCCTATCCCACGGTGGAAGCGGTGCGTGCCGCTTATGCTTTCGATAATCTGCAATCCTTCCTCGACCTCTACTACGCCGGTGCCGGCGTGTTGCAGACCGAGCAGGACTTTTACGATCTGACCTGGGCCTACTTGCTGCGCTGTCGAGACGACAAGGTAGTGCACACCGAGATTTTCTTTGATCCGCAAACCCATACCGAGCGCGGCATTGCCTTTGGCACGGCATACCAGGGTATCCGCCGGGCACTGGATGATGCCCGTGCACAGCTGGGCATCAGCTCGCGGCTGATCATGTCCTTTTTGCGCCACCTGAGCGAAGAAGACGGTTTTGCCGTGCTGGAGCAGGCGCGTCCCTATCTGGCCGGGATTGACGGTTTCGGTCTGGATTCCAGCGAGGTGGGCCACCCGCCGGCCAAGTTTGCCCGCCTGTTTGCCGCCTGTCATCAACTGGGCCTGCCCTGCGTGGCCCATGCCGGCGAGGAAGGCCCGCCGGCCTATGTCTGGGAGGCGCTGGACCTGCTCAAGGTATGCCGCATCGACCACGGGGTGCGGGCGCTGGAAGATGCCGCCCTGGTGGCACGACTGGTGGCCAGCCGCATGCCGCTGACGGTATGCCCGTATTCCAATATCAAGCTGCGCGTGTTCGACCAACTGAAAGATCACAATCTGCGCCAGCTGCTGCAGGCGGGTTTGTGTGCCACGGTGAACTCGGATGACCCGGCCTATTTTGGTGGTTATGTGCAGGAAAACTATCTGGGCTGCGCGCGAGAACTGGGCCTGAGCAAGGCCGAGATCGTCCAGCTGTGCCAGAACGGCTTTGAAGCCAGCTGGCTGGCCCCGGAGGAAAAGGCGCACTGGCTGGCAGAGTGCACCCGCATTGCCGCCGGTTTTGCCGACTGAGACAGATCTTGTGCCAGCCATGCGCCATGCTTGTGGATGGTGCGGCAGCATAAAAAGCCCCGGACTGCGGGGCTTTTTGCTTTGGTATTTTTACTGTTGTGGCGGCGGCTGATCTGGCCGGGCCGCCAGCTTGCCGTGAAAATCAACGCAGCGCGCCGGGATACTTTGACCATGCAGCTGGATCACCACCTTGTCACCCGGATGCTTGCCGCCACAGGCAGCAAAGGCTTCCGGTGGCGGCTGATGGCCTTCGTGCGGCTGGCCTTGAGGTGGCGGCATATCGCCGTCGGCAGGTGGTGGCGGGCGGTCATCGGCACTGGCGATACCCGCCAGCAGTAGCCCGCACAGCAGCAGGGCAGGGTAATGGATGTGTGGCATCGGTCGGGACTCCGGAGAATGGTTACAGGACAAGACTAGCAAGCCTTGGCCTGGGTATTGCCGGGGTTTACCGCGTTTTGCAGTGGCTATGCCTGCCCGGCCAGCTGACGTGTCAGCTGTGCTGCCGGAATGGCATGGCAGCCGCTGGCGTTCTGGCCGCACCACAGCGGGCTGAAATCATCGCGGCCTTGTGCTTCTGCCGCAGCACGCAAGGGGGCGAGTGCGGCCGATGCCAGCGGAAAGGCGGGAGCTGCCGGATGGCGCGGTCCCAGCTCACGCATCAGCCGGTTGACGATGCCGCGTGCCGGTCTGCCGCTGTACAGCGTGGTGAGCGCTGTATGTGCCGCGCGCGACCCGGCCAGTGCCGTCCGGTGCAGCGGGCTGGTATCGGCCTCATCGCATAGCAGATAGGCCGTTCCCACCTGTACCCCGGCTGCGCCCAAGCGCATGGCGGCGGCAATCCCGGCGGCATCGGCAATGCCACCGGCGGCAATCACCGGCAGTGTTACTGCGGCCACCACTTGCGGTAGAAGGGCAAAGCTGCCCAGCTGGGTGTCCAGATCAAGATCAAGAAACATGCCGCGATGTCCGCCGGCCTCCAGCCCCTGCGCGATGATGGCATCGGCTCCATTGGCTGCCAGCCAGCGCGCCTCGGCCACGGTGGTGGCGGAGGACAGCACCTTGCAGCCGGCAGCCTTCACCTGCTGCAGCAGGGCGGGGGCGGGCAGGCCGAAGTGGAAGCTGACTACTGCCGGGCGGTAGTGGCTGACCAGATCGGCCATTTCCTGATTGAAGGGCAGGCGTTGCACACCACCTGCCGCGACGGCGGCGATGCCTTCCTGCTGGTAATAGGGCTGCAGCAGCGCCTGCCAGCCGGCCAGGCGGGCCGGGTCGTCTGCTGGCGGCTGATGGCAGAAGAAGTTGAGGTTATAAGGTTTCTTGCCCAGTACTTGCAGCGTTTGCAACTCGGCTTGCAACTGCGTACTGGACAGCATGGCGGCGGGTAGTGATCCCAGTGCGCCGGCTTCGCTCACGGCAATGGCGAGCCGGCTGCCCTGCACGCCGGCCATCGGGGCCTGAATGATGGGGAAGGGGATGTCCAGCCATTGCGTCAGCGTCATGTCCTGTCCTTGTGATGTCGGGATGAAGCAGCAGCATAGGCCAGTTCCAGCCTGCTGAACATGTTGTTGGCAGCGCTGGCCGGGGTGGTCGTATTGTGTAGCGTTGCCGCTACCTATGCGTATTTTGATGATGAATTATCTGATTCTGACTGTGAAATCACTGTTTTTGCGCCATAATCAGGCAGCCATGCCCGTCCCGCTCGCTATCAGGGCAAATACGATAATAAAGGGCTGATAAAGCCATGCTGACCGTCAAGAGCAAACTGCTGCTGCTCTCCCGTTATTACTGGCTGATCCTGCTGGTGTTCATTGCCGTTGTTGTCAGCTTCGTGCTGTATGTCCGGGCGGAGAAGGCCATTGACCGGGCCAACGAGGCCCGGCATGCATCGATTTTGCTGGCAGGCGAGTTGCGGCAGTCCAGCGACGATCTCACCCGCATGGTGCGCACCTATGTGGTGACGGGCAATCCGCTCTATCAGCAGCATTACCGCGAAATCCTGGCTATCCGCGATGGCAAGGCTCCCCGACCAGTCGATTACCAGAGCAGCTACTGGGACCTGGTATTGGGAGACGATCGCCGCCCACAGCTTTCCGCCCCGGCCCCCTCCTTGCTGCAACGCATGCGTGATGCTGGTTTTACCGCGGCTGAAATGGCCATGCTGGCCACAGCCAAGGCCAATTCCGATGCCCTGACCCGTACCGAGTGGGCGGCCATGCGGCTGGTGGCAGCCAATCCGCCTTTTGGCTCACCGCCACGGCAGCAAGCAATCCTGATGTTGCACGATGCCGCTTATCACCGTGCCAAGGCCGGTATCATGCAGCCGATTGCCCTTTTCAATCACATGTCCGCGCAGCGCACGGCACAGGCGGTACATGATGCCGAGCGCTATGCCCTGCAACTGCGCTGCCTGTTCATTGCCCTTGTCCTGTTGCTGATTCCGCTGTTGTGGGGTTTGCGGCGCAATCTGTATGGCATTCTCGGTGCCACGGTGAGCGAGCTGCATGCCAGCCTTGTCCGGTTGGGCAGCGGTGACTTTTCGCCCCCGGCATCCTTGTCGGCCTCCGCCGGTAACAGCATCATGGGCTGGCTGGCCGAGACCTGGCGCAAGCTGCAGCGGCTGGATGCAGAACGCCAGCTGGCGGATGCGCGCAACCAGCGCCTGACCGGGCTTTACAATGCCCTGAGCCAGTGCAACCAAGCCATTGTCCGCAGCCGTGACGAGCGCGAGCTGTTCGAGCAGATCTGCCAGGCGGCGGTCATCCATGGTGGCATGAAGATGGTATGGGTCGGGCTGCTGGATGAGGAAGCCAGACATATCCGGCCGCTGTGTGCGTTTGGCAACGGCACGGAATACCTGTCCGACCTGCCGCTGGCGACCGACGAGGACAATCCGCTCAGCCATGGTCCCACCGGACGGGCCGTGCTGACCGGCATGGTGCAGTGGTGTCAGGACTTCCGTCACGATCCCACCACCGCCCCCTGGCATGCTCGCGCCGAACAATATGGCTGGGGTTCCTCGGCTTCACTGCCTTTGCAGCGTGAGGGACGCATTATTGGTGCGCTGACCTTGTACAGTGCGGAAGCACATGCTTTCGATCTGGCCGCGCGCAAGCTGATCGAAGAAATGGTGATGGACGTGGATTATGCACTGGACAGCTTCCAGCGCGAGCAAGCCCGGCAGCAAGCCAGTTCTGCCTTGCAGCAGAGTGAGCAGCGCCTGCGCACCATTATTGAAACCGAGCCGGAATGCATCAAGGTGGTGGGTCGGGACGGCCAGCTGCTGGAGATGAACCATGCCGGCATGAACATGCTGGAAGTGGACAACCTGCAGCAGGTGCAGCAGCTGGGCTTGTTGCACTTCATCCGTCCGGAATACCACGCAGCCTTTAAACAGCTGCACCGGGATGTCATGGATGGCCAGAGCCGGACCCTGGAGTTTGAAATCACCGGGCTGCATGGCAGCCGGCGCTGGCTGGAAACCCATGCGGCCCCGATGCGGGCAGAGGACGGCAACATCAGCATGCAGCTGGCCATTACCCGCGACATCACCCAGCGCAAGCAGAACGAGCAGCACATCCGTTACCTGGCCCATTACGATGTACTGACCGGCCTGCCCAATCGCGTGATGCTGGAAGAACAGAGCCAGCAGGCGTTGCAGCAACTTGCCAGCAAGCAGGCCGCATTGGCGCTGATGTTTCTCGATCTGGATCACTTCAAGGACATCAACGACTCGTTGGGCCACAGCGTGGGCGATGCCCTGCTGGTGCGGCTGGCGGCACGGCTGCGTGTGGTGATGCCCGAAGGCGCGCTGATATCCCGGCTGGGTGGGGACGAGTTCATCCTGCTGCTGCCTGATGCCGGTGCCACCGAGGCCGAACAGCTGGCACGCAAGCTGCTGGAAGATATTGCCCGTCCCTGCCGGGTGGATCCTTACGATCTGAACGTGTCGGCCTCCATTGGCATTGCAATATATCCCGATGATGGCCAGGACCTGGAAACCCTCTCACGCCGCGCCGACGCCGCCATGTATCTGGCCAAGAAGGCCGGCCGCAGCTGCTACCGTTTCTACACTGCGGCCATTCAGGAAAAAGCCACGCGCCACCTGTTGCTGGTGAATGCGTTGCGCATGGCACTGGAACAGCAGCAATTCAGCATCCACTACCAGCCGCAGCTGGCGATGGAGGATGGCCGCCTGCTTGGTGCCGAGGCACTGCTGCGCTGGACTCACCCCGAACTGGGCAGCATTTCCCCGGGTGAGTTCATTCCGGTCGCTGAGGACTGCGGGCTGATCCTGCCATTGGGCGAGTGGGTATTGCGTCAGGCGGTACGCCAGGCAAGGCAGTGGCGTGATCAGGGATTGGAACTGGTGATGGCGGTCAACCTGTCGGCAGTGCAATTCCGTCAGACCGATCTGCCGACGCTGGTGGCACGTATTCTGCAGGAAGAAGGCTTGCCGGCCAGTTGCCTGGAACTGGAGCTGACCGAAGGCGTGGCCATGTACGACCCACAACAGGCCATCGCCGTGATGAATGCCTTGTATGAACAGGGCATACGCATGTCTATCGATGATTTTGGCACCGGATATTCTTCGCTCAACCTGCTCAAGCAGTTCCGGGTGTACAAACTGAAAATCGACCAGTCCTTTGTGCGCGATATCGTTACCGATCCGGAAGACCGCGCCCTGGTGGCCGCCATCATCCACATGGCAGACAGCCTGGGCCTGCTTACCATTGCCGAAGGCGTGGAAACTGCAGAACAGCTGGAGTTGCTGCGTACGCATGGCTGCAAGGAACTGCAAGGCTATCTGTTCAGCCGTCCGCTGCCGGCTGCCGAATTCAGCCGTTATGCGCGTTTACACCAGGCTGCCGAGCCGATAACCGGCTGACATCTGCAGCATGGCTCAGCCATCTGCCGCACTGGCTTGGGCAGCATAAGGCTGTGATTGCGCCAGCCAGCCAGGCAACTGACTGGCCGGCATTGCCTTGCTGAACAGGTAGCCCTGCACGGCCAGACAACCTTGCGCCACCATGAAGTCGTATTGACCGCTGGTTTCCACCCCTTCGGCAATTACTGCCAGGCCCAGGCTTTGTCCCAGGGCGATCACCGCCTTGCAGATGGCGGCATCATTGCTGTTCTCCAGTACATCCCGTACAAAGCTGCGGTCTATCTTCACCTGGTCCAGCGGCAGTTGCTTGAGGTAGGACAGTGATGAGTAGCCGGTGCCAAAGTCGTCCAGGGCAAAGCTGATGCCCAGCGCGCGCAGGCTGTCCATTTTGCAGGCCGCATCGTTCAGCTTCATCAGCAGCAGGCTTTCGGTGATTTCCAGTTTCAGCAGTGCCGGGTTGGCACCGCTTTCCCGCAACAAACGGCTGACCCGGGCGACAAAGTCGGTTTGGTGGAACTGGCGGGCGCTGACATTCACGGCAATGCTCAGTTGCGCGGTGGCCGGGTGGTGTGCCCACTCGGCCAGCTGGATACAGGCTTGTTGCAGCACCCAGTGGTCGATGGCGAGAATCAGGTTGCTCTGTTCTGCCAGTGCGATGAAGGCCCCTGGCAGCATCAGCCCGTGTTGCGGGCTATGCCAGCGCAGCAGGGCCTCCACGCTGCGGCAGGGCTGGGCATGGTGGATTTGCGGCTGGTAGTACAGGCTGAATTCACCTTGTTCCAGCGCCTGGTGCAGCTCGGTCTCCAGCCGGGTGCGGGCGTTGATTTCCGCTTGCATCACCGGGTCGAAGAAACGCAGGGTATTACGCCCGGCCGACTTGGCCTGGTACATCGCCAGATCAGCCTGCTTGAGAATGTCCTCGCTGCTGCCGTTTTCGTCGGCAAACAGGGCAATGCCCAGGCTGGAGCTGCCACGATAGTCGTGGCCACACAGCTGGTAGGGCTGGTGTAGTGCAGCCAGAATCTTGCGGCCTACGGTTTCAGCCTCGCGCATGGCCTGATCGCGCTGTGTTCCCAGGTTTTCCAGCATGACGATGAACTCATCCCCGCCCAGCCGGGCGACGGTATCGCCGGTACGCAGGCAGCGCAGCAGGCGGCTGGCAACTTCCTGCAGCAGGATGTCGCCGATATCGTGGCCCATGGTGTCGTTCAGCGACTTGAAATTGTCCAGGTCCAGGAATAGCAGTGCACCGTATTCCTGCTGGCGGCGGGCGGCATCCAGCGCATGTTGCAACCGGTCTTGCAGCAGGCGGCGGTTGGGCAGGTGGGTGAGGGCATCGTAGAAGGCCAGGGTCTGGATTTCATCGGCAGCGGCCTTGCGCTCGGTAATGTCCTGGAAAATAGCCACGTAATGGCTGGTTTGCCCGGCGCTGTCCCTGACTGCGGTGATGGTGAGCCATTCCGGAAATACTTCACCGTTGCGGCGTGCATTCCAGATTTCCCCCTGCCAGGCACCCTTGTCCAGCAGGGATTGCCACAGTTGCTGATAAAAGGCGGCCGGATGGCGATGCGAACTGAGCACGGCAGGGGTCTTGCCCACCACATCCGCGCTGTCATAGCCGGTGATCTGGCAGAACGAGGGATTGACCCGCAGGATGATGCCGCCCGGATCGGTCACCATGATGCCTTCCTGGGTGAGAAAGGTGGTGGCGGCAATGCGCAGCTCCGCCTCCATGCGCTTATGGCGGCTGATATCGGCGATAAAACCGTACCACAGCACATCGTGACCATCCTGTTCCGGCATGGCATCCACCAGCAGCCATTTGATCTGGCCATCCGGCAGGCAGATGCGATATTCGGTACGCCATTGGGTCAGCGTGGCCGCCGAGTGCTGTAGGGCATCAAAAAAGCTGTCGCGGTCCTCGGGGTGAACCAGTTCGCGGATGGCATCGGCA
Organism: Aquitalea sp.; assembly: GCF_030150775.1. Taxonomy (NCBI): domain Bacteria; kingdom Pseudomonadati; phylum Pseudomonadota; class Betaproteobacteria; order Neisseriales; family Chromobacteriaceae; genus Aquitalea; species Aquitalea sp. Next base: position 80,592 of record NZ_JASLFG010000029.1, read on the forward strand.
CTTTGGCTGACAGCTTCAGGCCGAATGCCGTAAATGTCGTAAAACGCTTCGCTGGCAAAGGGAAAGCAACCGTGGCCATCGGCAAATAGCCGGTACTGGAAAACCACGCCGGGAATCTGCGACACGATCTTGCGCAGCAGCTGGTTGGCGGCATGTTCGGCTGCTTTGTCTTCTTCACGCTGGATGCGCTCGAGCAGACCGTTGAAGGACGCCGCCAGCAGGCCGACCTCATCGGCCCGGCTTACCGGCAAGGCTTGTCTGGGCAATTCGCCATCGCCCATGCGCGTCAGCAACTGGGTAGCTTCGCTGAGTGGCAGTAATTGACGGCGCAGCCACCACCAGCTCAGGCCACCAGCCAGCAGCGTTAGCAGCAAGGTCAGGCCAAACAGCTGGCGCTGCAGGGTGCGAATGGGGGCAAAGGCTTCTTCTGCCGGTAGTACCGACTGCATCAGCCAGCCGGTGGACTTGATCTGTACGCTGGAGGACAGCTCCAGTACCCCGCGTGAACTCATGGCCACACCAGAGCCTTCTTCGCCATTGATATAGCGGTCGTATACCGGGTTGACGCCAGGCGGTGGGCCGGGATTGAGCAGGCGCTGCTTGTCCGACGACATGATGTAGCGGCGGCTTTGCGGCGAGGTGATGAAAAAGCTGCCAGTGACACCATATCTGGCCGAGCTGATGTCATCCAGGAAATTGGGCTGTGCCAGATTGGTCACGCCCATGATCATGCCCACCATTTCGCCTTTGTCATCCAGCAGCGGTTCCAGCATGGAAATCACCGGCTTGCCGGTGTGCAGCCCTTGCATGGGCTCGGTGATATGGCGCCCACCTTGCCGCATGGCTTGTTGGAAGAATGCGCGGTCAGCATAGGAACGACCATTGCGGCCCAGGCTCTCGGGTATGCTGGCTTTCACCATGCCGTTTTTGTCCAGCACCATCACGCCCCAGTTGAACATCATCAGCAAAATGGGGCGGCGCAGCAGTTCGGGCTGGATGGCTGCGGTGCTTAGCGGTTTGTTCTTGAACTGCTCGGTGAGAGACTGCAGCGCCAGTACGCGCTCCCTGACCGAGCGGTCCACTTCGCGTGCGGCCAGTGACACGGTGGAAAACTGCTGGGCCGAGATGGTGGCTTCCATCTGCTGGCGCAGACTGTGGCTGATCAGCAAGGTGGCCAGCCATAGGGTGACGACCAGTGCCAGCAGCATGCCAAGGGTAATGCGGGTGCGCAGGGAGCTCCTGCCATGTGGGGGAAGTTGCGTGCTCATGATTCCGGTTGCTGCCTGCGGGTGATGCTTGTTGTCAGCATAGCGGAGGCCATGCGCGCTGTGTGTCCTCTTGTCAGACAAAACCGACAAAGTCTGAGGCGGATCAAGCTTATGACAAGCTGGGCGAGCCTGCGCACCAGGCCCGACCAGCGCAGGATGGAATTACCAGTTGGTTTCGCGGTCCGGCGTAGCGGTGATCTGGTGGATGGTCAGGTCGGCACCGTTGAATTCTTCTTCTTCATCCAGGCGGATGCCCACGGTCTTGCGCAGCAGTGCATACACGGCATAGCCACCGCCAAAGCCGATGGCAATGCCGGCAACCGTACCCAGCAACTGGGACACCAGGCTGACACCACCCAGCCCGCCCAGTGCGCTCTGGCCAAAAATACCGGCGGCAACGCCGCCCCAGGCACCACAGATGCCATGCAGCGGCCATACCCCTAGCACATCATCAATTTTCCAGCGGTTCTGGGTCTGGGTAAACAGCCAGACAAACATGCCGCCGGCCACCAGGCCCACTACCAGCGCACCCAGCGGATGCATGATGTCCGAACCGGCGCACACCGCCACCAGGCCGGCCAGCGGGCCGTTGTGAATGAAGCCGGGGTCGTTCTTGCCTGCCCACATGGCGCTGAGGGTGCCGCCCACCATGGCCATCAGCGAGTTGATGGCCACCAGGCCGGAAATGCCGTCCAGACGCTGGGCGCTCATCACATTGAAGCCGAACCAGCCAACAATCAGAATCCACGCGCCCAGCGCCAGAAACGGAATGGAAGAGGGCGGATGGGCGGAGATGCGGCCTTCCTTGCTGTAACGGCCACGACGTGCACCCAGGTTGAGCACGGCAGCCAGGCCGATCCAGCCGCCCACCGCATGCACTACCACCGAACCGGCAAAGTCATGGAAGGGCTGGCCGAAACTGTGGCTCAGCCAGTCCTGTACGCCGTAATGGTTGTTCCAGGCAATGCCTTCGAAAAAGGGATATACCAGCCCCACCAGCAAAAAGGTGGCAGCCGACTGCGGGTGGAATTTGGCGCGCTCGGCAATGCCGCCCGACACAATGGCCGGAATGGCCGCGGCAAAGGTCAGCAGGAAGAAGAACTTTACCAGCTCGTAGCCGTGGTGCTCGGCGATATGGCGGGCATCACCCAGGAAGTTGACGCCGTAGGCCACGGTATAGCCGACAAAGAAGTAGGCAATAGCAGAGACGGCAAAGTCGGTGAGAATCTTCACCAGGGCATTGACCTGGTTTTTCTTGCGCACGGTGCCCAGTTCCAGAAAGGCGAATCCAGCGTGCATGGCCAGAATCATGATGGCCCCGAGCAGCAGAAACAGTACGTCTGATGGCGAGTTGGCAGTTGGCATGGCGAGTCCCGTTGTTGTCGGCTTTTGTTGCCTCCTTAAAGCAAGCGCAGTGCCAGCTGGGGCAAGATCGCACCAGCTTGGGCTGTTCGTGCACGAAAATGGCCGCAGTCAGCCCGTTTTTGGGGAGATGCAGTGCGGGCTGTGGTGATGCAAAACGGTGCGCATGCACCAAAACGGGGTTTGCATTGTGTTTTGTGCTGCTGTTTGGTGCATGGTGCTTGCTGCCATCGGTATCAGTGCAGCTTGACCTGTGGCTGGGTACGCCGGCTGAGCAGGCGTCCGGCGGCTGTCAGCAGGGTGGGGAGCCAGCCAAACAGGCTCAGTTGGTGTCGGTGATACAGCGACAGATACATCAGCCGGGCAAACTGGCCGTGGACAAACAGGCTGCGGCGCGACAGTGCACTCATCAGACTGCCCACCGTGCTGTAGCGGCCCAGCGAAATCAGCGATCCCAGATCACGGTAATGAAATGCCCGCAACGGCTTTCCCGCCAGCAGGCAGCGGACATTGTGGAACAGCAGATCCGCCTGCTGGCTGGCAGCCTGCGCGCGTGGCGGCACCCAGCCCTGGCGGTCCGGGCAGGCGGCGCAGTCGCCCAGGGCAAATACGTTTTCATCCAGCGTGGTCTGCAGCGTGGGGCGAACCAGTAGCTGATTAAGGCGATTGCTTTCCAGCCCTGCCAGTCCGGCCAGAAATGCCGGAGCCTGCACCCCGGCGGCCCAGACTACCAGTTCCGACGCAATGCACTGGCCGCTGGCGGTATGCACTGCACCATCCCTGACTACACTGACGCGCTCGCCACACAGCACCCGCACCTGCATTTCCTGCAATTGGCGCTGCGCCTTGGCGGCAATGGCAGGCGGCAGGGCCGGCAGGATGCGCGGTCCGGCCTCGATCAGGGTGAGGCGGATGTCACGATCCGGATTGATGTTTTCCCGGCCATGCGCCACCAGCTCGCGCGTGGTGTTACGCAGCTCGGCCGCCAGCTCCACCCCGGTGGCTCCGGCCCCGATGATGGTGAGCTGCAGCTGCTCGGGCCGCAGAGGGCCTGGCTGCAGGCTGGCACGGATGCAGGCGTTCACCAGTTGGCGGTGGAAGCGGCTGGCATCATCCGGGGTGTTAAGGCAGATCGCATGTTCGGCCACGCCGGGCGTGCCGAAGTCATTGGTGGCACTGCCTACGGCCAGCACCAGGATGTCGTAGTCCAGCTGTCTGGCCGGAATCAGCGGCTGGCCCTGTTCATCCGCCGTGGCAGCGATATGGATGCGGCGTTGCTGGCGGTCCAGATCCTGCATGCGGCCCAGACAAAAGCGGAAACCGTGGCGTTTGGCCTGGGCCAGGTAGTCCAGCGCTTCCCGGTGCGGGTTCATGCTGCCGGCAGCAATTTCGTGTAGCAGCGGTTTCCAGATGTGGGTGCGTGCGGCATCCACCAGCGTGATGTCCAGGCGCTTATCCTTACGCGCCAGGCGTCCCAGGCGGCTGGCCAGTGCCAGGCCACCGGCACCGCCTCCGACAATGACGATTTTTTTGCTGTGCTGTAGCATTTGCTGCTCCCTTGCCAGTGCCTGGCTGTTGCTTCCATTCATGCACCAAGTTGTGATATGGACAGACTGGCAATGCTGGCGTGATGGTTGGATAGGTAATGAATGCAGGCTACTTTGCCTGTGCCATTGCGCCAGTCGCAAACGATATAAATTCAGCACATTGTGAGTTTGAGGAAGAATGTATGCGGAAACGACTACCCGGTATCGAGGCGCTGCAGGCGCTGGAGTGCGCCGCTCGCCACCAGAGCTTTACGCGTGCCGCCGAGGAACTGGCACTTACCCAGAGCGCGGTGTGCAAGCAGATTGCCCAACTGGAGGACATGCTGGGGGTGGCCTTGTTTCACCGTATCAAGCGTCGGGTGAGCTTGACCGAAGCCGGGCGGGTGTATGCACGTGGCGTGCGCGACTGCCTGGCACGGCTGGAGCGGCACACCCTGTCGCTGATGGCGCATCAGGGCTCGGACGGGGTCATCGAACTGGCTGCCGTGCCCACTTTTGCCACTCGCTGGCTGATACCGCGCCTGCCACAGTTCTATCAGCAGCACCCGCACGTTACGGTCAATATCACCACCCGTTCCGATCCCTTTATCTTTACCGATACCGGCTTTGACGCCTGCATCCATTTCGGCAATGGCGTATGGCCCGGTGCCGAGGCGGACTGGTTGTTTGGCGAGGAGATGATTCCGGTATGCAGCCCGCAGCTGCTTGCCTCCGACGCTGTGGCACCGGCACAGCTGGCCGCCTGCCGTTTGCTGCATCTGTCAGCCCGGCACGATGCCTGGCAACGATGGTTTGTCACAGCCGGAGTGGATAATCCACAAGCGATGGTGGGCGCGCGCTACGAGCTGTTTTCCATGCTGGTGGAAGCCGCTCGCGCCGGCATGGGCGTGGCGCTGGTGCCACGTTTTCTGGTGCAGCAGGAAATCAGCAGCGGCAATCTGGTTACGCCGTGCGAACTGCCTTTGCCCAGCGACAATGCCTACTATCTGGTCTATCCGCCCGATCGGGTAGAGTCACCACCGCATCAGGCTTTTGCCGGCTGGCTGTTGCAGCAGGCTGCAAGCTATCGCGAAAGTCTGGTTCGCTAGGAAATTTCTGTTAAAAAATAAGGTATAAACTCTGGTAAACAGCTACATTCAAAATTCAAACGGCAGATTGAAAAAAGAAAACCAAACGTGGCATCAAGAATAAACAGCCTGCTTGCGGGGATGATTGGCTGCCTGTTGTGCTGCCAGCTGGTAATGGCCAAGGACGTGCTGCGCGTGCTGGCCTGGCCCGGCTATGCCGACCCGGATGTGGTGCAGGCATTCGAGCAGCGCTACCAGGCCAGCGTCGAGGTGACCTTTGTCGATTCCGACGAGGCGCTGTGGGCGCACATGCATGCGGTAAAAGGCCCGCGTTTTGATGTGGTGGCTGCCAATACCGCCGAAATGCAGCGCTACTACGCCGCTGGCCTGCTCAAACCGCTTGACCCCGCCTTGCTGCCCAATACCAGCCGGCAGCTGCCACGTTTTCGTCATCTGGCTGCCATTCCCGGTCTGCAGCAACAAGGCCGGCTGTATGCCGTTCCGTATACCTATTCCACCATGGGCATCATCTATGACCGGCGGCAGTTTACCCGGCCACCGGATTCGATGAACGTGCTGTGGGACCCGCGCTACCGCCACAAGGTGCTGGATTTCAACAGCGGTCAGCACAATTTTTCCTTTGCTGCGCTGGCCAGCGGCATCAGCCAGCCATTCCAGCTGTCGGCTGCCCAGCAAGCCATGCTGGTGCAGCGGCTGATTGCCCTGCGGCGTAATGTGCTTACCTATTACACGTTGCCGGAAGAGGCCAGCGAGCTGTTCATCCGCCATCGGATTGCCGTGATGTTTGGCAATTACGGCACCCAGCAGCTCAACTCCCTGCGCCAGGCCGGGGCCGATGTCGGCTATGCCATTCCACGTGAGGGTGTGCTGGCCTGGCTGGATTGCTGGGCCATGACGGTTTCCACGCGTAACCCATTGCTGGCACAGCAATGGATCAATTACATGCTGGAGCCATCCGTCAGCGCTCTGCTGCCCACGCGGCAGGGGCTGGCCAATACCTTGACGGCCAGCGATGAATTGAAAGCCGGTGTGCGCGTGTTGTGGCTGCAGCCAGTAGAAGACGCTGCCCGGCGTGAAGCGCTGTGGCAGAAAATCTATTCCGGCGATCTGCCGGGGAGCTTCTGAACCATGCGCCCCGGTCTGCTGGTCAAACTGGCGGTATTGCTGGCCATCTTCGGCATTCTTGCTTCTGGCATCACCGGCTATTACGCCTATACCGTCAACCGCGCCATGCTGGTATCGGCGGCGCAGAGTGATTTGTTGACCGCCGCACGCGGGGTGAATCGCCGGCTGTCGCAGTCGGTGGAGGAGGCTGCCGATGATGCCCTGCTGCTGTCGCGGCTGGTGGAGGTGGACCGGGTCATCAACAGCCGCATGCCGCGCGAACGGCAGATTGCCGGGGGCGAACTGGCACGGGCGTTTGCATCCATGCTGGCCTTGCATCCGGAATACCTGCAGGTGCGGCTGATCGGTGCTGCTGACAACGGGCTGGAACTGGTGCGTGTAGACAGCCAGAACGGGCTGACCGTCGGCGTTGAGGGCAATGCCCTGCAGGAAAAGGGGCATTTCCCCTATGTATTCGAAACCCTGTCGGTACCGGCAGGGCAGATTTACCAGTCATCCATCGCAGTCAATCATGAACGCTCCGCCCACGATGCCGAGGGGCGTCCGGGGCTGATGGTGGCGACACCGGTTTCCGACCGCGCTGGCCGGCCCGGCGGATTGCTGGTGATCAATCTGGATCTGACACGGCTGCTAAGCCAGCTGCAGCTGGATCTACCCAAGGCTTACCAGTTGTACATGGCCAACCGCTGGGGGGATTTCCTGGTACATCCGGACCCTGCCCAGACCTTTGGTTTTGACAAAGGCCGGCGCATTCTGATGCAGGACAGCTTTGCCCCCACCCGCCAGCTGTTCGAACGCAAGGTGGGCAGCCTGGCGCTCAGCGGTCTGGATCAGCCCGAGCAGTCAGCCGACAAGGTAATGGCCTTTGTCCGGCTCCCCATCGGCCGTGGCAGTCGCGATGAGTTTGTGGTCACCGGGCTGGTACAGCCCCTGGGCAGCGTGCTGGCACTGGCTGCCCCGCTGGGCTTGCGCATCATCCACATGGTGCTGGCCTTCAGTGTCATCGCCATTCTGCTGGCCGTGGTGTTTGCCCGCGCCATGCTGCGGCCAATCAACATCCTGGCCCAGGCGGCCAGCAGTTTTAGCGATACCCGTCAGCAATTGCCTCTGCCGGTGGAGCGCAATGACGAGATTGGTGTACTGGCACGCAATTTTGACCGCATGCAGCGGCAGATCAACAGCCATATGGCCAGCCTGTACGACAACCAGCGCGAGCTGAGCTATCTGGCGCACCACGACAGCCTCACCGGTCTGGCCAACCGGGCGCTGTTTTTCCAGCACCTGGAAAAGATGCTGGCGCTGTCGCAGCGAAGTGGCGCACAGTTTGCCGTGCTGTTTGTCGATCTGGACCACTTCAAGCAGATCAACGACCAGCATGGCCATGCGATTGGCGACCAGGTGTTGCAAGTGGTTGCCCGCCGTCTGCAGCATGCTGTGCGCGGTAGTGACATGGTGGCGCGCATGGGCGGGGATGAGTACCTGATCCTGCTGCAAGGCAGTTTTTCCACCGATGCCCTATCCGAGCTGCTGGGCAAGCTGGCGCTGACCATTGGCGAGGCCATGCTGGTAGAAGGCAAGAAGCTGGAAGTAGGGGCCAGCATTGGTTACAGCCTGTATCCCCGCGATGGCACCTCTGCCGAACAGCTGGTCAACCAAGCCGACCACGCCATGTATCATGTCAAGGCCATCCAGCGCGATGGCCACACCAGGCAACTGCCTTATTCCTGATTCCCGTTTGCGCCGTATACGGCCTAAACCGCTTCGTGACTGATGCCGACATTGACTTCTGATGCCCACCACCCGCTGATCGGGCCTTTGCTGACAGCCCGCCATCGTGGCCAAGCGGCTGATGCAGTCCCGCTTGCCAGCTTGCTGCGCCAGCTGCATCTGCGTTTTCAGCCGCAGGCCCAGCACCTGCAGGTGGATTTCAGCTTGGAACTGGACAGCGCACTGGCCGCGGTGTTGCAACTGAACCTTGCCGTACTGCAGCAACTGCTGATGCAACTGCTGTCGCTGGTCTTGCCTGCCCAGGCCGGGGGCCGGCTGGTGCTCAAGGCACAGGTGTGGGCACAGCAGCACATGCGCCAGATTCTTACCCTGGAGCTGATCGCCAGTCGCGCAGGCGACGCTGGCATGTCGGCAGGCAAGTACTGCGGACCGGCGTGCGCGCGCAAGCGTCGGCACGCCCCGGCCGACTGGCTGCACTGCCGACAACTGGCGCGCAGCCTGGGGGCGGAACTCAGCCTGGAGTCCGGTGCGCACGGCATGCATATCAGTCTGCAGCTCAAGCCGACCATGCCTGAGGCACAGACTTCCCCTGGCGTCACCGTGGCTGGATGCTGGCCGGTTTTGTTGCTGTGTGCCGATGCCGAGCAAAGCGGGCAGCTACAGCGGCAATTGCAGGGCGCGGGCTATCCGCTGAAAACCGTCAACACGGTGGCGGCTGCCTTGCAGTGCTGGCAGCAGCAGGCGGTGGCTGCGCTGCTGTTGGCTGAGCCGGACCCCGGTTGCAGTCTGCCAGCCTTGTTGCAGCCGATGCGCCGCCTGGAAAGCATCCAGCCTTGGCGTGGCCACACGCCGCTGCTGGTGGTGCTGCCAGAGCCGCATGCCCTGCCGCAGGCGCTTGAGCCCATGCCGGATGGCTGGCTGCCCCATTCTTTTGATTGCACTGCCTTGTCCCCCTGGTTGCCTGAATGCGCGCTCAGCAATACTGCGGCCTTGCCGGTGCTGGACCGAGCGGTGCTGTTCGATCTGAGTCAGGGCGACTGGGCGCTGGAGCTGCCCTTGCTGCAGCACTATCTGCAGGACAAGCAGGCCGATCTGGGCCTGTTGCTGCACGCCTGGCAGCAGGGTGATCTGCCTGCCTGTGTGGCACTGGCGCATCGCATCAAGGGAGCCAGCCGCACGGTAGGTGCGCACCGGCTGGCAGAGGCAGCCGCCAGCCTGGAACAGGCTGCCCGGGCCGGGCTGGGTGACAGCCTGCCAACCATGCTGTTGACGCTGGAACAGGCGCTGGAGGATTTTGCCCAGCATCTGCAGTCTGCCGCCGAGCCTGTGGGCAAACCAGGCACAGGCATGGCGCAATAAGGCGCAAGCGCCTAAAATGTCCCGACAATTCCTAAAGCCCCTACGCTGGAGAGACCGCTCATGGCTGTTATCCGTCAGGATGATTTCATTCAAAGCATCGCCGATGCTTTTCAGTACATCAGTTGCTACCACCCCAAGGACTACATCGACGCCCTGTATCAGGCCTATCTGCATGAAGAAAGCCCGGCGGCCAAGGACGCCATGGCGCAGATCCTGATCAACAGCCGCATGTGCGCCGAAGGCCGTCGCCCCATCTGTCAGGATACCGGCATTGCCGTGGTATTCCTGAAAGTGGGCATGAATGTGCAGTGGGACGCCACCCTGTCGGTACAGGAAATGGTCAACGAAGGCGTACGCCGCGCCTACAACAATCCGGACAACAAGCTGCGCGCTTCCGTGCTGCTGGACCCGGCTGGCAAGCGTCAGAACAGCAAGGACAACACCCCGGCCGTGGTGCACTTCGAAATTGTCGAAGGCGATGGCGTGGAAGTGACCTGTGCGGCCAAGGGCGGTGGCTCGGAGAACAAGTCCAAGTTCTACGCGCTCAATCCGTCCGACAGCATTGTCGACTGGGTGATCAAGACCGTGCCCACCATGGGTGCCGGCTGGTGTCCGCCGGGCATTCTGGGCATCGGCATTGGCGGTACCCCGGAAAAAGCCATGCTGCTGGCCAAGGAAAGCCTGATGTCGCACGTGGACATCCACGAGCTGAAGGCCAAGGCTGACAGCGGTGCCGAACTGTCCCGCGTTGAACAGCTGCGCCTGGAAATCTTCGAAAAGGTGAACGCGCTGGGTATTGGCGCACAAGGCCTGGGCGGCCTCACCACCGTGCTGGACGTGAAGATTCTGGACTACCCGACCCACGCCGCCAGCCTGCCGGTAGCGATGATCCCCAACTGTGCCGCCACCCGTCACATCCATTTCCATCTGGATGGCAGCGGCCCGGCCCATCTGGCCGTGCCCAGCCTGGAAGACTGGCCGGAAATCACCTACGACACCAGCAACGGCAAGCGCGTTGATCTGGACAACATCACCAAGGAAGAAGTGGCCAGCTGGCAGCCGGGTGATGTGCTGCTGCTCAACGGCAAGATCCTCACCGGTCGCGATGCCGCGCACAAGCGCATGGTGGACATGCTGAACAAGGGCGAGGCGCTGCCGGTGGACTTCACCAACCGCTTCATCTACTACGTGGGCCCGGTGGACCCGGTGCGTGACGAAGTGGTTGGCCCGGCCGGCCCCACCACCGCCACCCGCATGGACAAGTTCACTCGCCAGATGCTGGAACAGACCGGCTTGCTCGGCATGATCGGCAAGGCCGAACGTGGCCCGGCTGCCATCGAAGCCATCAAGGACAACAAGGCGGTCTACCTGATGGCGGTGGGCGGCTCGGCCTACCTGGTGTCCAAGGCCATCAAGGCCTCCAAGGTGGTGGGCTTTGCCGACCTGGGCATGGAAGCCATCTACGAGTTTGAAGTAAAAGACATGCCGGTAACGGTAGCGGTCGATTCCAACGGTATCTCGGTGCACAACACCGGCCCGGCGGAATGGCGCGTGAAGATTGGCAAGATTCCGGTCAACGTGGCCTGAGCCTGCTCGTAGCCTTGCAGTAAGCAAAAACCCGCCATCCAGCGGGTTTTTTCATTAGCGGCAGCTTGGAGCGTACTAGGCCAATGCTTGTGCTACTGTCGGCAGTGCCACGCGAATGGACAGGGCATTGAGCGCAATCGCATGCAGCATCTGGTCCACGGTAGTGCAGCAGTCGGCCAGCACGGCTACTTCGTACTGTGTGGCTGCTGGTGACAGCGCGGTGTGGGTGACGCAGTTCTGCGTCATCATGCCGCAGATCAGTAGTTTACGGCTGCCCAGTTCTGCCAGCGTGGCCTGCAGCGTGGTCTGGTAAAAACTGTCGGCGGCCTGTTTCACCACTACCGGTGCTTGCGGCGCGGCAGCCAGAATACGCGGGTGAATGGCTACGCCTTCGCTGCCAGCATTGAAAAAGGGGGCCAAGCCCTTGCTGCTGTCGGCCACATGCTGAACCAGGATGACCGGCATACCCAGCACTTGCGCCCGTGCTATGGCGGCCACGCAGTTGTCCAGTACGGTTTCCGTATGCCATAGCGGGTATTTGCCGCTAGGAAAATAGTCGTTCTGTAGATCGATCACGATGAGTGCGGTGTGGGCGTAATCCATGGCGTGGCTCCTGTGCCGGGTTGCAATGTGGCCATTATTGCCAGTGGCAGCTCAAGGCAGAAGTGGCCCGATTGCCAGAATGCGTTAAGATCGGGCCAATTCTGTTTCGCTTCGGCATCCCGCCATGTCTGCCCCCGTCATTGCCGTTGTCGCCTTTGCGCAGATCAGCCCCTTTCACTTGTCGGTGCCTTGCGTGGTGTTTGGCGATGCCCATCCCGGCCTGCCAGCATTCGACTTGCGGGTTTGTAGCGCGGATGCCGGTGAACTGCGCACCAGCGCCGGTTTCAGCATCCACTGTGAGCATGGTCTGGAAGCGTTGTTTGATGCTGAAATCATCATCCTGCCTAGCTGGCAGGCTGGTCGCCCGGTACCGCCGCGCTTGTTGCTGGCGCTGCAGCAGGCGGCGGCGCGTGGTGTGCAGATTGTCGGCCTGTGTCTGGGGGCTTATGTGCTGGCCGAGGCCGGCTTGCTGGATGGCCGTGCCGCCACCACGCACTGGGCCTATGCCGATGACTTTGCCCGCCGCTATCCGCAGGTGCGGCTGGACCCGACGGTGTTGTATGTGGAAGATGGCCAGATGCTGACCTCGGCCGGCACAGCGGCCGGGCTGGATTGCTGCCTGCATCTGCTGCGCCAGCGTTATGGGGCGGAGCTGGCCAATGGCGTGGCGCGGCGGCTGGTGGTGCCGCCACACCGTCAGGGCGGGCAGGCGCAGTTTATCGAGCAGCCACTGCCGGCCAGCGCCGGTGATTCACGGCTGGCGGTGCTGCTGGACTGGATCAGGGCTAATCTGGCCCAGCCGCATAGCCTGGACAGCTTGGCGGACAAGGCGGCGATGAGCCGGCGTAGTTTTACCCGGCATTTTCGGCAACTGACGGGGCGCACGGTCAGCCAGTGGTTACTGGACGAGCGTCTGGCCTTATCTCAGCGCCTGTTGGAAAGCGCTGATCACAATATCGAACAGATTGCCCGGCTGACGGGTTTTGGCTCGCCCGAATCCTTGCGTCATCACTTCCGCCAGCGCTATGCGGTGTCGCCCAGCCAGTGGCGGCAGAGTTTTCAGTGAGCAGCTGACGCTGAAACAGGCTGTTCCCAGGGCGGGATGGGGGCAAAGCGTTGCTGCAGGAAGTCCAGCAGTGTGCGCATGGCTAGTGGTAATTGGCGGCGCGAAGGGTAGAGCGCATAAATGCCCAGGCTGACGGGTTGCCAGTCCGGCAGCAGGGCTACCAGTTCGCCGCTGTGTAGCAGCGGTTTGACCAGATAATAGGGTTGCATGGCCAGGCCGGCACCGTGGCGGCAGGCCTGCAGCAGCGCCACGGCTTCATTGGCGCTCAGCCGGCCATGCACCTTGACCACGGCTTCTTCCTCGCCGCGGCGCAAGCGCCATTCGCTGTGGCCAAACTGGCTGTAGCTCAGGCAGTGGTGCTGGCTGAGGTCGGCGGGCTGCTGTGGCTGGCCGTGCTCCGCCAAATAAGCAGGAGCCGCCACGATGACCGAAGCGCAATCTGCCAGCCGGCGCGCAATCAGGCCCGGCTCCGGGTCATTGGTGATGCGGATGGCCAGATCAATGCCTTCTTCGATCAGGTTGACCGCGCGGTCCCCCAGTTGCAGGTCGATGCGGATCTGCTGGTGTTCGGCCAGAAAAACGCTGATGGCCGGGGCCAGCTGGGCCATGCCGAAGGACATGCTGGTAGTGATGCGCAGCTGGCCGCGCAACTGGCCATCGCGCAGGCCCACTTCTTCGCGGGTTTCCGCGGCCAGATCCAGCATCTGCTGGCAGCGTGCCAGGCAACTGGTACCCGCATCGGTCAGCGTCACCTTGCGGGTGGAACGTTGCAACAGGCGCGCGCCCAGCCAGTGCTCCAGCTCGGCGATATAGCGCGTCACCATGGCGCGGCTCAGCTCCAGCTCTTCGCTGGCGGCGGTAAAGCTGCCACGGCGCGCCACTTCGACAAATACCTGCATGGCAATCAGCCGGTCCATGGTTATCCTTGTTGCTTGGAGTGCATGCGCTGCATGATAAGCGATTGAGCGTCCGCTGCGCGCTTTCGTGGCCAGGCATGGGCGTGCGGCGGGTTCCGGTCGAAAATACTCTGCTGCGCAGTATAAACATGCTTGCTGGCTGCTGCTTCCTATGTTTAATGCCATGCCTGACGTGCTTTTGCTCATTTGTCATCGAATGTATTGCCAAGCGGATTTACACCGATTTACCGGGCGGCATTTCCGTTATACTGCTGCGTGAATTACAAGTCAGGGCATTTCTCCGGCCCGTTTTAAAGCACCATCCTCCGCCCGGAAACCACTGGAGCCGCACCGTATGGGCACCGGCCTGCTGCTGCTATGGCAACGACAAGCGCAAGATGACTGATAAAACCTCGCCGCAGCTGGAGCAGGAACTGGCTGCCGCCGACAGGCAACCCTGGTATCAGCTGGCCTTTCCGCCCGTGCTGGAAGAAGCTTATCTGCATGCGACTTGCGAGCAACGCTTGCGGCGATACCGGCTGTTTGGCGCTATCGGCATTGTGGTGTTCATGTTGTATGGCCTGGTGGACAAGTTTTATCTGGCCGATGCCTATGGCCGCATCTGGCTGTGGCGCTGGCTGATCCTGCCTGGCATGGGGACTATCTCCATCATCGGCAGTTACTGGGCTCCGGTACGCCGCTGGTACGAGCTGTCTGTGGTGGGCGTCAGCACGGCTTGCGTGTTGGCCCTGATCTGGTTTTTCTCCCTCAGTCACATGCCGACGGCACAGCACTATTATGGCGGGGTGATGCTGTGCCTGGTATTCACCATGTTCGGCCTGCGCATTCCCTTCCGTCTGGCTTGCTACAGCAGTGTCATCAGCCTGTCCTATCTGGGCTGGGTGCTGCTTGACTGGCATTTTCTGGATGAAGCCACCCGCTCACTGATTTTCATTCTGGTGATTTCCTGCGTGCTGCTGGGCTTGCTGGGCTTGTTCCAGCTGGAGAAGGAAGCGCGACGCAGCTATCTGCTGGCGCAAGAGTTGCAGCGTGATCATCTCCAGTTGCAGCAGGGCTTCAAGTATTTGCAGCAGATTTCCACTGCCGATGGTCTGACCGGCCTGTTCAACCGGCGCTATTTCGATCAGCAGTTGCAAACGGTGTGGGAGTCCCGCCTGCAAAACAAGGCCGATATTGCCTTGTTGTTTGTCGATGTCGATTACTTCAAAAAATACAATGACAGCCAGGGGCACCAGATGGGGGACGATGCGCTGATCCGGGTGGCGCAGGTCATCAGCCGCCATGCGGAGTCGGTGAATGGCTGTGCAGCACGTTATGGTGGCGAGGAGTTTGTGTTGCTGCTGGCTTGCAGCACGGTCGGGCAGGCCAGCAGGCTGGCAGAACAGATTCGTCAGGATGTGGAAGCGCTGGCCCTGCCACATCCATCCTCGCTGTGTAGCCAGGTGGTGACCATCAGTATCGGCATTGCGGCAGCACACGCCAGCATCAACCAGAAGCCGGACTGGCTGGTGAGTACGGCGGATGCGGCTGTCTATCAAGCCAAGAAGCAGGGCCGCAACCGCATTGTCACCATGCATTCTTGTCAGCCGCTGCCCAATTAATCAGGCTGTCTTTGGCCTGGACACCCTGCCAGATCAAATAATTAGTACATTTTTTGAAACAATCATGCGCGTTTTAATGGATATATCTGCACGATTTTTGGCGCTAAAGTACGCTCCATCATCAATCAGGCGCTGGTTTTACCCTGCGCCATCCGGAGCCGATCATGCCGCGCACTTCTACTGTTTTCCTGTCCCTTTTGCTGTCATCCGGCCTGCTTGGCAGCGCTGCCCAGGCCGCGGACGCGCTTAAATTATCGGTGTATCAGGCCGATGAAAACAGCTTCAATGTCACTTCGGTGTTGGTCAGCGGCGAAAAAGATGCCGTGCTGATCGACAGTGGCTTCACGCGTGCCGATGCCTACCGTATTGCCGCCAGGGTGCTGGATAGTGGCAAGACGCTGAAGGCCATTTATATCAGCCAGGCGGACCCGGACTACTATTTTGGTGCCACCGTGCTCAAGCAGATTTTCCCGCAGGCTGAGTTGCTGGCTGCTGCCCCCACGCTGGCGCGCATCAAGAGCAATATTGCTGGCAAGGTGACATTCTGGGGGCCGAAAATGGGCACCAATGCACCACAGGCTCCGCTGACCCTGCCCAAGCCACTCAAGGGCAGCCAACTGACGCTGGAAGGGCAGGCCATCGAGGTGCGCGGTACTTCCGGGTTGCTGGCGCATCGCGGCTATGTGTGGATTCCGTCCATCCAGGCGATTGTCGGTAATATCGGCGTGGTGTCCGGCCTGCATGTGTGGACGGCCGATACCCAGAGCAAGCAGGAGCGCCAGGCCTGGCTCAGCCAGCTGAATGAAATGGAGGCGCTGCAGCCGAAGCAGGTGATCCCCGGCCACATGGCAGCCGATGCGCCCACTGGCCTTGCCAGTGTCCGCTTCACCCGCAGTTATTTGCAGCAGTTTGAACAGAATCTGGCCGTTTCGGCCACTAGCGCGGAGCTGATCCAGCATATGCAGCAGGCTTTTCCCCAAGCTGGTGAAGCGATGTCGCTGGAGATCGGGGCCAAGGTCAACAAAGGTGAAATGAAATGGTAAACACTACACTGCATTACTTTTACGACCCGCTGTGTGGCTGGTGTTATGCCGCATCACCCCTGTTGCAGGCTGCTGCGGCGCTGCCCGGTCTTAACCTGGCGCTGCACGCCGGCGGCATGATGAGCGGTAGCCGTCGCCAGGCAGTTACGCCGGCCCTGCGCGATTACGTGATGCCGCACGACCAGCGTATTGCCAGCATCACCGGCTTGCTGTTTGGTGATGCCTATTTTGACGGCCTGCTACGTGATGGCAGCGCGATATTCGATTCCACTCCACCCATTGCCGCCATTCTGGCGGCAGAAAAACTGGGCTTGGCCGCACTTGCCATGCTGTCTGCCTTGCAGCGGGCACACTACCAGCGCGGCCTGCGCATTGCCGATACCCTAGTCCTGCAGATGATAGCGCAGGAGCAAGGGCTGGATCCGGCTGGATTTGCTGTCGAGCTGGAACGGCAGCTCAGCCTGGCTGAGCTGCATATCCAAGACAGCCGCCATTTGATGCAGCAATATGGCATGCAGGGTTTTCCCAGTCTTTTGCTGGAGCGGGATGGTCAGTTGCAGAGGGTGGACGTTTCCCCCTGGCTGGGCCAGCCACAAGCATTTACTGCGGCGTTGCAGGGCGTACTGGGGAGTGGGGAGGCCACCGAGGCATCACTTTGCACTGCAGACGGTTGCGGATTGCCAGGATAGCCAGCTGGCAGGTGGGGTTTCAGGGGCAGCGTACAACCACCAGAGAAATATCGTCGTGGTTTTCGCTGCCGGCCAGATGCTGGTTCACTGCCTGGGTGATCGCCCCCTGAATGTCCTGCGAACCGGCCTTGCGCATGGCCTCCAGTATGCCGTCCAGACCGAAGGGGTGGCGATCGGCATTGTAGGCTTCAGTCACGCCGTCCGAGCATACGACCAGTGCACCGCTTTCCTGCCAACTGAAGTAGTCGAGCGTGGATTCGAAATCACTGTCCGGCAAAATGCCCAGCGGAGGAGACCTGGAGGCGAAAGAGCGCAGCACCTCGCCATTTCTGCCTACATACATGGCACAGGGAATGCCGCCGTTCCACACCGCGATGCGGCGTAGCTGGTAATCCACCTCGATCAGCGCCGCGGCCACGAAGCGGCCAATAGGCAGGATGGTATGCAGCTTGCGGTTGATCGTCCGGGCAATCTCCTGCACCGGCAGATTGCGATCGCTCATGGCAAAGAAAGTATCCACCGCCGGCAGGCCGCAGATGGCTGCTGCCAGACCATGGCCGGTGCTGTCTGCCAGCATGATGCGATCCAGTCCCGGCTGGCTGCGCCGGATGCAGATGGTATCGCCGCTGAAGTTCATTGCCGGACGCTGCCATTGCTGGATATTGGGCGGTGTCTGCTCGGCGCGGCGGGTAAAGCGGTCCAGCACCATCTGGGCAAACATCTGCTCCTGCTCATTGATGCGGTAGTACGCTTCCAGCCGTTCGCTATCCTGTGCAATGCGCTGCTGCATGTCCGAAATACGGATCAGCACATGCAGTTTTGCAGTCAGGATATCCAGATCTATCGGTTTGGTCAGGTAATCATCGGCCCCCATCGCCAGTCCACGCAGCAGTTGGCTGCGGTCGGTCAGCGAAGTCAGGAAAATGATGGGAATCCAGTGTTCGCCCAACAGTCTCCGGATGGCGCTGGTGGCGGCAAAACCATCCATCACCGGCATGGTGACATCCATGAAGATGACATCCGGCCTTTGTTGCTGACAGAAATCCACGGCTTCCTGGCCATTGCATACGGCTACGGCCTCGTGGCCCAGCAGGCGGATGTAGTCGATCAGGATCTGACGCGAGGTCGGGCTATCTTCGGCAACCAGAATAGTCAGCGCGCGGGTCATTCAACAAACCTTGTGGGAGAAGGGGCAGGGTGGATACCTGCCTGTAGCGTAAGCATATGCATGTCCGGCTACTATAGAGTGCCTGAACAGTTTATGCCATTAGCTTGGTAATGAATCTGTCGACTTTAACAGATTGACATGGGCAGACAAGCCGGACTGTTGTAGGCTTGCCGCACCTTCATTTTTGTCAAAGCGCATGCCATGACTATCTGGGTTGATGCCGATGCCTGCCCTGCGGTCATCCGCGACATCATCTGCCGTGCGGCCCAGCGTACGGCAACATCGGCCGTATTTGTGGCCAATCGCCTGACTGCCTTGCCTGCCAGTCCCTATCTGCGTGCCATCGTGGTGGCCAAGGGTTTTGATGTGGCCGATGCCGAAATTGCTCGGCAATGTGTGGCAGATGACTTGCTGGTCACCGGTGATATCCCGCTGGCTGCCGAAGTGCTGGCCAAGGGTGTTGCTGCAGTCAATTTTCGCGGTGAAGCCTATTCCAGGGAAACCATTGCCGGTCTGCTGACCATGCGTGACTTTATGGAAACCATGCGTGCCAGTGGTATCCAGAGTGGTGGTCCTCCGCCATTCAGCCAGGCGGACCGGCAACAGTTTGCCGGTAAACTGGACCAATGGCTGGCTGCCCGTCGCCGTCAGGCCAGCAAGTAAATCGCATCTGGACGCAGTAGTTGCTGCGGCAATGCGGTTTGCACTCTGTTACACAGGCAGCTACAAGAATTGCCTGCTGCTGCCGATAAGAAACCAATGATCACAATACATGTGTGCCATGCCGCTGATGTAGCCTGCTTGCTTATGGTTTGTGATTAGTTATTTGACTTGTTTAAACTTTATCTTTCAAAAGAAATTAATTGAAATTAAATGGCATGCACAATGCTATTATCATTAATACCTTGCATCCAAGGGGTGACGCGGAATAGTCCAGCGCACCGTTTACCCGAGTGAGTGTTCATTTGAGCCCAATCATGGATACGCGTGCCATTGCCACCTTCGACCTGCAGTCAGACCAATATGCGCGCTACCGTCCGCAATATCCGGACATGCTGTTTCGCTGGTTGCAGGCTGCGGTTCCCGGCCATCAACGTGCCTGGGACTGCGCTACAGGCACCGGTCAGGCGGCAGTACAGCTATCTCGCCTGTTTGGCCGGGTCGATGCCTGCGATATCAACCACAGCCAGCTTGATGCGGCCGAGCAGGCAGCCAATATCATGTATCTGGAATGTGCGGTGGAGCATCCGCCCTATGGCGATGCCGTATTTGAGCTGATCACGGTTGCCCAGTCTTTGCACTGGTTCGATTTCCAGCGTTTCTGGCCGCATGTGGAAAGAACCCTCAAGCCCGGTGGCGTGTTTGCCGCATGGGGCTACGACTGGTTTCAGGTTTCGCCGGAAGTGGATGATGCCATGCGCTTTTTCCGTGCGGTGATCGAACCGTTCTGGTCCAGTTGCAGCCAGTTGCTGTGGGATGGCTACCGGGACGTCAGCATGCCCTTGCCTGCCATTGCTACCCCGGTCTACCAGATTGTCATGCACTGGAATCTGGAGCAGTTGCTGGGTTATCTGCACACCTGGTCGGCGACCAAGCTGTGCGTGCAAAGCCTGGGTCATCATGTGCTGGATGATGCACGCCAGCGTCTGCTGCGTGGCTGGGGAGATCCTGCCTTGGTGCGTCGGGTCAACATGCCGCTACATTTCATTGCCGGCCGCAAGCCGGGCTGAGTCAAAAAAAACCGGCATTGCCGGTTTTTTTCATCGACATCCGGCTGGTGTTCACTTTTGCTGGCGATGTGATTCCGCTTCCAGGTCGGACAGCAGGATATTCAGCGCATCGGACGAGCGTACCAATTCCCACAGCGAGGTGGCCAGGGAGGCAATCATCAGCAGCAGGCTGATGCCAAATGACATTTCTCCCAGCTGCTGCCAGCCGGTATAGATCTGGAACATGGCCATGCTGCAAAGAAACAGACTGCCTATGCCGAGGAATTGCATCCATTTGATCAGCTGGATACGGGTACGCAGATTGCCGATCTGCAGCAGGATCTTCGGGTTCTGCTCTGTCTTGTAATCGGTGTACAGATTGCGAATGATGCTGGCCAAGCCGAGAAAACGGTTGGTATAGGCTAGCAAAAGTAGCGAAATGGCGGGAAATAGCAAGGCTGGTGTGGTGAGGTTGAGTGCTGCGTGCATGATGTTCAGGAATTCTCGTCTATCAAAATATCTGTGCCATTGGGCGTTTGGTCAAATAGCTGGATGATGTCCGGATTCTTCATCCGCACACAACCCAGTGAAGTAGGGGTGCCAAAGGCAACATGATCGCCTGCGCCATGCAGGTAGATGGCTCGGTCGTAGCTGTCGACATTACCCCCCTGATTCCGGCCGGCCTCATCGCCGCACAGCCACAGGATGCGGGTGAGAATCCAGTCTTTTTCCGGATACTGCTGGTGCAGCTCCGCCGTGTACTTCCATGGAGTTACCCGGCGACGAAAGATGATGGTATTGGGTTCGGCTCCCGCTCCCAGTTTTTCACATACATGGTGCCAGCCCCGCGGGGTCTGGTAGCTGTTGGCCTGTTCGCCGGCCCCGCGTCGTGCTGTGGAAACAATATAGTGCTGCTGCTGACGGCCCCATTCATCAAACAGAATCAGCGACTGGCTGCGTATTCCAACCAAAATCCAGGGTTGGCCATAGTGCCGTGCATTGGCACGGGTGGCTTGCAAGGGGGCATCCTGTTCTGTCTGCAAAATAAAAGCCGCCGGATCTGTTGCATCTGGAGGAGATGCCAGCAATGCCTGTGACAACAGGCTGATGCTTGCTCCGGTGCGTAGCTTGTCCAGCAAGCTTCGTGCCATTTCATGTCTCCTGCTCACGGCGTTGCCGAAAAAAATCACTTAACTGCTGGCTGCATGCCGCTGCCTGCTGTCCACCCCATATGGCCGTATGGTGATTGAGTTGTGACATGGCAAACAGGTTCAGTACGCTGCCGGCGGCTCCGGTACGCGGTTCGCTGGCACCAAAGATCACCCTGCCAATACGGGCATGCAGGATGGCACCGCTGCACATGACACAGGGTTCGAGTGTGACATATAGATCGCAGTCGTCCAGTCGGTAATTACCCGCATGTCTGGCGGCATCGCGCAAGGCCTGCATTTCGGCATGTGCCGATGGATCGGACAAGCCCACTGGCTGGTTAAAACCGCGGCCAATAATCTGCCCATTTCTGACCACGACCGCCCCGACCGGTACTTCCCCGCTTGCGGCCGCCAGGCTGGCCTGCTGCATGGCTTGTTGCATGAAGCTGGCAATTTCTTCTGCTGCTGGAGGAAGGGCAACGGGCGGATGGCTTGCCAGCATCTGGATCAGCCTTTCCCTGTCCGCATCTCCCAGTTGAGACCAGTGCACACCACGCGCAGCAGCTTCCAGTGCAAACAGTAAGCGCCGGGTAGCCGTGTGGCCAGCTGCTTTCAGCTGCAAAAAGGTGGTCACACTGCCGTTTTGCACTAGCTGGTCACGCGTATTGATGCCGATTTGCCGCAACCATTGCACTGCAGCTGGGGGCAGAGGAGGCGTAGCAAGCAGGGTGTCGGTGGGGGAGAGCATGGCAGCGGGGTTGCAGTGGGTAGTTTATCTATTTTAGCGTTTTCGGTGGCAGGACCTATAGCAGTGCGTTAAAGAATCAAACAAATATGCCGATAGAATCAGGTAAAGACATCACTGTGGTAGCTGCCAGCATGCTTTCCATCCAGTATTTGACTCCGAGTCTTGCGCGGGCCGATGCAAGAGATAATGCCCCGGTCTCTGCCTCCTCCGGCAAAGGACAGGCTATGGCGACCAATAGTGCGGATACACCGGTGTTGCCGGGAATGACGCCTGCTGTACAGGACAATACCCGTCAGGCGCTGAGTCAGTCCTTGCAGCAGGCCCTCAACCAATGGCGGCAGCAACAGGCTGCGCTGCAGAAGCAGGCCCAGAGCAGCAAACAGAGTACCAATCAGCCGCTGGATGCCGGTCGTATGGAGATGCTGAAAGAGAGGGTGAAGAACCTGCGCCAGATGCTGTTGCTGGTGGGGCGGGACAAAGCCGGCCTGCGTGCCATTGCCATGCAGCTCAAGCAGATCAGTGCTGAATTACGGCAGATGGTTGCCAATGCGACCGGCCAGGCTCAGCCGCAGGGCATGACGGTGAATGTGAGCATGGCTGCTGCCGGCAATGGGCAAACCGGTGCGGATACTGCTGCAACAGGGGATGTCGCTTCCGCGTCGGCGACTACTCCGGGGCAATCCATGGCAGTGGACAGTGGAAACAAAGAATCATCAGACGGCACTGATACCGCATCCACCAGCCGCGTTGCGGATGCAGGCAATATGCCAGCTGGCAACGGAGTGGCAACTGGCTTGAGCGGCAATATGGAGTTGCAGACGCTGATCAACAGTATCAAGGCCATTCAACAGTGGCTGCGACAGCGCCAACAACAGACGCAGGATGAGTCGCTGAAAAAATGGCTGGATGACAGCAGCAAGGATATGGCGGCTATCACGAATATGTTGAACGGAGGCAGCAATAATGCCGAAGGAGAACTGAACCTGCAGGTAGAACTTGCCGGCAGCGGTACGGATGGCAGCAATGGTGTAGATGTCGGCAGTGCTGGCGTAAACGGTCAGGCCTGAAGAAAAAGCATAGTGCGCGCCAGTTGTTTCAACGGGATGCCCAGAATTTACTGACCAGCTTCCACATCAGCAACATTCTGGTGCCACGGCGCAGCCAGCGGCGTACAGATTCCGAAGGTAGTATATTGGCCAGCGAGGACAACAGGCTGGCGGTGCGACCTCCGCCGGTAAAGGCCATAAAACCTTTTCCGGCCATACCCAGCGGGTGTTGACGCAGCTGTTCCAGCTCCAGGGTCAGCTTCACGCGCAACACCTCGCCCTTCATCAGCAACAGCTGCTTCTTGATGGCACGGTCTTGGGGTTTCATGTCACCTTCTCCCGCTCAGGCTGGTCCAGTCCTTGCGGACTTCGGCCACTGTGTCGGCAAACGGTGCCGGGCTGCGATAAGCACGCTGACGCATATGCCACAGCAAGCCCAGCGCAGCGGCCAGGCTAAGCAGCGTCAGTGCACCCAGCACCAGTGCCCGGGATGACTCAGGGGTAAGCACCAGAATCAGCAGCAATCCACACAACAGGGCCAGCAGCAGCAGGATTAGTGCCAGCCCGCCCAGCAGCAGGCTCAGCAGCAGGTTGTCTTTCTGTTCTTCCGCTTCCAGCAAAAATAGCTCGAAGCGGGTAAGCAACAGAGAGAATACCCCGCTCATCAGCGAGCTGATGCTGCCTGGGCGGGGCGGGCGCTTGGTGGAATCGGGCATGTGGTGGAAAGCGGCTTAGCGGCGTGAAACCAGCATGCCCAGCAAAAAGCCTACCCCTGCTGCAATGCCGATGGATTTCCACGGATTTTCATGTACATAGTCATCAGTTGCCTTGGCGGCAACTTTGGCCTTGCCGACCACGACCTTTTCCGCCTCCAGCAACCGAGCCTTGGCCAGCTTGATGTTTTCACTCAGACGTTTGCGTAGTTCGCGCCCCTTTTCGCCGCCTTCATCACCGGCAGCGCCGAGCAAATCCTCGGTACTGGACAAAACCTGGCGTACGTCATCCAGCAGTTGTTCTTTTTCCTGATTCAGTGCAGCTTCGGACATGGTTATTTCCTCGGTGAGATTGAAACGGGTAAACAAATACAGACTGCAATGCAAAACGGATGGTTCCCATGCGGGCATGGCACTTGTTGACCGTATCAGTGGTACTGCAGCGCGTCAATTGCCAATGGATTGTGATTTGCCCTGCCGCAACAGTGGCTGATGGTTTCTTAATTGCTTACTAGACTGTGCGGAGAAGCAAGCCTGGCTTGCATGACAAGATATGAATTGTTACTGCTTCGCGTATTCCGGATAATGCTCAGAAAATTCACACTCCCTCTGCCTTTGATGCTGATGGCAAGCCCAGGTGCCACATGGCTGGGTGGGACCGCAGCATAGGCAGATCCGTTTCCGAATGGGCAAGATTACATGACGCCGTTGTCAATCTATGTACTGACTTTCAATAGTGAACAATATCTGCAAGCCATCTTGCATGCAGTAGCCGATTTGGCTGACGACCTGCTGGTTGTCGACAGCGGTAGCCAGGATCGTACGGTAGAAATTGCGCAACAATGTGGCGCACGAGTGGTGTATCGGAAGTTTGATGATTTTCGTCAGCAGCGAGATTTTGCCCAGCAGCAATGTCGCCATGACCACGTTTTTTTCCTGGATAGCGACGAGATCCCCAGTCCGGAGTTGGTGGCCCACATCCAGCAGCTCAAGCAGAAGGGGTTTCAGCACGATGCCTATGCCATCCAGCGTGACTGGATTGTGATGGGTAAGCAGGTACATGCTCTGTATCCGGTCGGTTGTCCGGATTACCCGGTGCGTATCATCGAGAAAAACCGTGTGTGTTTGTCTGAGCAAGCGGTGCATGAAGACTTTGTCGGCTACCGTAGCCGTGGCCGGATTGCGTTGCCGATCAAGCACCAGACTTTCCACTCCATGGCGGAGATCAATCGTAAGCTGGATTTGTACACCAATCTGGATGCCAGTGATCTGGCACGCATGCATACACGCAAGAACTTTGCCCTGCGGCAGTGGACCAGCCCGGTTGGTGCGTTTTTCAAGTGGTACGTCAAGAGTGGCAACTGGAAAGATGGCCGTGTCGGCCTGATTCTTGGTCTCTATGCCGCACGGTTTGCACACCGGAAATACAAGAAGGCATTGCAATTGCTCCGTACTGCACCGGGCAGCTAAGCGGATAGCCTGGTTGAGGCCATCAAGGGATGGCCCGTTGGATTACTTACCCGCTCGCTGCTTTGAGGGTCAGTCACGGTCATAAGATAGCTGTATGCCCATGGTGCCCCCGGTTTGAATGAATATATCCATGAAGTCCTGCACAGTTGCCGTGCGTTTCCAGTCGCGCTGCAGTTCGCATAGCAACTGAGTGAGACTGATCAGTTTGCCACCAGCCTGTTCAATCCGGCGCAGGGCCATTTCATGTGCCGTGCGTGATGTGCCTCCGACCGCATCCGCCACCACATATACTTCATAACCTGCCGCCAGGGCATCCAGTGCCGGAAAGGTAAGACAGGCTTCGGTCCATAGTGCGGTCATCACCAGTTTTTTGCGTCCCGTGGCTTCCACCGCCTGGCGAAATTCGATGTCCTCCCAAGAGTTGATCGTGGTGCGATCGTAGGTTGGGTAGTCGCTCAGGACATGGCGCAGTTGTGCAATTGGTGGTTTGTTGAGGCCGCTTGTTACATTGACTGTGGTATGGACAATCGGTAAACCAAAGGCGACAGCAGTTTTGGCGGTGCCAACGATGTTGTTGATCAGTAATTGCCTATCCATCGAGGCAATCGAGTTAACTTGTACTGGCTGATAATCGATGATGATAAACGCTGCATTTTGCGGTGTGAGCAGGTGATCGGTCTTGGCATCGCGGATGGTTTCACTTGTCATGGCTGTTTTCCTGTTGAGTGTCGGGTCGGAAATGTCAGATCTGGTCAAAACCGCCACTGGTATTCTTGGTTGTACCGCTGATTTCCAGTGTTTCAATGGCACCATGCATTTCAAGCGGGTTAATGCCATTGCCGTGGCAAATGAGACCCCCGGCAATTTCCACCCTTTGCACCGAGCCACCAGGCTTGATGCTCAGAGCAATTGCAGACAGGGTAGTAACAACCCCCTTGACCAGTGATTGTCCGGTACCACCAAAAGTCTCAATGCCATGTCTTACCTTGATGCTGCCCACCGGTTTGCTGATCTGGATACCAACGGCACCATCGGCATGGGTGATGATGCGGTCGAATTCAGCCTGACGAACGGTCCCGGTATAGACATTGAAGCCGCGTGCACCTTGGCCGAAGGTTTCAATCTCTGCATTGATCTGCAGTGAACCGATGGTACCGAAGTTGACAAAACCGATGCCGCTGGCGCCAAAGGAAGTCACCTTACCTTCGGCAATCCATTGCTCTACGGCCCCCCAGTTGTCCAGTACCATATCGTTGGGGCCATAAGTTACCACCGGGCCATGATTGATTACCCGGTCAACAAAGGCACCATAAACCGTAAATACCCCCCCGGTAATGCGGTCCGGGGTGCCGGGTGCGATACCGCCATCGCTGTAAACTGCATTGGTTTCCAGACGCCGAGCAACAAGTCGGCCACCGATATCGCCGGCCCCGCTGACAAAAATGCCGCTGCCCCGTACCGGTGCGCCTAGACGACCTGCGGCAAGGCCGGTCATGTCGGCGGTAATGGTAACGGTGCTATCAGGCTGTTGATTCCATAGGGTAAAGGCACCAGGAATGACCTCCACACCATAACCCTTGGGGCGCTGCTCATAACTGCGGGCATCGGCCATTTCGATATCGATATTGTGTGCTTCGACATGGCCGCTACGAACCTGATCACGTGCCAGTATCTGCACCACCCCGGTGATGTCGAGGTTTTGCAGCAATATGCGACCCAGGCTGACAACGCTGCTGTCATTAAATACTGCTCTGCGATCAGTATCTGTTTTAATTTTCAGGCTATTGACCTGATTGTCAGTTGATAAGCATATTCCATCGACTCCTGCCTGGAACTGAAGTGCTGCATTCTTGTTGTTGCCAGAAATCTTCTGACCAGGGCGCAGATGCAGGGTAGGAACATCGCTTAGTTCTGCGGTGATGAGAATATGTGTCACAGCAAGGTCTGCAAGCGTGGAAACAAGCTCTGCAGTGGTATTGACCTGATGTTGTGCAGCACTCATGAGGCATCTCCTTGATTGGTGAGACGTGAAATGAGTGCTTAGAATAGTGTGGGGCTGAAGGGGGATAACTAATCAGTTTCTGGTGATTGTTCTGATTTTTCTGATCGTATGAGCGCCCATTGAATCGGGCAATAGCCATACTTTATCTCTGTATCTTGATTGAATATTACGTGGCATCCGGTTTGGCTGACCATAAAAAAGCCGTCCCGAAGGACGGCTGTATTCAATTGCTATCACACAATCAACGCGGGAGCGTGCTTACTCCCACTCAATCGTTGCCGGCGGTTTGCCTGACACATCGTAAACCACGCGGTTGATGCCGCGCACTTCGTTGATGATGCGGTTGGAGGCGCGGCCCAGCAGGGAATAAGGCAGTTCGGCCCAGTGGGCGGTCATGAAGTCGCTGGTGACCACGGCACGCAGGGCAACCACGTAGTCGTAAGTGCGGCCATCGCCCATCACGCCAACCGATTTTACCGGCAGAAACACGGCAAATGCCTGGCTGGTGAGGTCGTACCAGTTCTTGCCGGTTTTCTCATCCACGGTATTACGCAGTTCTTCGATGAAGATGGCATCGGCCTGGCGCAGCAGGTCGGCGTATTCCATTTTCACTTCACCCAGGATGCGTACACCCAAGCCAGGGCCCGGGAAGGGGTGACGGTAGACCATGTCGTGCGGCAGGCCCAGCGCCACGCCCAGTTGACGGACTTCGTCCTTGAACAGCTCGCGCAGCGGTTCCAGCAGCTTGAGGTTCATGTCTTCCGGCAGGCCGCCCACATTGTGGTGGCTCTTGATGGTGTGGGCTTTTTTGGTTTTGGCACCAGCGGACTCGATCACGTCCGGATAAATGGTGCCCTGAGCCAGCCACTTGGCATTGGTCAGCTTGTTGGATTCAGCCTGGAATACTTCCACGAACTCGCCGCCAATGATCTTGCGTTTCTTTTCCGGATCGGTTTCGCCGGCCAGCTTGCCCATGAACTGTTCGGTAGCATCAACATGGATGACTTTCACCCCCAGGTTCTGCGCAAACATTTCCATCACCATCTTGCCTTCGTTCAGGCGCAACAGGCCGTGGTCGACGAAGACGCAGGTCAGTTGCGGGCCGATGGCACGGTGAATCAGCGCGGCAGCGACCGAGCTGTCCACGCCGCCGGACAGGCCGAGGATGACTTCTTCATCGCCCACTTGCTCGCGGATTTTCTTCACCGCTTCGTCGACGTAGTTGGGCATGGTCCAGCTGGGTTTGCAACCGGCCACATGCAGCACGAAGCGATGGATCATTTCGGTGCCGCGCTTGGTGTGGGTTACTTCCGGGTGGAATTGCACGCCGTAGTAGCCGCGGTCTTCATCGGCCATGGCGGCGATGGGGCAGGACGGGGTTTCGGCAATGACATGGAAGCCGGCCGGCAGGGCGGTAACCTTGTCGCCGTGGCTCATCCACACGTCCAGGAAGCCGTTGCCGGCGTCGTCGATATGGTCTTGCAGGCCTTCCAGCAGTTTGGAGTGGTGGCGGGCCTGAATCTGGGCGTAGCCGAATTCGCGTTTGTCACCGGCTTCCACCTTGCCACCCAGGCTTTGTGCCATGAACTGCATGCCATAGCAGATGCCAAGTACCGGGATGCCCAGTTCAAACAGCGCCGGGTCGGCCTGATAGTCGGATTCGTATACCGAGTTGGGACCGCCGGACAGGATGATGGCCTTGGGGCCGAATGCACGGATTTCTTCAATCGGCATGTCAAACGAATGAAGCTCACAGTAGACGTGAGCTTCGCGTACGCGGCGGGCAATCAACTGGGTAACTTGAGAGCCGAAGTCGAGAATGAGGATCTTGTCCATGCCTGTCCTTG
>NZ_JASLFG010000001.1:0-22553 GCF_030150775.1 Aquitalea sp.
CTGAGCGGAAGCGTCTTTCTTGGCTACTTTTTTGGCTTTCTTGGCCGGAGCGGAAGCTTCAGCAGCCTGAGCTTTCTGAGCGGAAGCGTCTTTCTTGGCTACTTTTTTGGCTTTCTTGGCCGGAGCGGAAGCTTCAGCAGCTTGAGCTTTCTGAGCGGAAGCGTCTTTCTTTACTTTCTTCTCAGCTTTTTTAGCTTTGTGGATAGCTACCGGAGCGGAAGTGTCAGCAGCGAAAGCAGCAGTGGAGGTCAGGCCGAAGGCAGCGGTCAGAGCGAGCAGAGCCAGCTTTTTCATTTTTATACAACTCCTAAGTTCATCTTGAAAATTCAAGTTGGAAGGCGGACTGATAGTCCTATTCAGGGGGGCATCGTAACGGCGTGGGCCGGGTAGCGTCTACCCGAACCATGTATCTCAATGTAACTAAATGTACATTCTCATGTTGGCCAACGAATAATGAAACGGGCACCGCCCAGCGGTGATGCTTCGACACGTACTTCGCCATGGTGCAGACGAGCAATGCCCGCGACGATGGCCAGGCCCAGACCGTGGCCACCGGTCTTGCGCCCGCGACTTTCATCCAGCCTGATGAAGGGGTCGAATACCCTGGCACGGTCGGCTTCGGGAATGCCGGGGCCATCGTCGTCCACCATGATGGTGCAGTTGCGGTTTTCTACGCTGAGCGTGGTCTGGATGGTGCTGGTGGCGTAGCGGCGGGCATTGGACAGGAAATTGTCCAGCGCCCGCGTGACCAGATACTGGTCGGCAAGAAAAACCAGCTCGTCTCCCGCAGGCTCTATCCAGTGCATGTCCGGTGCGAGTGTCGCCTGTTCGTGAATGCGTTCGCGCGCCCAGCTCACCGCATCAAACTGGGTCAGTTGCAGCGGTGCTTCCGGCCGGTCCAGCTTGGCATGGAACAGCAGTTCTTCCACCAGCGAATCGATGGCGGCAAGGTCTTTCTCGATGGCCTTCTTGGCCGGCGAGTCCTCCTCGCCTTCCAGCAGTGCCAGCCGGTAGCGCAGCCGTGCCAGCGGGGTGCGCAGTTCGTGGGCCACGGCATTGGTCAGGGCCTTCTTGCTGGCCAGCAGGGCGGCAATGCTGTCGGCCATGTGATTGAAGGCAGCGGCTACCTGGCGTACCCCGGAGCGGCTGGGCAGGTGTACCCGGGCGGAAAAATCGCCGCCGGCGAGCTTGCCTGCAGTCTTTTCCAGCGTAACCAGATCCTTCCAGTGTGGCTGCATCCACAGGAATACCGGAATGGCCAGCGACAGTCCCAGCAGTGCCAGCAAGGCGTAATCCACCGATTTGAGCTGATGCAGGAAGAACAGATAGCGCAGCGGGCCGGCAACCAGTAAATAATTGCTGTCCTCGATTTTTTGCAAGAAGAGGTATTTGTCTTCCAGCATGACGATTTCGCCCCGGTTCAGCGCATCCTCCGACTCTTCATCCAGCAGGTAGTTGCTTTGCTTTTCCACCGTCACCTTGAAAGTGAAGTCGTGGTTGGAGCTTTGCAGGGTTTCGGTCCAGCGGTCTTCCGGCACGCCGTGCAGGTCTGCCTCAATCAGCGACAGGGTGGTGCGTAGCAGGTCGGACAGATAGCGCTCGCCCACATCGTCCACGGCCTGTTTGTAGACCGCACCCACCATGACCACCGCCACCATGAAACAGGTAACCAGCAACAGGTAAAACTGGATGAACAGACGGCGCATTGCTTATTCCCAGCCGGACAGCGAGAACAGATAGCCGCGATTGCGTACTGTCTTGATGCGGAAAGGTTCGGTTGGGTTGTCGCCCAGTTTTTTGCGCAGGCGTGAAATGGCCACGTCTATGCTGCGATCCAGTCCGTCATAGCTGACGCCGCGCATCTCCTTGAGCAGGATGTCGCGGTTGAGGGTTTCGCCGGCATGGTTGGCCAGCAGCCACAGCAGGTCGAAGTCGGAGGTGGACAGGGAGACTTTTTCCTTGCCCAGAATCACGTCGCGGCTGACCGGGTCAATCGACAGCTGGCCGAATATCAGCTTGCGTTGAGTCTTTACCGGTGCTGCTTCGCTTGCCTGCTGCATTGGCCGCATATTGCGCAGTTGCGAACGCAGGCGTGCCACCAGCACCGAGGGCGGGGTGGTTTTGAGGATGTAATCGTTGGCACCCAGCTCCAGGCCCAGGATCTGGTTCATGTCGCTGTCCAGTGAGGTCAGCATGATGATGGGGCCGTCAAAGTTGGGCCGCAGCTCGCGGCAGATGGACAGGCCGTCCTTGCCGGGCAGCATAATGTCGAGCAACACCATATCGGGTGCTTCGCGCTCGATGGTCGCGAGCGCCGTATCGCCGCGTGGTTCGATCACGACATCCATTTCGTGGCGGGCCAGAAAGTCGCTGATCAGTTCGGCCAGATCGGCGTCATCTTCTACAAATACGATACGGTAAGTCATGCCTTGCTATCCATCCGGTTGAATCGGTATCGGGGGAGTATGGCGCGAGGTGCGCACAGACTCAACCGTGTACTACGCCGGATGCGACTCTGAGGTAGATCAGACCTTTCCGAGTAAGCATATGGAATGTGTGATTTTTCTTGCTAACATGAAGTCTGATCCATGCGGTAAGCATGGAAATAATAATAGTCAGCACCAACGGGAGAGTACGGATGTTTTTCAAACGCAATAAAACCACCACGGTTACTCAGGCCGACAGGGCCGGGTTGCCGCCCGTTCAGGTGATTCGCAGCCGCACAGCTTCGCTTGAGGCTGATCTGCGCGCCGCCAGCCGTGACGATATCCAGCTGGTATTGGGTTTTATCAACCCTGCGGCGAATCTGGATCAGGTTGCCCGCAGCGCTGCAGCGGCTTTTCCGGGAGCCAAAGTGGTATTGACTACCACGGCCGGTGAGCTGTGTTCTGCCAAGGCCGGTGATGCCTTGTATCTGCCGGCAAATGCCGGCTGGGACAGTATGGTGTTCCAGCTGTTCGACAAGAAGCTGCTGGCCGGGGTGCATGTGGCCAGCGTGCCG
Organism: Aquitalea sp.; assembly: GCF_030150775.1. NCBI lineage: Bacteria > Pseudomonadati > Pseudomonadota > Betaproteobacteria > Neisseriales > Chromobacteriaceae > Aquitalea > Aquitalea sp. The sequence continues at coordinate 3,002 of NZ_JASLFG010000001.1, forward strand.
CTGGGCTGTGAAGATATCAAGGCGGGCCAGCCCAAGGTGGGGCATGAGGAACGCGTGCGCCGGCTGATCGACAATTTGTCGCGGGTGCAGCCGACATTTGCCATGAATTACCAGGAAGGTTTCGTACTGACCCTGGTAGATGGCCTGTCCAATAGTGAAAGCTATCTGATGGAGGCCATTTACGAGTCGGACCGTTTCCCCTACCTGTTCATCGGCGGTTCGGCTGGTGGCCCGCTGGATTTCTCCATGACCCGGCTGCACGACGGCCAGAGCGTGCGTGAAGGCCATGCCGTGCTGGTGTTCATCAAGCTGGCACCGGCTTATCGCTATGGCGTGTTCAAGTCGCAGAATTTCCAGGACACCGGTACTTCCTTCACCATCGCCAAGGCCAGTTCCGAACTGCGCAGCGTCGAGTCGGTATTTGACCGGGATGGCAAGGTAGCCAATGTGGTGGAGGTGTTGGCGCGCCATTTTTCCTGTCGATCTGCCGAGGTGGCTGAGCGGCTGGCCAAATTCAGCTTCGGCATCAAGATCAAGAATGAAATGTTTGTACGCTCGGTGTTGAGCGTGGATGCCGAGCGCGGGATATTGCACTTTGCCTGTGACCTGTCGTTTGGCGAAGAGCTGCATCTGCTCAAGCAAGAGGGTCTGGTAGAACGCACCCAGAGCGACTTTTCCCGCTTTACCCAGGGCAAGCCGCAAGCGATTGGCGGCTTGCTCAACGACTGTATCTTGCGCCGGCTCAACAACAGTGCAGCGCTCGCCGGCAGCAATGTCTACGGTGATATCCCGGTGGCAGGTTTTTCCTCGTTTGGTGAATTGTTGGGTGTCAATATCAACCAGACCCAGACTGCCGTGTTCTTCTATCCCGCCCAGGACAATTTCCAGGATGATTTCATCCAGCGTTTCCCGGTGCACTACGCCAACTTCAAGAACTACTTTTACAGTCGTGAAGTGTCACGGGCACAGTGCATCGACCGGATGAAGTCGCAGGTGATTCACGAACTGCAGGGCTACAAGAGCTTTGCCAGTCAGTTGATGGAAAGCCTGCCACTGTTCCGCCAGGCTTCTGCCGAGCTGGTGACCCATCTGGTGGCCATCCAGAACGAGATTTCCCGTTTTTCCGGCAGTGTGGAACAGGGCAACAAGACCTCGGCCAATGTCAGCCTGCGTATTGTCGAACTGGAAAAGGATGCCCGGCAGATTGGCGACGTGATGCTGATGATCAAGAAGATTGCCGAACAGACCAATCTTCTGGCACTGAATGCGGCAATCGAGGCCGCCCGCGCCGGTGAGGCTGGCCGCGGCTTTGCCGTGGTGGCGGACGAAGTGCGCAAACTGGCCAATAACACCCAGTCCAATCTGGATGCTACCGGTGGTGCGGTTGAACATGTGATGAGCGGTGTGGCCCAGGTGGGCGTGGATATGCGACTGATGAGCGAGCATGTCAGCAGCTTTGCCGGTGAAATGCAGCAGGTGGTGGAGCTGCTGGGCAAACTGACTGCCTCGTCCAATAGTAGCCAGGAACAGTTGGATCAGATGGTAGGCAGTACCGGCGAGCTGTACGAGCGCATGCGCAAGGTGGATCAGGATCTGGAGGCCATTCTGGCGCTCGAACGCTGAATCTGCCGCCTCCGGATTTCACCAGCCGCCGACTTGCTTGCAAGCGGCGGTTTTTTCATGCCCAAAGCACGGAGTGCTGTGCTTGCGGACTGCCGGAGGATGCTGGTGCGCTGACATTTTTTTGTAACAAAATGTAACGACACAAATGCTGCATCGCGCAAGTAATGCTTATGGCTTAAATCGTTGTCGCGTCAGCCACAAGTTGAGCTAATTGACCTTGATGCAAATCAAATATGCACCATTTTGAGGCGTATTTACTCCTCAAATTGCGCGCCGCTTGCTTGCTAAGCGCAATGAAACTGATTTTTAATAGCGCGCCCGCCACTGTGACAAATTGTCGCCAGCTTGTCAGCCCATGCCATTTGGCCGCTCGACTCTTTCTTCGCAAGTGGTGGTGTGGTGTGTTTTCTTCAAGAAGGCCCGCCACGCTGGTGCTGCCTGGCAGCACGGCTTACAGCGGTATGCCTGGTACTGCCCTGCGGCAGCCAAACCACTCATACCGACAGTATTTACGGACGGTATTCACCCTGGACCGGGCTGCGTGTGTGCGAGCCAGGCCCGGACTGCGGGACTTTCCCGCCTGGACATCACTGATCGTGACGCGGCTGTACCAGCCAGGACACGGTCTCTCGCGCTAGTGCGAGCAAGGAATCTTTAACCCGTAAAGTCGTATGATGAGAAACTCTAGACCCACCCGCCTGTTGTGGGGGCTTTCTCCTGTCGTGACTGCACTGCTCACCGGTTGTCAGGGTGGCATTCTTGACCCGAAAGGGCAGGTTGCAGCGGATGAGAAGTCCCTGATCATCACGGCCACCGTGCTGATGTTGCTGGTTGTCATTCCGGTGATCGTGATGACTTTCCTGTTTGCCTGGAAGTACCGTGCCAGCAACAAGGACGCCATCTACACACCCAAGTGGTCGCACTCCAACAAGATCGAGGCCGTGGTCTGGATCATTCCCATCATCATCGTCGCCTGTCTGGCGGTGGTGACCTGGAAAACCACCCACAAGCTGGACCCGTACCGTCCGCTGGATTCGGACAAGAAGCCGATCAACGTGCAGGTGGTGGCCATGAACTGGAAGTGGCTGTTCATCTATCCGGATCTGCATATTGCTACGGTCAACCAGATCGCCTTCCCCAAGGATGTGCCGGTCAACTTCCGTATCACCTCGGATGCGGCGATGAACTCCTTCTTCATCCCGCAACTGGGCGGCCAGATTTACGCCATGGCCGGCATGGAAACCAAGCTGCATCTGGTAGCCAACGAGGCAGGTACTTACAAGGGCTTCTCCGCCAACTACAGCGGTGCTGGCTTCTCCGGCATGAAGTTCAATGCCATTGCCACCGAAACACCGGAACAGTTTGATGCCTGGGTACAGAAGGTACGCGCATCGGGCAAGGCCCTGAATGCCGACACTTACCTCGCCCTGTCCAAGCCGAGCGAAAACAATGCCGTGGCCTTCTTCAATACGCCTGAACCGCGTCTGTTTGATGCCGTGCTGCACAAATACATGGCAGGTCGCCAGTCGCTGGCTGCCACCGACGACGAACTGAAGCTGGCGGCACTGACCAAGCGTCTGTGCGAAACCCCGGCCGTCAAGGAGCAATAATCGATGTTGTTAGGCAAACTCACTCTGGATGCCATCCCCTACAAGGAACCCATCATCGTGGCCGCGCTGTCTGGCGCCGGCCTGCTGGGCCTGGTGGTGCTGGCGCTCATTACCAAGTTCGGTAAATGGGGCTATTTGTGGAAAGAGTGGCTGACTTCGGTCGACCACAAGAAAATCGGCGTGATGTACATCGTCGTCGCCATGGTGATGCTGCTGCGCGGCTTTGCCGATGCACTGATGATGCGTGCCCAGCTGGCCATGGCCACCGACGGACATCTGGGGGTATTCCCACCAGAACACTACGACCAGATCTTCACCGCGCACGGTGTGATCATGATCATCTTCATGGCCATGCCTTTCATGACCGGCCTGATGAATATCGTGGTGCCGCTGCAGATTGGCGCGCGCGATGTGGCCTTCCCCTTCCTGAACTCGCTGAGCTTCTGGCTGCTGGTTTCCGCGGTGATCCTGGTCAACCTGTCGCTGGGTGTGGGCAACTTTGCCCGTACCGGCTGGGTGGCCTATCCGCCGCTGTCCGAGCTGGGCTTCAGTCCTGATGTGGGGGTGGATTACTACACCTGGGCGCTACAGATATCCGGGATAGGGACGACGCTAACGGCGATCAATTTCCTGGTGACCATCATCAAGATGCGCGCACCGGGCATGAAGCTGATGCAAATGCCGATCTTCACCTGGACCTGCACCTGGGCCAACGTGCTGATCGTGGCGTCCTTCCCCATCCTGACCGGCGCCCTGGCCATGCTGAGCCTGGACCGCTACCTGGATTTCCACTTCTTTACCGCGGAAGCCGGTGGCAACGCCATGATGTACCTGAACCTGTTCTGGGCCTGGGGCCATCCTGAAGTTTACATTCTGGTGCTGCCGGCTTTCGGTATCTTCTCCGAAGTCATCTCCACCTTCTCCGGCAAGCGCCTGTTTGGCCACACTTCCATGATCATCGCCAGTGGCGTGATTTCGGTGCTGGGCTTCATGGTGTGGCTGCACCACTTCTTCACCATGGGTTCCGGTGCGGACGTCAACGCCTTCTTCGGTATCGCCACCATGGTGATTTCGGTGCCGACCGGCGTGAAGCTGTTCAACTGGCTGTTCACCATGTATCAGGGTCGTATCCGCTTTACCCCGCCGGTATTGTGGACCATGGGCTTCATGGTGACCTTCTCCATCGGCGGCATGACCGGTGTGCTGATGGCCGTACCGGGTGCCGACTTCGTGCTGCACAACAGCCTGTTCCTGATCGCCCACTTCCACAACACCATCATCGGTGGCGCGGTATTCGGCTATCTGGCTGGTTTCTCCTACTGGTTCCCCAAGGCATTCGGTTTCAAGCTGAATGAAAAGCTGGGCAAGGCCGCCTTCTGGTTCTGGCAGAGCGGCTTCATGTTCGCCTTCATTCCGCTGTACGTGCTGGGCTTCCTGGGCATGACCCGTCGTCTGAACCATACCGATAATCCGGCATGGGACCCGTGGCTGTACCTAGCCTGCGTGGGCGCGCTGCTGATTGCCTGCGGTATCGGCTGCCAGCTGCTGCAGATCGTGGTGAGCATCCGCGACCGCAAGAAACTGGCCGACGTGACCGGCGACCCGTGGAATGGTCATACCCTGGAATGGTCCACTTCCTCCCCGCCGCCGTTCTACAACTTTGCTGTCGTGCCGCAGGTGCATGATATCGACGCCTTCACCGACATGAAGGAAAAGGGCGAAGCCTACAAGGTGCCGCAGAAGTACGCACCGATTCACATGCCGAGCAACACCGCCACCGGCGTGTACATCGGCGGCTTCACCACCCTGCTGGGTTTTGCCCTGATCTGGCATATCTGGTGGCTGGCGATTGTCGGCCTGGTCGGCATCATCGGCGCCATGCTGGCCCGTGCCTACGACAACAATCTGGACTACTACGTGCAGCCGGATGAGGTCGAAACAATCGAGCGTGCCCACTTCGAGCAGATGGGCATTGATGTGGACAACTACAGCGAACGCGATGCCGACAAGCCGCGTCGTGGCAGCCGTCCCACCACTACCGCTTAATAGGTTGAGCCAAGATGAGTACTTATGTAGAGCACGCGCACGACGCGCATGACGACCACGAGCACCACGACAGCGGTTCGCAGACCGTGCTGGGCTTCTGGTTCTATCTGATGACCGACTGCATCCTGTTCGCCACGGCATTTGCGGCATACGCGGTGCTGTACCGCAACGTCGCCACCGGCGTTTCGGGCAAGGAAATCTTCGAACTGCCTTATGTGATGGGTGAAACCGCAGCGCTGCTGCTGTCCTCCATCACCTACGGCTTTGCCATGATTGCCGGTTACAAGGGCAATAAGTCGGCCGTACTGGGCTGGCTGGCTGTCACTTTTGCCTGCGGTGCGGTGTTTATCGGCATGGAAGTGAACGAGTTTCACCACCTGATCGCCGAAGGCCACGGCCCCAATGTCAGCGCCTTCCTGTCGTCCTTCTTCGGCCTGGTCGGCCTGCACGGCCTGCACGTGACTGCCGGCCTGATCTGGATGACGGTGATGATGATCGAAGTGGCCAAGACCGGCCTGACCGGCCGCGCCATGACCCGCCTGAACTGTCTCAGCCTGTTCTGGCACTTCCTCGACATCGTGTGGATCTGCGTGTTCACCGTCGTCTACCTGAAAGGAGCCATGTAATGAGCCAGGCACATGAACATGCCGCCGATCATGGCAGCGTAAAAAGCTACCTCACCGGCTTCGTGCTGGCCATCATCCTCACCGCCATCCCGTTCTGGATGGTGATGAGCGGTGGCTTCACCAAGCAGGCCACCATGATCGGCATCTTCGGCTTCGCCGTGGTGCAGATCATCGTGCACCTCAAGTACTTCCTGCATCTGAACTTTACCAAGGACGGCAAGCTCAACAGCTTCTCCTTCCTGTTCACCGCGATGATCATCGTGATGCTGGTTGGCCTGTCGGTGTGGATCATCTCCACCGCCGATGCGCTGATGTTGCGCTGAGCCGGGACGTGATGAAACTCAAGCGCTATTTGCAGGTGACCAAGCCGGGCATCATCTTCGGCAACCTCATTTCTACCGTGGGTGGTTTCTTGCTGGCAACACAGGGTCGTCTGGACTGGACCCTGTTGCTGGCCACGGTAGTGGGGCTGTCGCTGGTGGTGGCCTCCGGCTGCGCCATCAACAACTGCATCGACCGCGATATCGACGCGCGTATGGCCCGCACCCAGAAACGGGTGCTGGTGACCGGCGACATGAGTCCCAAGGCGGCACTGGCCCACGGTTTTGTGCTGGGCGTGGCCGGCTTTGCCACGCTGGCGATCTGGACCAACATCCTGGCCTTGTGCTGTGCGCTGTTCGGTTTCCTGATCTATGTCGGCGTGTACAGCCTGTACATGAAGCGCAAGTCGGTTTACGGCACCCTGGTGGGCAGCCTGTCCGGTGCAGTACCGCCGGTGGCGGGTTACTGTGCCGCCAGTGGCCGCTTTGACAGCGGTGCTGCCATCCTGCTGCTGATGTTCTGCCTGTGGCAGATGCCGCACTCCTACGCCATCGCCATCTTCCGCTTCAAGGATTACGAAGCGGCGAAGATTCCGGTGCTGCCGGTCGTGAAGGGCATCTCCGAGGCCAAGCAGCAGATCGTGCTGTACATCCTGGCCTTTACTGTTGCTACCTTGCTGTTGGTGTTCTACGGCTATGCCGGTTATGGCTATCTGGCGGTGGCCTGTGCCACCAGCCTGTGGTGGCTGAAGATGGCGCTGTCCGGTTACAAGGAAAGCACTGACGACCGCGTCTGGGCGCGTCAGGTGTTCTTCTTCTCCATCATCACCGTCACTGCACTGTCGGTGATGATGGCGGTGGATGGCCAAGTGCCGGCGCATATCGGCTGGATGCTCTGAGCCCTGCTCACGTCAGATCAAACCTCCGCTGGCAGCCAGTCTGCCGCGGAGGTTTTTCTTTGCCCGCCGGCTTTGACCATGCGCAGGCTTGACCCTGCACCAGAGCGCGCCGGATAATGTGCGCCCTGTTAAGTCTCTGTTTTTGCAGCATGTCAGCAGCCGCTGCCCTCTGATGCACCCTGGCCTGCAAGGCCGGGTTCACTTGCCCTGACCACGATGAATGCCACCAAGCCCGTATTGCCCTCACGCCGTCTGTCCGTAGCCCCCATGCTGGACTGGACCGACCGCCATTACCGCTACTTTGCCCGGCAAATCAGCCGCCACACCTGGCTGTATACCGAAATGGTCACCACCGGCGCGCTGCTGTATGGCGATGTGGAGCGGCACCTGCGCTTTGACGAAGCCGAACACCCGGTGGCCCTGCAACTGGGTGGCTCCGAGCCTTCCGAGCTGGCGCAGTGCGCGCGGCTGGCGCAACAGTGGGGTTACGACGAGGTCAACCTCAACGTCGGCTGCCCATCCGAGCGGGTACAGAAGGGTGCCTTCGGTGCCTGCCTGATGGCAGAGCCGCAACTGGTGGCCGACTGCGTCAAGGCCATGCGCGATGTGGTGGATATCGATGTCACCGTCAAACACCGTATCGGTATCGACCAGATTGAGCATTATGACTACTTGGCCGATTTTGTTGATCAGGTGGCTGCCGCCGGTTGCACCACCTTTATCGTGCATGCGCGCAATGCCATCCTCAAGGGTCTCAGCCCCAAGGAAAACCGCGAAATCCCGCCGCTGAAATATGACTACGTCTACCGCTTGAAACAGGAAAGGCCAGAACTGGAAATCCTGATCAATGGCGGGGTAAAAACCAATGCCGAAATCGCCGAACACCTGCGCCATGTCGATGGCGTGATGGTGGGGCGCGAGGCCTATCACAACCCCTGGCTGATGGCCGGGTGGGACGCTGCTTTTTATGGCGATGACAGCACTGCTGTCAGCCGCCAGCAGGTGGTGGATGCCATGCTGCCATATATCCGCGCCCGTCTGGCCGAGGGCCACAAGCTGCGTAATATTGCCCGCCATATACTTGGTCTGTTCCAGGGCATGCCGGGTGCGCGCCAGTGGCGGCGCATGCTGTCCGATGCCAAGCTCTTGGATGGTGCCGATGAAGGCCTGCTGCTGCAGGCACTGGCTGCCATGCCTGCGCGCAATGAACACACCGAATGATTGACATGACAGCAGGGTGGACGTGGCATGCGCTGCCGCTTACCCTGCTGTTCTGCTCTGTACGCAACAGGATGAATCCACATGTTCGACAAACTGGTTCTCGCCAGCAATAACGCTGGCAAGCTGCGTGAATTTTCCGCCTTGCTGGCACCGCTGGGTGTCACCGTCATTCCGCAAGGGCAACTCAATGTGCCGGAATGCCCGGAGCCGCATTACACCTTTCTGGAAAATGCGCTGGAAAAGGCCCGTCATGCCAGCCATGTCACCGGCCTGCCGGCACTGGCCGACGATTCCGGCATCTGCGTGGAAGCGCTGGGCGGCAAGCCCGGTGTATTGTCGGCACGCTATGCCGGCGAGCCCAAGTCGGACGAGCGCAATAACGCCAAGCTGATCGAAAAGCTGCAAGGCAAGGAAAATCGCCGCGCCTGGTATTACTGCGTGCTGGTACTGGTACGCCATGCCGACGACCCGCAACCGCTGGTGGCCGACGGCATGTGGCTGGGCGAAGTGCAGGATACCGCAGCAGGCGAGGGCGGTTTCGGCTACGACCCCTACTTCTACCTGCCGGAATTCGGCTGCACCGTCGCCCAGCTGGCGGCGGAGGACAAGAACCGTGTCAGCCATCGCGGCAAGGCCATGCAGGCCATGTTGAGCAAACTGCGTGAGCTGGCATGAGCGTGATTGACCTGTCCGGGCTGAAGGGCGGCCTGCGCGAACTGCCGCCGTTGTCGCTGTATATCCATTTCCCCTGGTGCGTGCGCAAATGCCCGTACTGCGATTTCAATTCGCACGAGCTGAAAAGCAGTAATGGCCAGACCGTGCAGTGGAACCCGCAAGCTGGTGTCGCCAGTGGTGGTTTCGATGAAATGGCCTATGTGGAAACCCTGCTGCGCGATCTGGAATACAGCCTGCCCGCCATCTGGGGCCGCAGTGTCAGCACCATCTTCATGGGCGGTGGTACACCCAGCCTGTTTTCGGCGCAGGCCATGGACACCCTGCTGGCGGGCATTCGCGCCCGGCTGCGGCTGTCGCCGGAAGCGGAAATCACCATGGAGGCCAACCCCGGCACTTTCGAGGCGGAAAAATTCCGCGGTTACCGCGAGGCCGGCATCAACCGCCTGTCCATCGGCATCCAGAGCTTCAACCCGCAACATCTGCAAGTATTGGGGCGGATTCACGATGGTGACGAGGCGCGCCGCGCCATCGACATTGCGCTGTCCTGCTTCGACAACGTCAATCTGGACCTGATGTACGCCTTGCCCGGCCAGACGCTGGAACAGGCGCTGCAGGATATCGACACGGCCTTGTCGCATGGCATCGCCCATCTGTCGGCTTATCACCTCACCATCGAACCGAACACGCTGTACGCTGTTCGCACGCCGCAAAACCTGCCGGACGACGAAGTGTCCGCCGACATGCAGGATGCCATCGAAGCGCGACTGGCCGCTGCCGGTTTCGAACATTACGAAACCTCGGCTTTTGCCCGGCCCGGCAAGCGCAGTCGCCATAACGTCAATTACTGGCAGTTTGGCGACTATCTGGGCATTGGTGCCGGCGCGCACGGCAAGATCAGCAGCCACGAAGGCATCATGCGGGAAATGCGGCACAAGCAACCAGCGGCCTACATCCAGGCAGTGGCCGACGGCCAGCCGGTGCAAAGCAGCCGCAAGGTGGCGCGCGATGAACTGCCGTTCGAGTTCATGATGAATCTGTTGCGCCTGACCGGTGGCTTTGAAACGCGCCTGTTCACCGAGCGTACCGGTTTGCCTGTATCCTGTATCCGGAATGAATTGCAGCAGGCCATCCAGCAAGGATTGCTGGAGCAGGATGCCACCACCATTCGCCCCACTTTGCAGGGGCAACGTTTTCTCAATGACCTGTTAACCCTGTTTCTTGGGGACGGAGACCAGTAAATGACCAAAGAAATCATCCACACTGCAGATGCACCGGCCGCTATCGGCGCTTACTCCCAGGCCGTGAAGGCTGGCAATACCGTATACCTGTCCGGCCAGATTCCGCTGGATCCGGCCACCATGACCGTGGTGGAAGGTGGTTTTGCCGCCGAAACCCATCAGGTATTCAAGAACCTGAAAGCCGTGTGCGAAGCCGCCGGTGGCAGCCTGGACCAGATCGTCAAGCTCAATGCCTACCTGACCGACCTGTCCAATTTCGCCACCTTCAACGAAATCATGGGCCAGTATTTCAGCCAGCCTTACCCGGCACGCGCCGCTGTTGGCGTGGCCAGCCTGCCCAAGGGTGTGCAGGTTGAAGCCGAAGCGGTGCTGTTCCTGGGCTGATTTTTCGCCCGATTACCGCAGAAACAGGCGATTTTGATCGCCTGTTTTTTATTGTGTGCATCATCCTGACTGATGGCGCAGCAGCCAGTACCGGGGGAATCGGCTTTCATCTGGGGGCCGAATCCCTCTGCTGGAGTGCTGACCATGTATTGCCGCCTTATTTCCCTGCTGTGCGGGCTGTCGTTGTCGACGGTGCTGCAGGCTGCCGTATTCAAATGCATCAGCCCCTCCGGGCAGCACAGCTATCAGGACCATCCCTGTCCGGCAGATCATGTGGCTCATACCCTGAAGAGAGGCTATTTCAGCCAGATCAGCCGCGAGCCTTACCAACTGGATACTGTCAAACTGCAGCAAAAGCAGCCAACTTGGCAGGAGCGGCAGTTGCAGCGGGAGCAGCATAAAACACAGCGCCAGCTGCAGCAGGCGCTGAAAATCTGTAATCAGCTGCGTAGTCGCCAGCACAAGCTACAAGGGCAGTTACAGCGCAGTCGTTCTGCCCGGCAAACACTGCGTTTACAGGAGCGGCTTGCCAGCCAGCAACAGGCCTTGCAGGATGCTGCCTGTATTCCATGATGCGAGATGACCATGCCAAGCCATGCTTTTGAAATCGTCAATGTGTTTGCCGAGACTACCTTTGGTGGTAATCCGCTGGCCGTATTTACCGATGCACGCAGCTTGCCGGATGTATCCATGCAAGCACTGGCCCGGCAGTTGAACCTGTCGGAAACGGTTTTTGTCTTGCCCTCGACGCAGGCCAACGCACGTTTGCGCATTTTTACGCCTGCACATGAGCTGCCATTTGCCGGCCACCCAACCCTGGGGGCTGCCGCAGTGCTGTATCGCCAACAGGGACTTGGCGATGCCTTCACACTGGAAACTAAAGCAGGGGTAATTCCCATCGCGCATCAGGATGGCCTGTTTACCTTGCAAGCCAATCCGGCACGCGAGCGCGATGCTGGGCTTGCCATCGACGCGGCAGCAGCCATGCTGGGTTTGCCTGCCGCCGCCATAGCCGCACCGCCCAGCTGGCTGGATACCGGCAGTGAGCAGCTGCTGATCCAGGCCAGTAGCCGTGCAGCAGTGCTGGCTGCGCGTCCAGTACCGGCCTTGTTTGCCCGCGATGCCTGCCTGCGGCCGGGGCGCAGTGTTGCCTATCTGTGGCATGAAGCGGACAAGCTGGCCACGGTGCGGCTGTTTTTCGAGCAGGATGGCGCGGTGCTGGAAGACCCTGGCACAGGGTCTGCCTGCGCCAATCTGGGTGGCTGGTGCAGCCTGCACCTGCGTTATCCGCTGCAGTGGAGAGTGGAGCAGGGAGCGGTGTTGCAACGGCCCAATGTGTTGCACTTGACTGTGGATGGGCAGCGTCGTATTTATGTCGGCGGTCGCGTCATTCCTGTGGCGCGTGGTGAATTTGTCTTGTGAGCCGGAGCCATGCTTGACGGTTAGCCAGCCCCTTGGCATCCTAGAGCCGCAGCTCCAAACTAGCGTTTCAAAAAAGACAGACAACACGAGGAAAACATCATGAGCACATTGTGGAAAGCCGCTGTCGTGGCCCTGGGCTTCACCGCTTTTTCGCATGCCGCACTGGCTGATAGCCCGATCGGCAGCTGGAAGACTATCGACGACGATACCAAGCAAGCCAAGGCCGTGGTACAGATTGCCGAAGGAGCCAATGGCGAGCTGTCCGGCAAAATCGTCAAGCTGTACCAGAACCCGGATGTCGTGTGCGAAGCATGCGATGGTGAACGCAAAGGCAAACCGGTGAATGGCATGACCATTCTGTGGGGCCTGAAGAAAGACGGCGATACCTGGGCCAATGGCAAGATTCTGGACCCGCACAATGGCAAGGTATACAGCGCCAAGATGAAAGTGGTGGATGGTGGCAAGAGGCTGGAAGTGCGCGGCTTCCTGGGGGTTTCGCTGCTGGGTCGCACCCAGGTGTGGGAACGCCAGTAAGCATTCAGCGGCAAGGACAGGGCAGGGCGGCGTGCCAAGGCGGTGCGCCGCCCTGTTTTTTGGTTACAATCTCTGTCGATGACTCACGCCAACGACCTCGCCAACCAGCCGCTGAATGTGGCTCCCGCACTGGCCAAGAAGCTGGACAAGCTTGGCCTGCGCCGCCGTTTCGACCTGGTGCTGCATCTGCCGCTGCGCTACGAAGACGAAACCCATCTTTACCCCATCGCCGCCGCGCCATATGGCCAACCTGTGCTGGTGGAAGGACGGGTCATCAGTCACGACGTACAGTTCCGTCCACGCAAGCAGTTGCTGGTGCGTATCGAGGATGCCAGCGGTGTGCTGGTATTGCGTTTCATCCATTTTTATCCCAGCCAGCTCAAGCAGTTTACCGATGGCGCACTCATCCGTGCGATGGGTGAAATCCGTCGTGGTTTTCATGGCGATGAAATGGTGCACCCCAAAACCCGCGAAGTGGTGGAAGGCAGCCCACTGGCTGAAAGCCTGACACCGGTCTATCCCACGGTCAACGGTGTCACCCAGCCGATACTGCGCAAGTTGATCCGCAGTGAGCTAAAGCTCCTGCCACTGCCTGAAACCCTGCCGGAGTCGGTGATCGGACCCCTCAGGCTGCAGAGCTTTGCCGATGCGGTGCACCTGTTGCATTTTCCGCCGCCCGAATATTCTGCCAGCCAGTTGTCCGAGCCCGGCTTGCCTGCATGGCAGCGGCTCAAATTTGATGAGCTGCTGGCACAGCAACTCTCCATGCGCTTGGCCTACCGTGCACGCCGCCAGGGGCAGGCTGCAGCAATCCGGGGTAATGGCAAGCTCAGGCAGGCCCTGTTCGCGCAGCTACCGTTTGAACTGACCCAGGCACAGCAAAACGTGCTGGACGAAATCAATACTGACCTGGCGCAGGCACACCCCATGCACCGGCTGTTGCAGGGGGATGTCGGCAGCGGCAAGACCGTGGTGGCTGCGCTGGCCGCCTTGACCGCCATTGAGGCTGGTTTCCAGGTTGCCTTGATGGCACCTACCGAAATCCTGGCTGAGCAACATTATCGCAAGCTGTCCGGCTGGCTTGCGCCGCTGGGGCTGACTGTCAGTTGGCTATCTGGCAGCCTGCGCAAAAAACAGAAGGAGCAAGCGCTGGAACAGATGGCCAGTGGTACTGCCCAGCTTGCTGTGGGAACCCACGCACTGTTTCAGGATGGTGTCATTTTTTCCCGTCTGGGGCTGGTGATTGTGGACGAGCAGCACCGCTTTGGGGTGGGGCAGCGTCTGGCACTCAAGCAAAAGGGGCAGGAACCCCACCAGCTCATGATGTCGGCCACGCCGATTCCACGCACCCTGGCGATGAGCTTCTATGCCGATCTGGATGTCTCGGTGATTGACGAATTGCCGCCTGGGCGTACCCCGGTGGTGACCAAGCTGATCAACAGCAGCCGACGGGAAGAGGTCATCGATTACGTACACAAGACTTGCAGCGAAGGCCAGCAAGTGTACTGGGTATGTCCGCTGATTGAAGAGTCGGAAACCTTGCAATTGCAGACTGCGGTTGATACCCACCGGGTATTGGCTGCACAACTAGCCCAATGGCGTGTGGGGCTGGTGCATGGCCGCATGAAACCAGATGAGAAGGCTGCCGTGATGGCTGCTTTCTGCAGCGGGGAGCTGCACGTATTGGTGGCGACCACCGTGATTGAGGTGGGGGTGGATGTGCCAAATGCCAGCCTGATGGTGATTGAGCATGCCGAGCGCATGGGCCTGTCGCAATTGCACCAGTTGCGTGGCCGGGTTGGGCGGGGTAGCGCACGCAGTGTCTGCATGCTGTTGTTCGAAAACCCCTTGTCCGACTTGGCCAAGGCGCGCTTGAAAGTGATTTACGAAAATGTGGATGGTTTCGAGATTGCGCGGCAGGATTTGCTGATTCGCGGTCCTGGCGAATTTCTCGGTGCCCGGCAAAGCGGGGTGCCCATGCTGCGCTTTGCCAATCTGGAAGAAGACATCGAATTGCTGGAAGCGGCACGTGAACTGGCACCGGAAATCCTGCAGCGCTGGCCAGAGGCGGTGGATGCGCATCTGGAGCGCTGGCTGTCCGGGCGAGAGCAGTTTCTCAAGGCCTGAGCCAGTGTGCTGTGGCCCTGTCTGTCAGCTGTAGTCATTCCCGCAGGGTCTGATGACGGCTCTTGCTTGACGTGTGTGGTGGCATTAAGCAAAAAAAGCGCCTCAGTCCGTGAGGATTGAGGCGTCAAGGGATTGCTGCAAACAACAAAGGAGAAACCATGATTAAGCGCAGTAATATTAGCAAATAATAAAATAACGAATCAATGGTGTTGTTGCTGCTGTTTGATCCTGATCAAACTACACCGGCCATGATGCCCATCATAGAAAAAGCCGCCCGAGGGCGGCTTTCGTCTGCAAGCAACAATGAGTAGCTTTACTTCAGCCAGTTGCTGGCCAGGTAATACAGGCTGCCAGCCAGCAGCATGGCCACTGGCATGGTAAACAGCCAGGCCAGCAGGATGGAGCGCACGGTAGACCATTGCAGACCGGCCTTGTCAGCCACCATGGTGCCGGCTACGCCGCTGGACAACACATGGGTGGTGGAAACCGGCAGGCCGAACTGACTGGCAAGGCCAATGGATACGGCTGCAGTCAGTTGTGCCGACATGCCCTGCGCATAGGTCATGTCTTTCTTGCCAATACCTTCGCCAACGGTTTTTACCACGCGACGCCAGCCAATCATGGTGCCACCGCCCAGCGCCAGCGCCACGGCAATGATGACCCAAGTCGGGGCGTATTCTGTGGTAACAGTCAGATCCTTGCGCAGATTGCTCAGCAACTGCTTGTCGTCAGCACTCAGATTGGGTAGGGAGCCTGCCTTCTTGGCCGCGTCATCCAGACAGAGCAGATCAGTACGAACATCCCAACGCTTGTTGTCCGGCAGATTGCGATAGGTGCTGCCATCACCCAGCGCGGTGATCAGGTTGTCAGCGGTGCGCAGGGTATCCCGCGGGCGACAGTCATGTATATTGCTGTCAGCAGCTACCGGCTTGAACATGGTGTCCAGTGCGGTCTGGTGGCGGTTGTAGAACTGTTGCAAGTGCAGGGCGGCATCACGGGTACGCTCGATCTGGTAAGGCGTGCTGTCCAGGTTGAGTACATATTTGGCCGGCACGATGCCGATCAGTACCAGCATGATCAGGCCGACACCCTTCTGGCCGTCATTGGAGCCGTGGGAGAAGCTTACCCCCATGGAACTGACGATCAGCATGAAGCGCATCCAGAATGGCGGATGCTTGCGGCCTTCCACCTGCTGCCGCTGGAAAGGCGTCTTGTGCATATTGCTTTGCGGGCGTGAACGGCGCAGTACCATCACCAAAAGACCGGAGAGCAGGGCACCAACCAGTGGTGAACACAGCAGGGACAGACCGACATCGACAGCTTTGGCCCAGTTGACGCCTTGCGCTAACGGTGTGCCGTTGATCAGGCAATTGGCCAGGCCGACACCCAGGATGGCGCCGATCAGCGTGTGCGAGCTGGACGCCGGCAAACCGAAATACCAAGTGCCCAGATTCCAGGCAATCGCGGCGGTCAGCAGGGCAAACACCATGGCCATGCCGCGCGCGGTATTGACGGAAACCAGCAGGTCAACCGGCAGCAAATGGACGATGGCATAGGCGACGGCGAGACCGCCAGTCAGCACGCCCAGAAAGTTGAATACGCCAGAGGCAAAAACCGCCAGCCGGGGCTTCATCGACTGGGTGTAAATGACGGTGGCAACTGCGTTGGCCGTATCGTGAAAACCGTTGATGAACTCGAAGGCCAGGACAAAGCCCAGCGACAGAACCAGGGTGATGGCCACATGAGTGTCCAGCCCTGCGAAGAGGTCCAGCATGATCATGAAAATCGTGTAAAGGAAAGCCGGGATTGTTGTGTCCAGACCTGCAGGCGTCAAGTAAATGAGACAAAAAAAAACCGGCTTGTCGTTTTCCCGTCGCGGGAAAGGGACCATTCTTGACAGGCCGGGTTTTCACCCGGTTTTTTCAGGCTTTGCCCAGGGGCTGTACAGCGATTTCAAGCTGAAATCGACCACCATGAAAAACAACACCCCGCGGGCATGACAGCCGGCGGGGTGTTGGTCGGGGACCGCGGAATCAGCCGAATTTGCCGGTGATGTAATCCTCGGTAGCCTTTTGTTTTGGCGCAGTGAAGATATTGTCGGTTTCGCCAAATTCCACCAGTTCACCCAGATACATGTAGGCGGTGAAGTCGGAAACCCGTGCCGCCTGCTGCATGTTATGGGTGACGATGGCGATGGTGTAGTCCTCTTTCAGTTCATGAATGAGTTCTTCGATGTGGGCCGTGGAAATCGGGTCCAGCGCCGACGTCGGTTCGTCCAGCAGCAGTACTTCCGGACGCGAAGCTACGGCACGGGCTATGCACAGGCGCTGTTGCTGACCACCGGACAGCGAGTTGCCGGACTGCTTCAGCTTGTCTTTTACCTCATCCCATAGTGCGGCCTTGCGCAGTGCCCACTCCACGCGATCATCCATTTCAGTCTTGGACAGCTTTTCGTACAGCTTCACGCCGAAGGTGATGTTGTCGTAGATGGACATCGGGAACGGCGTCGGCTTCTGGAACACCATGCCAACCTTGGCGCGTAGCAGATTGATGTCTACGTCGCGCGCAAGGATGTTATTGCCATCCAGCAGGATTTCACCTTCCGAGCGCAGGCCGGGATAGAGCTCGTACATGCGGTTGAAAGTGCGCAGCAGGGTGGATTTGCCACAACCGGACGGGCCAATGAAGGCAGTCACCATGCGCGGGGCGATTTCCAGATTGATGTTTTTCAATGCGTGGAAATTACCGTAGAAGAAGTTCAGATTCTTGACCTGAAGCTTGACGTTGTTATCAGCCATTGTCGTCATGCCTTAATGCGATTGGGTTTTCTGGCTGCCCATCCAGCGGGCAAGGATATTAAGCGTCAACACGCTCAGGGTAATCAGCAAAGCACCGGTCCAGGCCAGGGTGTGCCAGTCTTCGTACGGGCTCATGGCAAACTGGAAAATCACGATGGGCAGGTTGGCCATCGGCTGGTTCATATTGCTGTTGAAGAACTGGTTGTTCAATGCGGTAAACAGCAAGGGGGCGGTTTCTCCCGAAATGCGGGCCACTGCCAGCAGGATGCCGGTCAACACCCCGGCCTTGGCCGAACGCAAGGTAACGTACAGGGTGATTTTCCACTGCGGTGCGCCAAGGGCGGCGGCAGCTTCGCGCAGGGTGTTGGGTACCAGTCGCAGCATGTTTTCGGTGGTGCGTACCACCACCGGAATCACCAGCAGGGCGAGGGCAAGAGAGCCGGCCCAGCCGGAGAAGTGCCCGACGCTGACAACATAGACTTCATAGACAAACAGGCCGATCACGATGGACGGTGCCGACAGCAGAATGTCGTTGATGAAACGTGTGGCTGGTGCCAGCCAGCCGCGCTGACCGAATTCTGCCAGATAGATGCCTGCCAGAATGCCGATCGGCGTGCCGATCAGCGTGCCGGAAATGGTCATGGCCAGGCTACCGTAAATGGCATTGGCCAGACCGCCCTGGCTGCCCGGTGGCGGCGTACTCTGGGTGAATACCTGCAAATTGATGCCAGACAGGCCATGTTGCAGCAGGGTAATCAGAATCCAGAACAGCCAGAACAGGCCAAAGGCCATGGTCAGGGTGGAGGCCCCCATGTTGAAGGCATTCACCAGACGGCGGCGACGATAGATAGAAGTATTCATGGTGCTGCTGCTTCCGCTGCGATCCTGAACGTTCAGGGATTCGCTCAATGTGCTGTTAGCCATGATGATAGCGCCTTGTCAGGATGCCTTGCCTTCCTGTTTCTGCAGACGCAGCAACAGGAGCTTGGCGCAGGCCAGTACGACGAAGGTGATGAAAAACAGGATCAGCCCCAGTTCGATCAGCGAGGCCATGTGGAACTCACCTGTTGCTTCGGCAAATTCATTGGCCAAGGCCGATGAAATCGACTGGCCCGGTTCGAACAGGCCGACGGCAAAGCGCGAGGAGTTGCCGATCACGAAGGTCACCGCCATGGTTTCGCCCAGTGCGCGGCCAAGGCCCAGCATGATGCCGCCCACTACGCCGGTCTTGGTGTAGGGCAGTACTACATAGCGCACCACTTCCCATGTGGTGGAGCCCAGGCCGTAAGCCGACTCCTTGAGCATGGTGGGTACCACTTCAAACACATCGCGCATCACCGAAGCGATAAAGGGAATTACCATCACTGCCAGAATCAGGCCGGCGGTAAATACGCCAATGCCCATCGGAGCACCCTGAAACAGCAGGCCGATCAACGGAATGTCTCCCAGATTGTCGATCAGCAGCGGCTGCACGTGATCAGCAAACAGCGGGGCAAATACAAACAGGCCCCACATGCCGTAAATGATGGATGGGATACCTGCCAGCAGCTCCACGGCAATCCCAAGCGGTCGCTTGAGCACGTTGGGGCAAAGCTCGGTCAGGAAGACGGCAATGCCAAAGCTGACCGGTACACCGATCAGCAAGGCAATCACCGAGGTGGCCAGGGTGCCGAATACCGGAACCAGGGCACCGAATTTCTGCGCTACCGGATCCCAGTCGCTATCAGTCAGAAAGCCCCAGCCAAATTTGCTCAGGCTCGGCATGGCACCAATGATCAACGAAATCAGAATGCCAACCAGCAAGGCCAGTACCAGAAAGGCAAAGCAACGCGTGGCTATTCTGAACAGATTGTCGAGCAGCAGTTGCCGCTGCATTTGCTGGTTATTGCTGAACTTTTCCATGAGGGATACTCGGTCGCGTCTCAGACAAAAAGCCGGGGTGGTGAACCCCGGCCTTGTAGCTACAGCAACTGGCACGGTGCCTTGTGTGCACTGTCATTTGCTGTAGCCAAGCTGCTATCAATTCAGA
>NZ_JASLFG010000002.1:0-136690 GCF_030150775.1 Aquitalea sp.
GTTCCACTGGCAGCGCGCAGACGAACACCCCGGCAGCGGGGCCAATCTGGACGACAAATCCTCCTGCTGGCTGCGCGTGGCCATGCCCAGCGCCGGTGCCGGCTGGGGCCACCAGTTCATCCCGCGCATCGGCCAGGAAGTGCTGGTCGACTTTATCGAAGGCGATATCGACCGCCCGGTGATTGTCGGCGTGCTGTACAACGGCAGCCACGCCACCCCGGCCTTTAGCGGCGCGGGTGCGCTGCCCGCCAACAAGACCCTGTCCGGCATCAAGTCCAAAGAGCACCAGGGTGGCCAGTACAACGAGCTGCTATTCGACGACACCCCCGGCGAAGTGCGCGCCAAACTGTCCAGTGAACCCGGCAAAACCCAGCTCAACCAGGGCTACCTCACCCACCCGCGCAGCAATGGCAAAGCCCAGCCACGCGGCGAAGGCTTCGAACTACGCACCGACCAGCACGGTGCCATCCGCGCCGGCCACGGCCTGCTGCTCAGCACCGAAGCGCAAAACGGCGCATCCGGCAAACAACTGGCGCGCGAGCATGCACAAAGCCAGCTCGACGCCGCGCTCAGCCTCAGCCAAAGCCTGGGCGACACCGCCGCAGCACAACTGGCCGACAGCATGGAAACCGGGCCGGACGCCATCAACCCCGACAACGGCAAAGACGGCAACAAGGATAGCGGCCACCTGCAACACCACGCCGCCGCGCTCAAAGCCTGGGAAGCCGGCAGCAATACCGACAAGGAAGGCAAAACCGCCAGCAGCGGCAACAGCAGCCAGGCTGGCCAACAGCCGCTGCTCATCCTGTCCGCCCCGGCCGGCATCGCCAGCCTCACCGAACAAAGCCAGACCCTCAGCGCCGGCACCAACCTCAACCTCATCGCCCAGCGCGACGCCAACCACACCACCGGACGCCGCTGGCTGCACAACGTCGGCCAGCACATCAGCCTGTTTGTCGTCGGGGTGAAAGACCAGATCGCGCTGAAGCTGATTGCGGCGAAGGGCAAGGTGCAGCTACAGGCGCAGAGCGATGCGATGGAACTGACGGCGGATAAGGATGTGACCATCACCTCCTGCAAAGAAAGGATTGTGGTCAACGCCAAGCAGGAAATCCTGCTGACCAGTGGCGGTGCTTATATCCGGTTAAAAGGCGGCAATATCGAAATCCACTGCCCGGGCACGGTAAGTGTGAAGGGGGCCAACCATGCGCTGAGCGGGCCAGACCAGATGAATCCACCACTGCCAAGCTTCCCTAATACCGTATGCAAACCCTGTATGGCCAAAGCATTCAATCAGGCCAATCCACTGGTGGCCGCCAAATGAGTCATCGCATCCTGTTAAACCAAGCCACGCCACAAGCCTGGCTCACGCTGCTACAGAACCATGCAGCCGCATTGGCACTGGAATGGCTGGACCTGATTGTGGATCAGGCGGAATTGAGTCCTGCATGGCAGAGCCGGATTAGCACACTCAACAAGCCGGTAGCACTGCTACAGGACACCCCGCACGAAGAAGCGGCAGAAGCCGGCCCGGTACTGGTACGCGTTCCGCTCCATGTTGCCGACCCGCAACTGCTGAAATTACTGCAGCGATGGCACGGTCAGCCCAGGGTAATGGCCCTGCTAAGCAGCTGGGACTTTGCCGACCTGGTCAATAACTGCCGTCTGTGCCTGCAGGCATCCTGGGAACGGGGATTGAAAAAAGGCGTATTGCGCTATCACGACCCCCGGCTGTTTGCCGCTGTGGTGGATACGCTGGATGACGACAATCGCAGCCTGCTATTACGCCCTGCCCGTGAATGGCACTGGCTGGACCGTGATGGCAACGCCCGCATGCAGGACACCGGAAAATGGCAAAGTCCGCCGCCCGCCATCTGGCTGGACGAAACCCTGCCATTACAAGACAGCCAGGTGGATGCCCTGGCCAATTGGCATGTTGCCGAGCAATGGCGGCAAAACCATCTGCTCAGTCCGGAGGAATTCCAACTGCAGTCCGAAGAAGAGCTGATGACGCGGCTGGCACACGCGCACCAGGCTGCGGACAAAGCAAAATTGTGGTCGGAAGATGCACGCCTGCCCTTCGTGGAAAACATGCTGCACAGTGCAAGCGTATAAAACATATTGGACTACACCGCAAATGAGAGTGGGCTGGTCATTACGCGGCACAGGCATCACCAGCAAAAAATCAGAAACACAGCATATTACCTTTCAATCTACAGCATCATTTAGTGCCATTAAAAAGAATAAATATTTCGCAAATGCGGTGGAGTATCCAAATGAATAATCATTATTTTTTGACATTAGTAATCAGCACCACGGCGTTACTGAGCGGCTGCCAAAGCATGGCTGACGAAGCCAGCATTGGTATTGCTGGCAGAGTAGTGAATGCTGACAATAGTGTGACAATACTACGTGCAAGTCTGAATGGTAGTGGCGTTAGTGGTTCGGGCGGTGATGAATGCTGCATGAGCATTCCAGCCAAATGGAAACCGGGCATGACCGCAATGCTTAGCTGGACCAAAGACCCCAGTCCGGGAGTCAATCCTGATGGAAAAAGACGACCAGCTCTGCCGAATGGAATAACAACCCCGGAATGGAAAAGGTGGATGAATTCTCATGAAGCCAATTATAAAAAAATGGAAAAGATCATCCCCTTACCAAAGTATGGTGAGACGTGTGGAGTAACATTTGTATTTTTACCATGTGACGATGCTCGGGTAATTCTAGATTGTGATGAAAGATACAAATTATTCAGAACATTGCCTGGCGGAAAGGACCGCTATCCTGAATTGATTCGTCGTATGGGAGGACGTGCGATATGCCAGTAAGTCTTGCACCCTCACTATCCGGAATCCGGCTTCTTTCCAACCCGAATTGCGGACATCTTGCGACAATGCTGCGAACAGCAAAAGGATATTGCCGAAAGCTGCAAGAATGAGTGAGTTGTTAAATAGTCCGCCCTTTAACTGTAACCAATAGCATGATGACTCGACGATGCAGTAAATAAAATAACCAGCAAAATATTGGCAAGCACTACTTAAAATGACCATGCAAAACAATTCAACCAAGCAACAACACAATGTCAAGAAATAAACTATTGGCCATCATCATCAGCACTCTTGCCCTGCTTAGCGGCTGCCAAAGCATGGCCGACGAAGCCACTATTGGCGTTCCTGGCAGGGTAGTCAATACAGACCGTAGTATCATTATTCTTAATGCAAGCCTGAATGGCAGCGGTGTGAGTGGAACAGGTGGTCAAGAGTGCTGCATGAGCATTCCGGCCAAATGGAAGCCGGGCATGACAGCAACGCTTAGCTGGACCAAGGACCCCAGTCCTGACATTAACCCTGATGGCAAAAGTGCCCCGGTAATAAAGAATGGTATAAGCACCCCAGAATGGAAAGCCTGGATGGCAAACCACAGGAAGAATTATAGAACTATAGAAAAAACCATCCCCCTACCTAAATATGGAGAAACATGTGGGGTAACTTTTATTTTTCTTCCGTGTGATGGCATCAGAATTGTTATAGATTGTGACGAAAAATACAGTCTCTTCAAGGATCTTCCTGGTGGAAAGGAATTTTATCCTGAACTAGCCCGTCGTGCGGGGGGAGCAAAAACATGCCGGTAAGTCTTGCACCACACTACCCTGAGGCTGGTTACTTTCCAACCAACATAGCCCATATATTGCAACAACGCCGCGAACAGCAAAAAGATATTGCTGAAAGCTGCATGGATGAATGGGTCATTTGATAGCCCACCCTTTAACAGTAGCCAACAGCATGACGATTCGACGATGCAGCAAATAAAATAACCAGCAAAAATATTGGCAAGCACTACTTAAAATGACCATGCAAAACAATTCAACCAAGCAACAGCACAATGTCAAGAAATAAATTATTAGCCATCATCATCAGCACCCTTGCCCTGCTTAGCGGCTGCCAAAGCATGGCCGATGAAGCCACCATTGGCATTGCTGGCAGAGTAGTAAATGCTGACCGCAGTATCATTATTCTTAATGCAAGCCTGAATGGTAGCGGCGTCAGCGGGTCGGGCGGTGATGAATGCTGCATGAGCATCCCGGCCAAATGGAAGCCGGGCATGACTGCAACGCTTAGCTGGACCAAGGACCCCAGTCCTGACATTAACCCTGATGGAAAAAGTGCCCCGGTAATAAAGAATGGTATAAGCACCCCAGAATGGAAAGCCTGGATGGCAAACCACAGGAAAAATTACAGAACTATAGAAAAAACCATACCACTCCCTAAATACGGAGAGACGTGTGGAGTGACATTTGTATTTTTACCCTGCGACGATGCGCGGGTAATTCTAGATTGTGATGAGAGATACAGATTATTCAGAACATTGCCAGGTGGAAAGGACCACTATCCTGAATTGATTCGTCGTATGGGAGGACGTGCGGTATGCCAGTAAGTCTTGCACCTCACTATCCGGAATCCGGCTTTTTCCAAGCAGGATTGCGGATATCTTGCGACAACGCCGCGAACAGCAAAAGGATATTGCCGAAAGCTGCAAGAATGAGTGAGTTGTTAAATAGTCCGCCCTTTAACTGTAACCAACAGCATGATGACTCGACGATGCAGTAAATAAAATAACCAGCAAAAATATTGGCAAGCACTACTTAAAATGACCATGCAAAACAATTCAATCAAGGAACAGCACAATGTCAAGAAATAAATTATTGGCCTTCATTATCAGCGCCCTTGCCCTGCTTAGCGGCTGCCAAAGCATGGCCGATGAAGCCACCATTGGCATTCCAGGCAGGGTAGTTAACACCGACAGTAATATCATAATACTTCGTGCAAGCCTGAATGGTAGCGGAGTGAGTGGGGCTGGTGGTGATGAATGCTGCATGAGCATCCCGGCCAAATGGAAGCCGGGCATGACGGCAACGATTAGTTGGACTAAAGACCCCAACCCGAAAGCCAACCCTGATGGAACTAAAGAACCAAGTTGGACAAATGGAAGAAGCACTCCCGAGTGGAGAAAGTGGATGAAAACTCATGAAGCCAATTATAAAAAAATGGAAAAGCTCATCCCCTTACCTAAATATGGTGAGACATGCGGTGTGACATTTATATTTTTGCCATGCGACGATGCGCGTGTAGTGATTGATTGCGAAGAAGAACATCGGTTGTTTTCGAAGCTACCTGGCGGTAATAATTTTGATTCAGAACTAATTCGCCGTCTTGGAGGAAAGAAGACATGCCGGTAAGCCTTGCCCCACACTATCCGGAATCTGGCTTCTTTCCAACTAGGATTGCGGACATATTGCGACAGCGCCGCGAACAGCAAAAGGATATTGCCGAAAGCTGCATGGATGAACGGGCGGCCGGCAAGCCAGCCCCCTGCGATATCGTGCTCAATATCAGTCTGTTCTTTGATGGCACCAATAATCACGGTGATTCGGATGACGCAGCAAACCCCGTGTGCAGCAGTAATGTACGCCGCCTTTACCAGGCAACTATCAGTGCCAAAAAGGCGCAAGAAAGCGGTTACTATGCACACTATATTCAAGGCGTAGGTACAGAATTTAAAAAAATTGGAGAAGATGGTCCTTCATCCAGCGGACTTAGCTTTGCCAGTGGTGGTGAGCGCAGAATTTTATGGGGGCTAACGCGGATTATTGACTCGCTCCAACTGAGCTTAGAAATTGGCACGCTTGTTGACAGCCAAGCCATGAAAATAATCCAGCAAATGGAATTTACCTACAAGGAAGGTAATCATGGCGTGATGGTAAAAACCGGCACCAGCAAGGAAGATCGCCGCGCAGCGATGAAGGCTGGCATGAGCGATGTTCTGGCCAAACTGGATAGCAAGCCAACCATCCTGAAAATCAAGCTGTACATTTATGGCTTTTCCCGTGGTGCTGCCGAGGCCCGTGCTTTTTTGTGGCGGCTGGATGAGCAGATGCAAGACAGCGCCTTCTTTGGCATCCCGCTGACAGTGGAGTTTCTCGGGGTACTGGATACGGTGGCCTCGGTTGGCCTGACCGAGCTGGCCCCCGGTGCGCAAGGCCATATGGATTGGGCTGACGGCACCATGCAACTGCCGCAGCGCGAGTGGCTCAAGCGCTGTGCGCACCTGGTGAGCGCACACGAACAGCGCCTGTGTTTCCCACTGGACTCGGTGGCCACCACCACCCAGGGGGCCTACCCTTCCTGCGTGGTAGGCGAATGGGTTTATCCGGGTATGCACAGTGATGTAGGCGGCGGCTACCCGCCAAACGATCAAGGCAAGGCGCGCGATGAACAAGGAATGCTGCTGTCACAGATTCCGCTGAACCATCTGTATCGCCTGGCTTTTGATGCCGGGGCTCCTCTGAAAATAAATTTCGATAACAAAATCACAGGCACCGACATTGAGAAAGCCAAGCTTAATAAGTTACAAGCCGCTGAGCCGTGGCGCTTCTTTGACCCTAGTACTCGACTTTTATTTGACGTAAATGAGCAATTGATCAAACGCTTCAACGCATGGCGGCATGCGTCAAGATCAGGCGGCTCGCTGATTGACCTGATCAAGAACCAGACTGCGCAAATCAATGCCTGGCGTATCGAGCGCTATGCAGGCGGCTTGCATGGCAGTGGCGGGCAAAGCCAGGAAACTACCGACTCCTACCAATATGCGGCGACTGAACGCGAAACGCCGGACTGGGCAATCAAGCAAGAGAAGGACGCCTGGGAAACCCAAAGTAAAAAGGGCAAAGCCAGTGCCGCCAAGATGAAATGGCCGGAGCACCGCGTTACCAATATCAGTGGCCGCGGTAGCCATTACGAGCCCGTGCCCGAGGACAGCATGTCGGCCAATGACAAGGCTTATGTAGGCCGGGACTATCAACCCAATTTATCCAAGGGCTATGAGCCTACCCTGGACGGAACCCAGCTGCGTATGGGTGCCAAAGACTTCCGCGATGACTATCTGGGCATTATCAGCGTAGACCCGAATCCGCTAGGTTGGCTGGCATCCTTGTTTACTGCCATCTCCCGCCCCTTCAGTGCCGACTGTACCGGCACCGAGCGTGAAATGCTGATCAAACACAGCGAGGCCAAATACCAGAAGCTGATTCAAAACGCGGATCTCATGCTGCTATACGACGAACATGTCCACGACTCCCGCGCCTGGTTCATGCAATCCACACTGGGCAAGCTAGAACCCCATGGCTCTTATTGGCGCTATCGCACCATCTTTTTCACGGATGACGACAACAACAAGAAACTCATCTGCAAGGCCCCGGATAGCGAGAAAGATGATGATGATTCCGCTGCCACAGCCGAGCAGCCAGACCAAGGCACAGCAACGCCAAGCAAGGACTTACCCGCTACGGCCTTTTGACATGCCTGCCACCTTGGCGATGGGCAACGATGCATGGGTGTGATTACCCGCCCCTTTATGATGTGAGTTTGAATGCTTGAATCCCTACTCCCCTATTACGAGCGCGAGCTTGGCCATTTACGGGAATTGTCCGGCGAGTTTGCCCGCCGCTACCCGAAGATAGCCGGCCGGCTGCAGATGGAAGGCGACCAGTGCGCCGATCCGCATACCGAGCGGCTGATCGAGTCGTTTGCGCTGCTGGCGGCGCGCATCCACAAAAAGCTGGATGACGATTATCCGGAAGTGGCGGAAAGCTTTCTGAATGTGCTGTATCCGCACTATCTGCAGCCCATTCCCGCTGCCACCATCGTGCAGCTGGAGTGCGACCCGGCGCGGCCGGAGATTGCCCGCCGCTACCGGGTGGAGCGTGGCCAGATGGTGCAGGCTCCGGCCATCAACGGTGTGGTGTGCAAGTTCCGCAGCGCTTATCCGGTGGATTTGTACCCGCTGTCGCTCAGCGAGGCGCGGCTGGAGCTGACCAGCGGTTCGGCCTATTTGCGCCAGCTGGCACCAGACGCAGCAGCGGTGCTGACGCTGGAGTTGCAAACCCACGGCGGTTTGCCGGTGAATGCCATTGGGCTGGAGTCGCTACGCTTTTTCCTGGATGGCGAACCGGCACAGATGCACCTGTTATATGAGCTGCTGCTGGCCAATGTGCGGCGGGTACTGGTGGGCGATGGCAGTGAAGACCCGGCCCGTACCCGGCAGTTGCCAGCGTCTTGCATCACCCCGGTGGGTTTTGGCCGTGACGAGGGCATGCTGGAGTATGACGAACGCTCCTTTGTCGGCTACCGGCTGTTGACCGAGTACTTCTGTTATCCGGACAAATTCCTGTTTGTTGACTTTGGTCAGCTGGACAAGGCCGTGGTGCGGCTGGATGGCGAGCGGCTGGTACTGCGGGTGATGCTGGACAAGTTTGCCGACAGCGAGCGCTATAACCGTCTGCTCACCCAGTTGGGCGCACAGCATCTGAAGCTGGGCTGCACGCCGGTGGTAAACCTGTTCCGCCATGCGGCAGAACCCGTTCGCGTTACCCATCAGAAAGCGTCCTATGCGGTGACGCCGGATGGTCGCAAGCCGCATGCCTTTGAAGTGGTGCAGGTGCGACGCGTGCAAAGAGTGGAAAAATCGACCGAAGGCGAGCGCAGCGAGGAAGTACCGCCCTTCTACGCTATCCGCCATGCGGTGCAAGACAAGGCACCACGCTTTTACTGGCATGCCAGCCGGCAGGATTCGCCGCATCAGGGCGACAAGGGCAGCGACCTGGAAATCCACCTGGTAGATCTGGCCTTCCAGCCGGTACGCCCGGCTACCGAAGTGCTGAGCCTGGAGCTGCTGTGCAGCAACCGCGACCTGCCCGAGCAGATTCCCTTTGGCGGCAGCCAGGCGACGGCACGCTCGGACTTCACCATTCCCGGCCACGCGGTAGTGAAGCGGGTGCGACTGTTGCGCAAGCCCGGTGCCACCCAGCGCAGCCCGCTGGGCCGCGCCGTGCAGTGGCGGCTGATTTCGCATCTGTCGCTCAACTACCTGTCCATTGTCGATTCCGGCGTGGAAGCGCTGCAGGAAATGCTGACCTTGTACAACCTGACCGATTCCGCCGCCAATACCCGGCAGATTCAGGGCATTGCCGCAGTCAGCAGCGGCCCGGCCGTCACCCGTGTGGCCGGGCGCGACTTCACCGGTTTTGTCCGTGGCAGCGATATCCGGCTGACACTGGATGCCGATTACTACGTGGGGGGCAGTGTGTATCTGTTTGCCTCGGTACTGGAGCGCTTTTTTGCGCTCTATTGCGCGCCCAATAGTTTCACCCGCCTGCATGTGGAAAACGTGCAGGACCAGGAGGAGGTGCTGACATGGCCAGCCCGAGCCGGCGAAGCCCTCGTGATTTGAGGCAGGAACTGGCGGCCGATGCCAGCCAGTTCGGTTTCTTCCAGGCGGTGCGCCTGTTGGCCCTGTCGGGCCGCAAGCGCGCGGGCAACAAGCGACGCTTGCCTGCCGAGCTGCGATTTCGCACCCTGGCCACCCTGTCGTTTCCGCCCAGTGAACTGGCGGGCTACCAACCGGCACCGGAACCGGAGCAGGCACCAGACGACGCCCCCGCCACCGCGGAAATGGTGGTCAGTTTCATGGGACTTACCGGCCCGTCCGGCGCTCTGCCCACCGCGTATACCGAGTTGCTGCTGGAGCGCAAGCTGCGCCATCGCGACCACGCCATGCATGCGTTTTTCGACATTTTCAGCCACCGGGCAACGGCGCTGTTTTACCAAGCCTGGCACAAGTACCGCTTCTGGCTGGACATGGAGGCTGGCGAGCGTGATGGCTTCACCCGCCACCTGCTGGACCTGGGCGGCACCGGCCTCTCCAGCTTGCGCCAGCAAATCGGCACCAGCATGGAGCTGGACGAAAACCTGTTTGTCTATTTTGCCGGTTTGCTCAGCCAGAAACCGATGTCGGCTCAGTCGCTGGCCACGCTGATTGAAAGCTTCTTCGGGGTAAGCGCCCAGGTAGAGCAATTTGTCGGGCAATGGATGGTTCTGCCGGAATCCGAGCAAAGCCGGTTGGGCGACCAGGCTTGCGAGCTGGGTGTATCCATGCTGGCAGGCAACCGGGTATGGGACCGCCAGACCAAGCTGCGGCTACGCCTGGGCAGCATGAATGCCGAGCGTTACGCCGCGCTGCAGCCGGGTACGGATGCCGCCGCCGCCCTGCGCGCCGTGTTGCAGTTTGCCCTGGGCCATAGCCTGGCAGTGGAGGTATGCCTGGTACTGGAGAAAGAGGCCGTGCCGCCTGCCTGCATGTCTGCCGCCTCCCCCTTGCTGCTGGGGGGCAACTGCTGGCTGGGGCCGCAGCCGCAGGACCCAGACGATATGCGCTATGTCTTGCTGCACTGAATTACCCGACCCGAATCTTGATTCAAATTACTGGAAAACCACATGTCGGTATCACTCAAATCGCTGATCGAACGTCTTACCCCCGCCGCACGCCAGGCCCTGGAACAAGCAGCCAGCCGCGCACTGGGGCGCACCCACTTCGAAGTGGAAATTGAGCATGTACTGCTGGCCCTGCTAGACCAGCAAGACAACGCCGCCTTGGCCGCGCTGCTGGCGCTAGGCCTGCCCATCGACCAGCTGGGCTGCGAGCTGGATGCCGCCCAGGACAGCTTCCGCAGCGGCAATACCCGCAACCCGGTGCTATCGGCCTGGCTGCCACGCTGGCTGGAAAAAGCCTGGCTGCTGGCCAGCATGGAGCATGGCGAAAGCGATATCTCCACACTGGACATGCTGCTGACGCTGTGGCGTGACGATACGCTGCGCAATGCAGTACAAGACAGCTCGCGCACCCTGGCCGTACAGGACAGCAGCCTGCTGAACGGTGCCTATCGCGAATTGCGCCGCCATGGCGGCGAAGGCAGCGCCACCCCGGCCAGCCAACAAGCAGAAGCCGCCGAACAGGCCGACGACACCAGCGCCAGCCAGGAAAAACCGCAACGGACACGCGGCAATCCGGCACTGGACAAATACACGGTGGACCTCACCGCCCAGGCCCGCGCCGGCAAGATCGACCCCATCCTTGGCCGTGACAGTGAAATCCGCCAGATGATCGACATCCTGATGCGCCGCCGCCAGAACAACCCCATCCTGACCGGCGAGCCTGGTGTAGGCAAAACAGCGGTGGTGGAAGGACTGGCCCGGCAGATTGTGCTGGGCGAAGTACCGGACACCCTGCTGGGCGTTACCCTGCGCACCCTGGATCTGGGCCTGTTGCAGGCCGGTGCCAGCGTCAAGGGCGAGTTTGAAAACCGCTTGCGCCAGGTGATCGACGAGGTCAAGGCCAGCCCGGTGCCCATCATCCTGTTTATCGACGAGGCACACACCCTGATCGGCGCGGGCGGTGCCGCCGGTCAGAACGATGCCGCCAATTTGCTGAAACCGGCATTGGCACGCGGCGAGCTGCGCACCATTGCCGCCACCACCTGGGCCGAATACAAGAAATACTTCGAAAAAGATGCCGCGCTGGCCCGCCGCTTCCAGGTAGTCAAAGTGGAAGAACCGGCACCGGACATGGCGGTACAGATGGTGCGCGGCCTCACCGCCGCCATGCGCCAGCACCATCAGGTGGAGATTCTGGACGAAGCCATCCGCGCTGCCGTGCATCTATCCAGCCGCTACATCACTGGCCGCCAGTTGCCGGACAAGGCCATCAGCGTGCTGGACACTGCCTGCGCCAGAGTGGCGCTGTCGCGTGCCGGCAAACCGGCCCCGCTGCAGGACATCCAGGTGCTGATCGACAACGCCGAACGGGAAATCGAAGCGCTGTCACGCGAGGAAGGCCACGCCGAACGCATCGCTGAAATCGGCACCCGACGTGACACCCTGCACGTCGATCTGGCAGCGCTGCACACCGCCTGGCAGCAACAGCAACAGCTGGTGGACGAAATCGAACAGCTCAAACAGCCAGCCGATACGCCACGCCCGACGGGCAAGAAACCCAGCCCGCTGCAACAAAAGCGCCTGGCGCTGCGCCAGTTGCAGAAAACCCAGCCACTAGCCTTTGAATGCGTGGACGAAAGTGTGATTGCCGATGTAATAGCGGGTTGGACCGGCATTCCGCTGGGCCGCATGGTCAGCAACGAGCTGGAACAAGTACAAAAGCTGGGCGCGCTGCTGGCCGAGCGGGTGATCGGCCAGGACCATGCACTGGCACAGATTGCCGAGCGGGTACAAATTGCCAAGGCCAATCTGGAAGACCCCGGCAAACCCAAGGGCGTGTTCCTGCTGGTAGGCCCGTCCGGCGTAGGCAAGACCGAAACCGCACTGGCGCTGGCCGAAGCCCTGTACGGCGGCGAGCGCAATCTGGTCACCATCAATATGTCGGAATACCAGGAAGCCCACAGCGTATCCGGCCTGAAGGGCTCGCCGCCCGGCTATGTCGGCTACGGCGAAGGCGGGGTACTGACTGAAGCGGTACGTCGGCGTCCCTACTCGGTGGTATTGCTGGACGAGGTGGAAAAAGCCCATCCGGATGTGATGGAGCTGTTCTTTCAGGTATTCGACAAGGGCGTGCTGGAAGACAGCGAAGGCCGCGAAGTGGACTTCAAGAACACCATCATCCTGCTTACTTCCAATGCCGGCACCGACCTGGTGATGCGCGCTTGCGAGCACGGCGTAACGGTAGAAGGCGAAACCCGCGCCCCCAGTGCCGCCGACTTGGTGGAAATCCTGCGCCCCACCCTGCAACAGGCCTTCAAGCCAGCGCTGCTGGGCCGGCTGGACATCGTGCCTTACTTCCCCATCAGCGACGAAGTGTTGCACGCCATCGTGGCACTCAAGCTGGACCGCATCCACAACCGCATCGCCGACAACCACGGAGCCAAGGTGGAGTTTCCGGCCACGCTGGCCGCCACGCTGGCCGCCCGCTGCATGGATGTGGACAGTGGCGCGCGCAATGCCGATGCCATCCTCACCCGCACCCTGCTGGCACCAATCTCTTGCGACCTGCTCAGCCGCATGGCCAGCGGCAAGCCGGTGAAGAAGATTGCCGTCTCGCTCAAGGGTGAGGACATCAAGGTCAGGCTGAGCTAAGGGCAGATATCACATGTTGAGATTGTTTACCCTGTTTGGCGGCTTCACCATCGGCTGGTGGAGCCTGTTGTGGCTGGTGCTGCCGCTCAGCTGGCAGCGTATCAGCCCATCGGCCATGCTGTTGCTGCATATCGTGCCGCCGGTTGCACTGACGCTGGGACTACGCTGGTGGACGGCCCGCAAGGAAAAGAAAGCCGAGGTCGAGCGCCAGCAGGCCGAGGCCGCCGGCGAAGCCGAACGCGTGGCAACACGCGAAGAAGCACGCCGCCGCCACAATGCTGCGTTGGCAGAGCGGCAGCAGACCATCGCCTGCCGCTGGTTGCGTTGCACCGCCTTGCCAGTGGGTGAAGAGCCCGCCTGGCTGGACGATGTCGATGACAACTGCCAGTGGCTGCCACTGGACCTGGAAGACCTGGAAGAAGGGGAAGACGACGACCAGCTTGCCGCGTTGACCACCCCGCAGCGCGAAGCGCTGGAGGCCTTGTATCTGGCCGCACCGGGCGCAGCCTGGCTACCGGTATACACCGAGGTGATACCCACACAGTCCGGCATCGAACAGCTGGCAATGCTGAAAACCGTGCAGCACGAAGCCGCCGCCCTGGCGCTGGACAGCACGCCTCCCGCCGTGGAGTGCCGCTTCCTGCCCGGTCATGGTGACGTGGCCGAGCGCGCCCGCCAACTGCTGCTGCAACACAGCGACTATCCAGGCCTGGTAATGCTGGCGGCTGATGCGCCAATACTGCCACTGCGGGAAGAAGATGAGCTTGACGCCAGCACAGACCCCGAGCAGGCCTGGCGCGGCAAGCCCGGCCTGGCCCTGGCCTGCCTGTTATTTCTGCGCCATGGCCTGCCCTGCGCGGAAGACAGCAACACGGTACCGGTCAGCGACAGCCAAGATCCATATCAACCCTACTGGGAAAAACCGCAGACCATACAGCACAGTACCGACTGGGGCATGGTGCCGCCCAGCCGTCAGCCTTCGCTGGCCGCCTTGCCGGTACTGGCCGAACTCACCCAACCCATCCAGGGTGCCGCCGCATCCAGCCGGGTCATGCAACTGAGCCGCCAGCTGCAACCCATGCTGGACAATGCCCTGGTCAATGCCGCCTTGCTGGACTATCCGTTCAGCGAGGAAGACGCCCAGCCCACAGCCAACCGTGCCGCCAGCCTTGGCTGGCTGGTGCATAACAGCGGCGAGGTGCAGATGGGCGGGGCGCGCCTGTCCGCCCTGTCCGGCGCACTCAGCCGCCATCAGGTAGAACTCCACCCCATCGGCCAGGCCAGCAACTCGGTACGGGAATGGGGGGATAACGGCGCAGCTACGGCAGCCTTGCTATGCGCCACCGCCATCACCCACAGCCATGCTCTGGCCGCACCGGTGCTGTTGGCTCAATTTGGCCCGGACGAAGCTGCGCTCAGCGTAGCCAGGCCACCCCTGGAGGAAATGTCATCGTGAAGCGCGTCATTCGACTGGGCGACCCCACCGATCACGGCGGGAATGTCGTTAGCGCCGCCGCCAGCACCACGCTGTTCGGCAAACAGATTGCCTGCCTGGGCGACGCCGTCAGTTGCCCGCAACAGGGCCATAGCAACTGCACCATCGTCGAAGGTGATGGTAGTTGGCTGGTTGGTGGCAAGCCAGTGGCACTGGAAGGCCACAAGACCAGCTGCGGCGCAGCACTGATTTCTACCCTGCCAGAAGTCGGCAGGGGCTGATTACCCATTTTCGGAACCATCATGCAAGACATTATCGAAGCCCTGCTCAGCCCTGTTGCCGGAGAAAATCCGGCGGGCGAAGACCTGAGCTACTCTGCCCTGTTCGACCAGATTCGCGAAGCACGCCGCAGCGACGACCCCGCACTGTCCCAGGGCGATTGGGAACAAACCCTCAAGACCGCAGAATGGCCACGTGTCATCCGCCAGTGCGAGGCCGCCTTTACCGAACAAAGCAAGGACCTGCAGCTGTTGGTATGGCTGGCCGAAGCCTGGGTGCGCCAGCATGGCATCAGCCGGCTGAGCGATGGACTGGCCCTGCTCAACGGCTGGACCGCCCGCTTCTGGCAGAACGGCTACCCGGAGCTGGACATGCAGGATCCGGACGAACGCGTCGGCAAGCTGGAATGGCTCAACCAGCAGCTATCCGCCGCCATCCGCAGCGCCCCGCTGCTCAAGCCGGAATTTGGCGGGTATAGCTGGCAGGCCTGGCAGGAATCCCGTGAGGTGGACAATCTGGGCCTGAAAAACCCCGAGGCACGCGACACAGCGGTAGCCGAAGGCAAGCTGGCCGGTGAAACCTTCGAAAAAGCCGCCACCCAGTCCGGAGCCAACTGGTTCTCCGGCCTGCACGACCAACTGGTACAGGCCCTGGCCGAATACGAAAAGCTGGAACAGCAAGTAGACGGCCTGCTCGGCCAGCACGCACCCAGCCTGGTGGAAATCCGCAACGCCATCTACGCCTGCCAGGATCTGGTGCTGCGCTATCGCAAACAGAATGGCGGCCCCGCCATCACCACCCCGGCCATCCTACCGGAAGGAACAAGTACCATGGCAGCGGCAACAAGCAGCACCATCCAGCAACAGCCATCCCCAGCCGCCACCTTCGATGGCCAGATCCGCAACCGAGAGCAGGCCGTGCAGATGCTGGGGGAAGTGGCACGCTACTTCCGTGCCCACGAGCCGCACAGCCCGGTCTCCCTGCTGGCCGAGCGCGCGGCACGCTGGGCCGAAATGAGCCTGGAAGAATGGCTGCAACATGTCATCAAGGACGACTCCACCCTGAGCCAGCTGCGCGAACTGCTGGATTGCTGATCAAGCCAACTGCAATGTCAGCAGTGCTGTGCTGCTACCGATTCCAAGCAGGCGCCTGATTTTCCTTCAGAAGCGCCGGAAGGTTTTGACCCAAGTATCGTCGGGACGGCTGGGTATCCGTACTCTCGGCTTCGTGGCTTTCGGCTTGCTTGGCCAGTTTTTGGACAATGGACAGGACCATTTGTAACTGGCCAAGTAGTTCCTTGCGCCCTGGCGGACATGAGCGCTGAGATAGCCTCTGCTCACCGTCCAGCTGCAGGGCAATGCCATGGGTAATATAAGTGGCTTAGCATGCCAAATTAAAATTACTGAAAATAGAATTTCGGCTTCCAACCCAAAGTGATGGAGCCTTACAAGCATTCATTTTCCTAACTGATGAATTGAATTTCCTTTACAAAGCCAACTGGAATTCACCAGAACGCAGCATTCGACAACGCGGCATTTACACCATCAGAAACAAGCACCAGCCAAAGCACAGCCGGAGATAACCAGGCCAATGGGCGAGAAAATGGCAGCCAAAACAGTAACAATCCCCACCCAATCTTCACGGACGCGTCTCTCTTGTTTCCTGAGCAAGAATGCGCAAACAAGTGCCAGCGAACTCGGGAGAAACAAGAAAACAGGAATTTCCATATTTTCCGCAATCATGATTAGTACCGATTTAGGTCTGGCAGGTGGTGTTTTTGCCCAGAACAATGCATAGACAAGCATAAGACCAGCAGTCAACGCAATAGCCAGTGCAACATATTGCAGCACCTTATTTTCGAAGTGAACTTTCGCAAACACAATGCTTTTTCTGACAAGAAATGCATAGCCAAAGGCTAGCAACGAAACAACAAAAATCTCTTTCACCATTTTTCATTACCAAAAATAAAAATGCCCGCCATCAATCTCACAAAACCAAGCACCCAAAAAAAGCAACAATAAATAATATTCAGCACTCAGACCAGCTAGGCTGGCAGCTTCTTTTACTTACCCTTCAGCATCAAATAGCCAATACAAACCAAAAACACACCCAATAGCAAATAGATAATACCTGCCGCAAGCGCCCCTACTGCTGGGCTGAAAAACTGCGAAAGCAGAAGCGAGAGACCACATATCGCTTTGCAACTGGTGCTTTCTGCATGAATTACACCACGGATCAAAATACCGCTGCCATCCGCAATGCCGAACACACCAAGAATCAAAACACACCAAGCAAAGATAGTACCTCCACGATACATACCTGCCCTCGCTGGATTTAATTAAGGAGCAATTTCGTTTGAGTTTGGTCAGTCGTGACGGGTGACTGCTCTTGACCAAAAGCAATCGGTACATAACCCTGCAGATGACCCCAAGCTGAAAGCAAGCTGGAGCTTCAATTTATCTGACAGTG
This sequence comes from Aquitalea sp., assembly GCF_030150775.1. Classification (NCBI taxonomy): domain Bacteria; kingdom Pseudomonadati; phylum Pseudomonadota; class Betaproteobacteria; order Neisseriales; family Chromobacteriaceae; genus Aquitalea; species Aquitalea sp. The sequence continues at coordinate 17,161 of NZ_JASLFG010000002.1, forward strand.
ATATATGGCAACTTCGGGACTGGCTGTGGATTTCCGTTATAACTACTTTTTACAGCAGCGGCCATTCGGTACGCCCAACTTCCTGCTTGATCAGCAAAATTCTTATAGGGGCCTTGAATGTTTTCTGAATTCCATTTGCTATCAATGGCAGTAAGGGCCGGATCCCTGGCGACACCGGCCATCTCCGGATTAAGCCATATGGAGAAGTGAACAAAGCCACCATCCCGGTAATAGTTGTAATCTACGACCACCATTAAAGGTGGAGTTGAAACTCCTGCACTTTGTATACGGCGCATGGCATCTTGCCAATAACTATCAGCAGAGCTACCAAAACCAAATACCGGGCGAACATATACACACTCTGGCAATCGATAATTACCTTCCAGCTTATCCTGCATGTAAACTGACTTCAGGTTGCTGCAAGGATCATCCTTCCAGCCATTGCGACCAAATTTAGACAAATCTCCCAATGGGGATATTACGCGCACCATGGCAAATAATTCATTATTTTTGTACTGTGCCAACAGGACATTGCGAATCGGAAATGGATTACCTGCCACATCAGTTCCATTGCTTTTACTTCTAGCTATTACATGCCACTGCCCCGGCGGCAAAGAAAATGTTCTATCGCCAGCCACGACATCTCGACTGATGATATCGTCAGCCTTTACTTCCTCAATATTGGCAGAAATTGCTTGTGCACTCAGCAAAAGTGCAGGCAGAAATATTAGCTTGAATCGCATTGTAACTTACCTTTAAAACGTAATAGACGCATTTATTGATAATAAATTTTCATCAAAATAAACCACAATACAATTGACACTCCCACCCAGGTCAGAATGACAAATAGGGTCGATTGCAATCATAAGCTATCAAATAGATGCCATGACCAATCCACGCGAAGCACACTTATTCCTGACCGATAGCAGCCCACTGCCAATATCTTAAAATAATCTACCATGGATTTTCAATCACTTAAGACTTTAACCGCTTGCTCAGCATTCTTTTTAATGTGCTCAAGCATGCGTTTGCGTATCCACCCACTTGCCACTCTAATCGCAACCCAGTAAGGCATGAACAAAATTCTTGATCTTTTACTCTCACACAAAATGCGTGTCTCAGTACATAAGCGATAGTTACCCTCAGCAATAGGTTCAATAGAAAACCACATGACTAATTTAGGAATATTTTGATTATTAAAGTGTTGAAAATCAGTCGAATCCACAATAGAAACAAGACCAAAATCATGCCTCCAAAATCGGCCAATCAAGCCATAAGCGAGAGCAGATGTCGTCTCTTCAAGCAAAGTAAATTCATGCAGCCCAAAGCGGGGCTTTTTTTGGAGGGCATTTACTAGCCCCAACTTATTTGCCAATCTGGCTGGATATTCTCTAATTTTTAGCAAGGCATTTAGAATTGCGTCTTGTTGCCCATCGTAACTTTTAACTGCGCTTAGTATTGCACTAGATGTTGATTTGATTGGCTCTATGTCATGCCGCTCAGAGAAATTGTAAATTGGCAAATACTTTGAAGCTAATGGCAGTACCTTTGGTGGGTTTGCTATGTTCATCGCACACTGGTCTCTATTTAGTAAGATTGCATCGTCTTAATTGAGTAACCGGCTGATTTTTAAATGGATTTACAAATTGACGACAGGCCGCCTGTAGCCGACACCAGCCATCGCAGCCATCTCAAAGACATGAATGTACTGGCTGAGAATACCAGTCACTTTAGCTCATTGGCATATAATTTCTTGACCTGAATCAGAAATCCAGCTTCGTCACGCTCCCCACCGCAAGCATCGCGTCAACGAAACCGGACCCCGTCAGCACAAGCCGACGCAGACCTACCGCACAGGGTAAGTAAGTGGCCGGCCACCCAAAGCGGCACGGCCTTAGCGTGACGCAAGTTCCAGCCGCGCCCTGGGCGGTGCGACTGCATCTGGGAACCCCTCCCGCGGATGATGTTTGACGGAACCCACTGGTCGCGCCGGTGTGGTAGGTTCCCGGCCAGTAACGCGGGTGCTCGCCCTCCCCTTCGGTCAGTTTCCACCCCGCGATAGCGTCCCTAGAATCCGCCGCTGGTGCTCAACACACCTCAAACAGCGGCTACCGCACCCGAAAGTATGTGGCATTTTTCTTTGTCCACACGGAGCCCCGCACCATGACAGATCAAGCCACCCATCAACATCCCCCTCCGCTTTGTTTCTACTACCACGGTAAACCCCTGCACGTGCTACTCCACAACGGCCAATGGTGGCTGTACAGCGGCGATGTGCTGGCCGTCATTGGCCGTCGACTGGGATGCCGCATCCAGCATTTACTGGCCGCAGACCCGACACGTGAAAACTCGCCAGAAACAGAAGACATCAAGGAATGCTGGCCCGCGCCCGCCCTGCTGCGCGCCTTGCGCCGCAGTAGCAAGCCGCTGGCGCGGCAGGTGCTGCGTGATGGGCAGGCGCAAGCCCGCCCGGCTTGAAGTCTTGCGCGGGCGCGCAGACACAAAATGCGTGAGAACTAGGCGTGACGCCAGTTGAACTGGCAAAAGCGCCGCTGCCAGTCGTCCAGCACCGCCCTGCCCGGCCATTGTGCGGCGTCGAACAGTGGCTGACCCTGGCTATCCCTGCCCTGTTGCAGGGCGGCATGGGTGACGCCTTTGGCCTGTAGCGTTGCCGCCAGGCGGTACAGGCTGTCTGCTGTCATCACTCGCGGGTCCAGCGTGGTGCGGCATTCCAGCGCGGCTCCGCTGGCCAGTGCAATATCCAGCGCCTGCCACATGCGCGCCTCGCTGCCCGGCACGCCGGTGACGGCATCCACGCCGCCGGGCGCGGCCTTGATGTCCAGCCCTATCCAGTCCACCAAGCCCTTGAGTGCTGCCAGCCGCTGCGGATAGATGCCTGCCGTGTGCAGGCCAATGGCCATGCCCAGCTGGCGGGCGTCCTGCATCCACTCGCCCAGCTGCGGAGCCAGTGTGGGTTCGCCACCGGAAAACACTACGCCATCCAGAAAGCCGGCCCGCTGTACCAATACGGCCCGGGCGGTGTCCCAGTCCAGCACGCCCTTGCTGCGCGCCTGCAGGTCCGGGTTGTGACAGTAGCCGCAACGCCAGGGGCAGCCGGCGACAAACACGGTGGCTACCAGTTGTCCTGGCCAGTCGCAACTGGAAAACGGCTCGATACCGGCCAGCGGCAAGTCGCTGCGGCTGGCCGGTAGCCGCTGCTCAGTGATGCAGATGCTGTTCATCAAAATGCAGACGCTCGGCAAATTCACCCTGCTTGCCTGTGTTGAAGGCGGATACCGGGCGGAAATAGCCCATTACGCGGGTCCATACTTCGCAACGGGTGCGCAGTGCCGGGTCCAGCTGTTCGGCCTGTTTGATTTCGGTTTGATGTGACATGTTGTTCTCCTGTGAAGGGTGGGGATTAGGCACTCAGAGGCAGCCGGGCGCGGTGACTGCCGTCGCGCGGGCCAGCAGTTCGGCATCGCACTTGGGGCAGAATTCGTGATGACCGCTCAGGTAGCCATGCTGCGGGCAAACCGAGAAAGTGGGCGTCACCGTGATATAGGGCAGGCGGAAGCGCTGCAGCGAGCGGCGCACCAGCTGCTTGCAGGCTGCGGCGGAGCTGACAGCCTCGGTCATGTACAGATGCAGCACGGTGCCGCCGGTATAGCGACGTTGCAGCGGCTCTTGATGCTGCAAGGCCAGGAAGGGGTCGTCGGTATGCCCGGCCGGCAGCTGGCTGGAGTTGGTGTAATAAGGTTTGTCCGCCGGACCGGCCTGCAGGATGTCGGCAAAGCGCTTGCGGTCTTCACGGGCAAAACGGTAGGTGGTGCCTTCGGCCGGGGTGGCTTCCAGGTTGTACAGATGGCCGGTGTCTTCCTGCATTTGCACCATGCGTGCACGGATGTGATCCAGCAGCTCCAATGCCAGTTGCTGACCTGCCAGGCTGGTGATGTCCTCGGCATCGGCGGTGTAGTTACGCACCAGTTCGTTGATGCCATTCACCCCCACGGTGGAAAAATGATTGCGCAGCGTGCCCAGATAGCGCTTGGTATAGGGATACAGGCCATCATCCATCCAGCCCTGTACCCGCTCGCGCTTGATTTCCAGGCTGATGCGGGCCAGTTCCAGCAAGCGGTCGGTTTCTGCCAGCAGGCCGGGCCAGTTGCCCTTGAAGCGGTAGCCCAGCCGTGCGCAGTTGAGGGTGACCACGCCCAGCGAGCCGGTTTGCTCGGCGCTGCCAAACAGGCCGTTGCCGCGCTTGAGCAGCTCGCGCAGGTCCAGTTGCAGGCGGCAGCACATGGAGCGCACCATCTGCGGCTCCAGATCGGAATTAAGAAAATTCTGGAAATACGGCAGGCCGTAGCGTGCAGTCAGGTCGAACAGCAATTCGGCATTGGGACTGTCCCAATCGAAATCCGGGGTGATGTTGTAGGTGGGAATGGGAAATGTAAACGCCCGACCATGGGCATCGCCCTCACTCATCACGCGCAGGAAGGCGCGGTTGATCTGGTCCATTTCGTGTTGACAGTCGCCATAGCAGAACGGCATTTCCTCGCCGGCAATCAGCGGAATCTGTCCGGCCAGGTCGGTCGGGCAGATCCAGTCAAAGGTGAGGTTGGTAAACGGGGTTTGCGTGCCCCAGCGCGAAGGGACATTAAGGTTGTAGACAAACTCCTGCAGCGCCTGCTCTACCTGGGCATCGCTGAGGCCATCGCGTTTGATAAAGGGTGCCAGATAGGTATCCACACTGGAGAAAGCCTGCGCACCAGCCCATTCGTTCTGCAAGGTGCCAAGAAAATTCACCATCTGCCCCAGTGCTGAACCCAGGTGGCGCGGCGGCGCGGACTCCACTCGCCCAGGCACACCATTGAAACCTTCATGCAGCAACTGGCGCAGCGACCAGCCAGCGCAGTAACCGGCCAGCACGTCCAGATCATGCAGATGGAAGTCCGCCTCGCGGTGGGCCTGAGCCACTTCCGGCGGGTAGATGCCGTCCAGCCAGTAGTTGGCCGTCAGCTTGCCGGCGGCGTTGAGTATCATCCCGCCCAGGCTGTAGCCCTGATTGGCATTGGCGGATACGCGCCAGTCGGCGCGGCTGAGGTATTCGTCCAGCGTGGCAAGCGGATTCACCAGTACAGTATTTTTCATAACAATATGTAGTGATTTAAAATTTCAAAACACTATATATTGATTTTAATGTCGCAACAGGCCCAGCAGAAAAAGACTTGATCCGCATCAAGAGCTGCCCTTGCCCACACACTGCTGACAGCATTTGTCTTGACCGTGTCACACAAGCGATGACCGAGCACAGATTGACTGGCAGAACAGACAGGGCTGCGGACTATAATGGGCGACAAAGCCATGCCGCATGCACATGCCGGCCAAGATCGAAGAGAAAACAAGACAAGCCCGGGTAGCCCGCCTTGTGGCCAGCACATCATTCATGATCAACAATCTGGAAGATTCATCGCAGGAGAAAGTACGGATCGAACAGATCCGACTCCTGCTCAACAATCTGGGCAGCTCCGTGCTGCCCGGCATCCTGGTGGTATTGCTGGTGGCCTATGCCTTGCAGCATGAGGCCGACCCGCTGCGGCTGACCGTGTGGTGCGTGGTGGTCATCGCCTCCAAGCTGATCGACATCATCGATGCCCGCCGCATCCTGTCCCGCGAAATCCTCCCCGCCCGTCTGCCCGCGCTGCGGCGGCGGCTGGTGCTGCTGCACGCCATCGACGGTGCTGCCTGGGGCAGCCTGATGTGGGTGGGTCTGAACCCGGCATCGCCGCCCAGCTGGATTCTGGCCATTGCCGTGCTTTCGGGCGTGGCGGGTAACTCCATGTCCATCCTGTCACCAGTGCTGCCGGTCTTTATCGGCTTCATCACGCTGGAACTGGGCATGATTGCGCTCAAGGCCATGCAGTCGGATGCCGTGGCGCTCAATGCGCTGGGGTTGGCCGCCATCATGTATCTGGCCACCTTGCTGATGCAGGCCCGCAACAGCGCACAGGCCGCCCGTGGGGCCATCGAACTGCGCTTTGAAAACCTGGAGCTGGTCGACCGACTGCGTCAGGCATCGGCCGACTCGCGCCACGCCCAGCAGGAGGCGGAGCAGGCCAATATCGCCAAATCGCGTTTTCTGGCTGCAGCCAGTCACGACCTGCGCCAGCCCATCCACGCCCAGGGCCTGTTTCTGGAGGTGCTGGGCAAAACCGAGCTGACACCCAGACAGCAGGACTTGCTGGCTAATATCCAGAGCGCCACCAATGCCTCGGCGGAAATGCTGCACAGCCTGCTGGACTATTCTCGCGTGGAAGCCGGCGTGATTACGCCACAACGACAGGCCTTTGCCCTGCAAGCACTGCTCAACAAGATGGAAAGGGAACTGGCCCCGCTTGCAAATAGCAAGGGCCTGTTTTACCGCACGCACGACACGGCAGAGCTGGTCCTGTCCGACCCGTCACTGATCGAGCTTATCCTGCGCAATCTCATCAGCAATGCCATCCGCTACACCCAGGAAGGCGGCATCCTGATTGGCTGTCGCCGCCGTGGCAATCAGCTGCAACTGGAAGTCTGGGATAGCGGCATCGGCATCGACCCGCACCACCAGCAGGAAATCTTTGTCGAGTTCCACCAGCTTGGCAATCCCGAACGCGACCGCAAGAAAGGCCTGGGGCTTGGGCTAGCCATCGTGCATGGTCTGGCCCAGTTGCTGCAGCATCCTTTACAACTGCAGTCCCGCCCAGGCCTTGGCAGCGTGTTTCGTCTGAGCCTGCCGCGCGTCGACAGCACCAAGCACGACGCCGTGCCAGCTGCCGCGCCAGCGGCCATTACCCGGCTACTGCCCTGCGCCACCATTCTGCTGGTTGAGGATGATGAAATCGTCCGCAGCAGCATGGTGCTGCTGCTGCAAAGCTGGGGCTGCCAATGCCTGGCCACGGAATCACTGGAAACTGCCCTGCCCTTGCTAAACCACTGCAAGCCGGACTTGCTGATCAGCGACTACCGGCTGCGCGAACAAAAAAGTGGCACCGATGCCATCCGGGCCATCCGGGCGGCACTAGGACAGGATATTCCGGCCCTGCTGCTGACTGGCGACACTGCCCCGGCGCGACTGCGCGAGGCCACCGAGAGCGGGCTGCCGCTGCTGCACAAGCCGGTGCCACCTTCAGTGCTGCACGATACGCTAGGCCAGATGCTAAACCGGCAATCCAGCCATCAGGCGTGAACATTTCCCGGAAAAACAGAGAAAAGCTTTGCTATTCTCTGAAAACAGGACATATTTGCCTTTCAGCCAATTTTCATCCTCTTGACATGACGCGCCCATCAAGGAAACACGGGCGGACGGACGGCCCTGCAGCCCCCGGCACCCTACATCCCAATCAGCGACAGACACCCAAACATGCTTAGCGCCAGACTGCTCCTCATCGACGACCACGCCTTGTTCCGTACCGGCTTGCGCCTGGTGCTGGAAAACAACGACAAGGTTGGCGACATTCTCGAAGCCGGCACCGTAATGGATGCCATCCACCAGTTCGGCAGTACGCCAGTAGACATCATTTTGCTGGACATCCAGCTGCCCGGACTGAACGGGCTGGATGGCGTCAATGTGCTGCAACGCTATTTCCAGTCGGCCCGCATTATCATCCTGTCGGCCAGCCCGGAGCAGGCCGCCGCCACGCCTGGCATTGCCGGCGTGCTGACCAAATCGGCCAGCGTGGCGCAGATCGACGAAGCGCTGGAGCGCTGCCTGCGCGGCGAAGTAATGGATTCCGCCACACCGGCTGCAAGCGGCAATCGCCATTCACAATTGACTCCGCGCCAGCTGGAAGTACTGAGCGAGCTGTGTCTGGGCCGCTCCAACAAGGCCATTGCCAATAGCCTGGGCCTGTCAGAAAACACTGTGCGCGTACATGTGGCCGCCATTCTGGAGCAGTTTGGCGTTTACAGCCGTACCGAGGCGGTACTGGAAGCACAGCGGCGCGGGCTGGTACAGGTGATGCGCTGATGCTGTGGCCACGCTTCGACCCGCCGCGCCTGCTGGCCGCGCAGATGGAGCTGATAGACCATAGCTTTGGCATTGCCATGCTGGGCTGTTTTGTAGCGTCATTGCTGATGGCGATGGGGGTGTATGTCAGCACCGGTAATGTCGACACCATGGGCTGGTCTGCGCTGATGGGTGTGGGCTGCGCTGCCGGTCATTTCGGTCGCTTCCGTATCCGCGACCGGCTGACTGAAGCCCGGGCACCTTACTATGCGCGCTGCATGACACTGCTGCTGGTCTTTCTGGGCAGCATGTGGGGCATAGCCGGCGGCCTGTACATGGACCTCAACTTCCCGCCCACGGCCATCAGCCTGCTGTCGATGATTGCCGGCATGAGCGCGGCGGCACTGGCCATTTTCTCTCCCTGCCTGCCAGTGGCGGTCGGTTTTTTCATCCCGTCCATCCTGCCGGTATGGGGGGTATTCCTGGCCACCGGCAATCTTGCCTATCTGCCGATGTTTCTCGGCGTACCACTGTTTCTGCTGGTACTGCTGATATTTGCCCTGAATTACGCCCGGGTGGCCCGGCGCTCGATCGAACTGCGTTTTGAAAATACCGAGCTGGTAGACCAGCTGCGCGAGCAGACCGGCCGTGCGGCTGAGGCCTTGCACGAGGCAGAAGAAGCCAACCGTGCCAAGCTGGTGTTTCTGGCTTCGGCCAGCCACGATTTGCGCCAGCCCATGCATGCACTGGGGCTGTTTCTGGCCACGCTGAAAACCACCACGCTGAATCCGCGTCAGCAAGAACTGCTGGAACATATCGAGGCATCGGCCTCTGCCGCCTGCGAAATGCTGGACACCCTGCTGGACTTCTCCAAGCTGGAGGCCGGCGTGATCGAGGCCAGGCCACGCCAGGTGGCACTGCAAAGCATTCTGTACAAGCTGGAATGTGAATTCGCGCCGCTGGCCAATGGCAAGAACCTGGTATTCCGGGTGAGGGAATCCGCGGTGCATGTGCATACCGACCCCAGCCTGCTGGAGCTGATCCTGCGCAACCTCATCAGCAATGCCATCAACTATACCCAGAGCGGCGGCATCCTGATTGGCTGTCGGCAGCGAGGCGAGCATTTGCTGATCGAGGTATGGGATAGCGGCATCGGCATTCCGCCGGCCCAGCAGCAAGAGGTGTTCCGCGAATTCCACCAACTGGGCAATCCGGAGCGCGACCGGCGCAAGGGCCTGGGGCTGGGATTGGCCATTGTGCGTGGCCTGGCCCTGACCATGGGCCTGAAGGTGGAGCTGCAATCCCGTCCTGGCCGCGGCTCGGTGTTCCGCCTGCACATGCCGCTGGCCAGTAGCCAGCCGGAGCTGGCCGAAACCGTCGGCAGCACGCCGCGCCAGCTGCCCTTGCAGGCCGTGCCGGTGCTGGTGATTGATGACGATTACGCGGTGCGCTCGGCCATGGAGGCGCTGTTGGGCTGCTGGGGCTGTCACATTCTCACGGTAGAAGGCGGTGCCGAAGCACTGGATTGTCTGGACAGCTTCCAGCCCAGGGTGGTGATTGCCGATTACCGCCTGCGTGGCAACCAGACCGGCCAGCAGGTGCTCAAGCAGATTTGCCAACAGCTGGGCCGCAACATTCCGTCCATTATCATGACCGGCGACACTGCCCCCAACCGTCTGCGCGAGGCCCAGTCCAGCGGCGCGGTATTGCTGCACAAGCCGGTAGATGCTGCCGCACTCTACGGCAGCATCCAGGCTTTGCTGGCAGCTGGCTGATACCGCAATGCAGCAGTCCCTATGCTGACGTCGTGTAGGAATCGCCCTACAAGGCATCAGCAAATTTCCTGACAGCAAAATCCGCCGCTGGCCGATATCCCTGCTGTCATCGGGTTTTTACAATTCAGTCATCACCATTTAAACAACAGGAGTGGTCATGGCTGAAACGAGTGCAAGCGACATCCTGGTCCGCTTCAAGAACGTACAAAAGAGCTACGACGGCGAGACCCTGATCGTCAAGGACCTCAATCTGGATATCCGCAAGGGTGAGTTCCTCACCCTGCTGGGACCGTCCGGCTCCGGCAAGACCACCAGCCTGATGATGCTGGCCGGCTTCGAGACCCCGACTGCCGGTGAAATCATGCTGGGCGAACGTTCGCTCAACCGTGTGCCGCCGCACAAGCGCGACATCGGCATGGTGTTCCAGAACTACGCACTGTTCCCGCACATGACCGTGTCCGAAAACCTGGCCTTCCCGCTGAAGGTGCGCGGCATGGACAAGACCGACGTCACCGAACGGGTGAAGCGCGCGCTGTCCATGGTGCAGCTGGACAAGTTTGCCAACCGCTACCCCGGCCAGATGTCCGGTGGTCAGCAACAGCGTGTTGCCCTGGCCCGCGCCCTGGTGTTCGAACCGCAACTGGTACTGATGGACGAACCGCTGGGTGCTCTCGACAAGCAGCTGCGCGAACACATGCAGATGGAAATCAAGCATCTGCACGAACGTCTGGGCGTGACCGTGGTGTACGTGACCCACGACCAGAGCGAAGCGCTGACCATGTCCGACCGCGTGGCCGTGTTCCACCAGGGTGAAATCCAGCAGATCGACAGCCCGCAAAACCTGTACGAACACCCGCGCAACACCTTTGTGGCCAACTTCATTGGCGAAAACAACCGCCTGCACGGCAAGCTGCTCAGCCGCGATGGCGAGCGCTGTACCGTTGGCCTGGAAAACGGCGAGCGCGTGGAAGCCATGGCCATTCACGATGCCGCCCCTGGCGCACCGGTATCGCTGTCCATCCGCCCGGAGCGCATCAATCTGAACGTGCAGCAGGAGCAGAACCGCTTCTCTGGCCGCGTGCGCGAATTCATCTACCTGGGTGACCACGTGCGTATCCGCCTGGAAGCCTGCGGCAACTCCAGTTTTATCGTCAAACAGCCTATTGCCACCCTGGACCCCAAGCTGTCCGTGGGCGACGTGATTTCCCTGGGCTGGAATGTAGAACACGTAAGAGCGCTCGATCCTGTCGAACTGGCTGAATGAGTGCGTGCGAGTGAGTGCGTGTAGTTGTAGTCCCAAAACAATATGGAGAACTATCAAATGAAGAAATGCATGAAAGCTCTTTCGCTGGCGGTTGTGGCCGCTTGTTGCGCTCAGGCTGCCCAAGCAGCTGACCTGACCGTGATTTCCTTTGGTGGCGCCAACAAGGCCGCCCAGGAAAAGGCCTACTACGCACCGTTCACCAAATCTACCGGCATCAAGGTGGTAGGCGGCGAATACAACGGCGAAATGGCCAAGGTCAAAGCCATGGTCGACACCAAGAGCGTGTCCTGGGATGTCCTGGAAGTGGAATCCCCGGAACTGGCCCGCGGTTGTGACGAAGGCATGTTCGAAAAGCTGGACTACAGCAAGATCGGCAACAAGGCTGACTTCGTACCGGGCGCTGCCCAGTCCTGCGGCGTGGGCATCTTCGTATGGTCTACCGTACTGGCCTACAACGCCGACAAGCTGAAGGTTGGTCCGAGCGGCTGGAAAGATTTCTGGGACGTGAAGAAGTTCCCGGGCAAGCGCGGCATGCGCAAGGGTGCCAAGTACACCCTGGAAGTGGCCCTGATGGCTGACGGCGTAGCGCCGAAAGACGTGTACAAGGTTCTGGCCACCCCGGCTGGTGTTGACCGCGCCTTCAAGAAGCTGGACCAGCTGAAGCCGAACATCCAGTGGTGGGAAGCCGGCGCACAACCGCCGCAATACCTGGTATCCGGCGACGTGGTGATGAGCTCGGCCTACAACGGTCGTATCGCCAACACCCAGAAGGAAGGCAAGAACCTGAAGATCGTATGGACCGGTGGCATGTATGACTTCGACTCCTGGGCCATTCCGAAGGGCTCCCCGAACAAGGACGCTGCGCTGAAGTTCATCGCTTTCGCCAGCAAGCCGGAAAACCAGAAAGTGTACTCGCAGAATATCGCCTACGGCCCGACCAACAAGAAAGCCGTACCGCTGCTGGACAAGAAACTGGTTGCCGACCTGCCGACCGCTCCGCAAAACATCAAGAACGGTGTAGCCGTGGATGTGGCTTTCTGGGCTGACTACGGCGAATCGCTGGAACAACGCTTCAACGCCTGGGCTGCCAAATAAGCAGCTGCAATACGCATGACTGCTGCCGGTGATATCTGCCGGTAGCAGGTCCGCCCCCTCGGGGGTTCATCCCCAGGGGGTTTTCACCCCTTACCTGATCCGGAGCCGGAAGAATGACCGCTTCCTCTGCACCCACCACCGCTGTCGCAGCCACCCAGCCGGAGGCCGGCCGTTCTCTGAAGCAGAAACTGGCCCGCGCCGAGCGCATGAACAAGCTGAAATCACAGCTGCTGATTCTGCCGCTGGTGCTGTTTATCCTGCTGGTGTTTGTCTTGCCCATCACCAGCCTGCTGTTCAAGAGCGTCAACAACCCGGAAGTGGTTGACGCCATGCCGCACACGGTCAAGGCCATCTCCAGCTGGAGCGGCCGTGCCCTGCCGCCCGAAACGGTGTATGCCGCCGCGGCACAAGACATCCAGCAAGCTCACGACGACCAGAAACTGGGCGATCTGGGCAAGCGCCTGAACATGGAAGTAGCCGGCTATCGCAGCCTGCTGAACAAAACTGCCCGCGCCCTGCCGATGGACCCGGCCCCCAAGTCCTACAAGGACGCGCTGACCAATCTGGACGAGCGCTGGGGTGACCCGGCCTACTGGCAGGCCATCCGCCGCAACACCAGCAGCCAGACGCCGTTCTACCTGCTGGCCGCCATGGACCATCGCGTGGATGACCTGGGCGAAATCAGCCGCTCTTCGCCGGACCAGGCCATTTACCTGGAAATTTTCACCCGCACCTTCTGGATGAGCCTGGTGGTGACCGCCATTGCGCTGGCCCTGGCTTACCCGCTGGCCTACCTGCTGGTGAACCTGCCCACCCGCAGCAGCAACCTGCTGATGATTCTGGTACTGCTGCCGTTCTGGACCTCCGTACTGGTACGGGTTGCCGCCTGGATCGTACTGCTGCAATCGGGCGGCCTGATCAACTCCACCATGGAGTGGCTGGGCATCATCGATCACCCGCTGCAACTGGTGTTCAACCGCACCGGCGTCTACATCTCCATGGTGCACATCCTGCTGCCCTTCATGATCCTGCCCATCTACAGCGTGATGAAAGGCATTTCGCCAAGCTACATGAAGGCCGCCATCTCGCTGGGCTGCCACCCGTTTGCCAGCTTCTGGCGCGTGTACTTCCCGCAGACCGTGGCCGGTATCAGTGCCGGTGCCCTGCTGGTGTTCATCCTGTCCATCGGCTACTACATCACCCCGGCCCTGCTGGGTAGCCCGAACGACCAGATGGTGAGCTACTTCGTCGCCTTCTACACCAACACCTCGATCAACTGGGGCATGGCAACCGCACTGGGCGGCCTGCTGCTGGCAGCCACCATGGTCCTGTACATCGTTTACAACTGGCTGGTAGGCGCCAAGAGCCTGCGCCTGGGCTAACCCTCACCCTTCACGGAGACATAACCATGCTGAACCCGACCATGTCGCCCATCGAAAAGGTGTGGCACTACGTTCTGCGCATTACCAGCGGTCTGACCCTGCTGTTCCTGATCCTGCCGGTGCTGGTGATCATTCCGCTGTCCTTCAACGAAGGCTCTTTCCTGGTGTACCCGCTGACCGGCTTCTCCTTCCGCTGGTATCAGGACCTGTTCAGCGCACCGGAGTGGATCCGCTCCTTGCAAAACAGCATGATCGTGGCCCCGGCCGCCACCGTGCTGGCCATGGTGCTGGGCACCCTGGCCTCCATCGGCCTGACCCGTGGCGAATTCCGCGGCAAGGGCATCATCATGTTCCTGCTGATTTCGCCGATGGTGGTGCCGGTGGTGATTGTCGGTGTGGCCAGCTACCTGTTCTTTGCCCCGCTGGGCATGGACAACAGCTACACCACGCTGATCCTGGAACACGCCGCGCTGGGTGTACCGTTTGTCATCATCACGGTGACCGCCACCCTGCAGGGCTATAACCACAATCTGACCCGCGCCGCAGCTAATCTGGGTGCGTCGCCCATCACCACCTTCTTCCGCATCACCCTGCCGCTGATTGCGCCGGGCGTGATTTCGGGTGCGCTGTTTGCTTTTGCCACCTCGTTTGACGAGGTGGTGGTGACCCTGTTCCTGGCCGGCCCGGAACAAGCCACCCTCCCGCGCCAGATGTTCAGCGGCATTCGCGAAAACCTCAGCCCCACCATTGCGGCGGCGGCCACCTTGCTGATCGGCTTCTCCATCCTGCTGCTGTTGACGCTGGAATGGCTGCGCGGCCGCAGCGAGCGCATGCGCACCAGCTGACAACCAGGCATTTCTTCATCTGCTCCGTCCTTTGCAGACATTGGCAGGCCAACCCTTACAGGTTGGCCTGATTTTTATTACAAGAACAAAACAATACAGGCTGACTAACCACGCACTGTTGCATTCTCATGCAAGGGGCTTACCATGCAGATACTCTGCGTTAGTTGCGCCCATTTTTTTGCAAGACTGTCTATGAGAATTATCCCAATTACAGGTGTGATTTTACTTTGCAGCCATGTCCATGCTGCTTCCGGCATCGACAGTGCCAGCTGGGAATATCTGGTCAAGCCGGGTGATTCGCTGTGGACCTTTGCCGACCAGCATTTATCGTCCCCGGCCTATGTGCCGCGCCTGCAAAAGCTAAACCATATTGCCGACCCCTACCGCCTGTCCCACGGCAGCCGCATCAAGGTGCCCTACCTCTGGGTCAAGCAGCAACCTTCCACGGCCCAGATCGAGGAATTCTCCGGTGAAATCAGCGCGCATGACGCCAGTGGCAAATCACTGCCCATCAGCAAAGACATGTGCTACCCCAAGGGTGTGCAATTCCAGACCGGCAACGATGCCATGCTCAGGCTGCGCTTCGCCGACGGCTCCACCCTGCTACTGAATGCCAACACCAACGCACAGCTGCAAAACGAGATCTACTACCCCAGCACCGGCTCGGCCAGAACCGAAATCAGGCTGGACAAGGGCAACGCCGGCAGTTCGGTGATTCCCAACATCCTGATGCCGGGGCGTTACCAGATTCGCACCCCGTCAGCGGTCACCACCGTGCGTGGCACCGAATTCCGCGTGAGTGCGGAAACCATGGACAGCACCGCCACCGAGGTATTGCGCGGCAAGGTCAAGGTCAATGGCAACAAGCAGGGGCAGGTTGATGTACCAGCCGGCTTTGGCAGCCTGACCTCCTCCAGTGCCAGACCCACCCCGCCAGAGGCATTGCCTGCCGCTCCCGACCTGAGCACCCTGCCCTCAACCAGCAGCTTTAATCCGCCGCTGCTGCAATGGCAGGCCGACCAGCTGGCCGTTGCCTATCGGGTAAAGCTGCGCGGCCCGGGCGCGCAAGGACAACAGCTCGTAGAGCGCACGGTAACAGGCCCGCAGCTATATGCCGCGCTACCGGAAAACGGCAATTACCAGCTATCAGCACGCGCCCGCAATGCCCATGGACTAGAAGGCTATGACAGCAGCCGCACCTTCACGCTGAAAGCCTTCCCGCAGCCGCCGCTGCTGCAGGCCAGTGATGGCGTGCAAGAAATCCGCGGCAACACTTTCTCCCTGATCCTGGATGCCAGTCCGGCCCGGCCAGTGCAATGGCAGCTGGCGCGCAGCACCGACTTTGCCAGCATCATCCAGCAACGCACGCTAACCGAAACCGACAGCACCATCGAGCTACCGGACAAGGGCCAGTGGTACTGGCGCGTGGCACGCCTGGATGCCAGCGGCCAAGCCGGCCCCTACAGCGAGACTCAGGCCGTCAACGTGCGCGGACTGTTCGCCACACTCAGGCACTCGGTGCCATCGCTGCTGGCACGACGCTATCCGGTCAACGCCGCCAGTTATACGCTGACCTTATCCGATCAGGCCGACATGAAAACTGTCCGTTACCGCAACAGCAGATCCCTGCCGGCATGGCCGCTGGCACAGCTGCCACACGGCAAGTATTTTGCCCGGCTGGAAGTAAGCGGTGACCATGGCTACCAGGCGGTGGAAACCGTCGAAGAAATCCATCTCCGGTAAGTCCATGCCTGCAGACACATCCAGATCCGCATCGGGCAAATCCAGGCTACGGCAACTGCTGCCCTTGCTTGCCGGCCTTATCGGCGCACTGCTGGTACTGGCTGCGCCCCTGCAACGGCTGGATAACTGGCTTTACGATGCAGCACTGAGCTGGCATACGCTGGACAAATCAGCGGACGACCCCATCCTCATCGAGGTGGACAATCGCAGCCTGGCGGAAATGGGCAGTTGGCCTTGGCCACGTGAACTACATGCCCGGTTGCTGGATCAGCTGCAATCCGCCCGCGCTGTCGGCCTGGATATTGCCCTGGCCGAGAGCACGCTGGCCAGCAGCAAGCCAGATCAGGCACTGGCTGCCGCCATGCAGCGCAACGGCAAAGTCGTCAGCCCGGTGTTTCCGGAAAGCAACGCCAAGGGGCTGACGGAAACCCGGCCGCTGCCGCTGTTCGAGGCGGCATCCAACCGGCTGGGCCATACCGATTTCGAACGCGATACCGATGGCGTGGTCCGCCGCACCTATCTGCGGGCAGGACTGGGCAGCCCGGACCACCCGGGCTTTGCGCGCGCGGTTCTGGATGTAGCACAGGGCAAACCGGCCGCGCCAGCAGCACATGCCTTTCATGGTCGCGATGAGCCCTGGGTTCGCGCCGACGAAGTCATGGTGCCATTTGCTGGCGGCAACCTGCCCTTCGAGCGCCTGTCCTACATCGACGCCTTATCCGGCGTCGGCAAGGATTACTTCCGCAACCGCATCGTGCTGATTGGCGTGACTGCCGCCGGTCTTGGCGACATGCACGGCACGCCGGTATCAGACAATGCAGCAGGCATGCCCGGTGTTGTCATCAATGCCTACCTGCTGCGCGGCCTGCAAGATGGCACGCTGATCCATCCGCTCAGCCTGCCAGCCCAGGCCTTGCTCACCCTGCTGCTGATCGTGCTGCTGGACTACAGCCTTGCCCCGCGCGGCCAGCAACGCAATGCACTGCTGATCTATACAGCAGCGGCCTTGCTTGTCGGGATGGGCAGCCTGTTGCTGCTTGAACTGGGGCATCTCTGGTTTGCCCCCATCAGTAGCATGCTGCTGGTGCTGCTATGCGGTTTCGCCCGCTTCATCTCACGCCAGGCCAGTCTGCAAACGCTGGCCACCACGGATGGGCTTACCCAATTAGCCAATCGCCGGCATTTTGACGAGGTTTTCATTCCGGCCATCGAACGCCAGCGCAATACCCGGCAGCCGCTGGCTTTCGTGCTGCTGGATATTGATCACTTCAAGCTTTACAACGACCAGTACGGTCACTATGCCGGCGATGTCATTCTCAAGCGGGTTGCCCATGTGCTGCGCGAGTCCTTCAGCCGCAAAGGAGTATTACCGGCCAGACTGGGGGGTGAGGAGTTTGGCGTACTGATGCCAGGCACCAGCATGCAGGATGCCGTGGATGCCGCCGAGGTATTCCGCCAGCGACTGGAAGATCTGGACCTGCCGCACGATGGCAGCCCCCTGCTCAAGGTAACCTGTAGCATAGGCGTGGCTGCCCGCATTCCGCAGCCGGACGATACCGCCCAGCGTATTTATGAAGAAGCCGACGGCGCGCTATACATTGCCAAGCGCTCCGGGCGCAATGTAGTCAGCCCGGCATCCAGTTGAGCTGGGGCCCCGGCGCACAAGCAAAAAGCCACAACTTCGGTTGTGGCTTTTGCATTGCAGCCGTTGGTCGATGGCCGCTCAGTCCTGCGGGCACACCACCAGCCAGTCGTATTCGCCCACCGGCACATGGCAGGCCAGCCGCCAGCCGGTGGAAATATCCGGCCAGCGTTCTGCTCCCGCCAGGCCTGCGTCAATCAGACCGGCCCGCAACAGCACATTGCGCTCTTTGCGAGCTGGCATCACCACTTGCTCAGGACCGGCATGACGGATGCGCACCTTGCAGGTGCCGCATGTCCCCTGCCCACAACGCCAATGCAGAGGAACATCAGCCAGTCTGGCCACATCCAGCAGCAAGTCGCCGGCACTGGCTTCCACCTCGGCCAGCAGTTGCTCATTACCATCGACAAAACGCAGTAGCGGCATATTTACACCGCGATGGACAACAAGGCCAGCATGTCACCCGGCACCACCTGCTGCCCCGGAGCCAGGCGCACCAGACCATCCGCCCAGGCGCAGGAGGTAAGCACACCGGAGCCCTGATTGGGATAGCGTTGCAACTGCCACTGGCCATCCTGCTGCACCAGTTTCACCCGTAGAAACTCTTCCCGGCGCGCATCCGGACGCTCCCAAGCAAAGCCCGCCGGGTATCGTGCCGGAGCGGTGTCGGTCTCGGTCAGCAAGCCGGCACAGCGCTGCAGATAGGGCTTGACCAATACCTGATAGGTGACAAAGCCGGAAACCGGGTTGCCCGGCAAACCGATGAAGCCAGCCTGGCCCACCTTGCCGCTGGCCAGCGGCTTACCCGGCTTGATGGCAATTTTCCACAGATCCAGGCTGCCTTCGGCCTCCACCGCCGCCTTGACGTGGTCTTCCTCGCCCACCGATACGCCGCCGCAAGTCATGATCACATCGGCCAGCGCCGCCGCATCCTGCAGGATTTCACGGGTACGGCTGAGCGAATCCGGCACGATGCCCAGATCAGTCACTTCACACCCCAGACGCATCAGCTCCGGCACCAGCCAGTAACGGTTGGAATTGTAGATATGGCCCGGTACCAGCGGCTGGCCAGGCTCGGTCAGTTCGTCACCGGTAAAGAATACGGCCACGCGCAAGGGCCGGTAAACCGTCAGCACCGGCACGCCGATAGAAGCAGCCAAACCCAGATCAGCCGTAGTCAGCATTTTCCCGGCAGCCAGCACGGTAGCACCCTGGCAGATATCCTCGCCAGCCCGGCGGATGTTTTGCCCCGGCTTCACCGGCTGGGTAAACGTCACCTGGCCATCGTCCTGTACCTCGGCCTGCTCCTGCATCACTACCGCATCAGCACCGGCAGGAATGGGCGCACCGGTAAAGATGCGCGCCACCGTGCCAGCTTGCAAAGGCTGCGGCTGGCAGCCCGCCGGAATGCGCTGCGATACCGGCAGCGGGCCGATGCCATCGGCACTGCTCAGCGCATAGCCGTCCATGGCGCTATTGTCCTGCGGCGGCACATCGACGGTAGCCAGCACCGGCTCGGCCAGGATACGGCCCAGCGCTTGCAGCAGGGGAAGGCTTTCAGTGGTGCGGACAACCTGGGCGCGCTGCAATAGCCAGTCGCGTGCTTGATCAACGGTGAGCATCGTGTTGGGTTTCCAGAAGGGCAAGAATGAAACGGGCCACGCCGACGGCATCATCACGCCGGAAGCGGGGTAAATCGACAGGGATATCGGCATCACTGATCAGCGCCAGCACGGCGGGGTCATGCAGGCACAACGGCGCATGTCCCAGTGCCGGATCATAGACCTCCAGCCGGGGATGGGATTCGTGCTTGAAGCCTTCGGCCAGCACCAGGTCACAAGGCCGCAAGGCCGCCACATGGGTTGCCAGCGGGGCATCGTTGCCTTGCGGCATGGTTTCCACCAGCAGGCGGCGGCGTGCACCGGCCAGCAGCACCTGACGCGCTCCAGCCTCGCGGTGTCGCCAGCTGTCCTTGCCAGGCTGATCCCAATCGACATCGTGATGGGTATGCTTGATCACGGCAACATCGACACCGGCCGCACACAACAAGGGAATGACCTTTTCCAGTAAGGTGGTCTTGCCACTGCCGGAATAGCCAGCAACGCCCAGGACATACATGATGACAACATCCAATAAAAAGGGGTTGGCCGGCATCATAACATGCAGGCCAACCCCGTTCTTCCATCTGACGAACTAGTCCTGCCAAGCGTATTGCCTGACGTTTCTGCCTGGCGGCTCAGGCAACTGCCCGGGCCAATGGCACGGGCTGACCTTCAACCTGTTCGAATCGTTTCCAGTCCACAATCATCACCTGACTCAGGCCGCAATCCATCGCCAGCTGGGCTTCTATTTCCTCCAGCACCTGATGACAATGAATACTGCCATTGATGGCAACCTCGGCACGACGCATGACAGTGTCGTCAGGCGTGACAAACCAGATGCAATACCGACTCATGCTTTCCCTCCTCTCCTGCGGGATGCTCAACACTATCAATATCAGTGCAAGCGGCATGAAACTTCAAGTTTTCAGGAATGCCAACCCGGCTCTGCCATGCCTTGGGACGGAAAAGGCGACAGATCAGGCTCCTGCTCTTGCCATCTTCCCGCTGGAAGTCTAATCAGGCACCCAGCAGGTTTTTCTTGCCCAAGGGTGCCGCACCGGCAATCTTGGCGACGGTACTGCCACGCGTAACATAGGGATGGCGGGCAAACACATAGAACACGCCATCTGTTCCGGCGCGCAAGGTGGTAGCCGTACCAGCAATCGGATCAATCACATCGGCAATGGCATCTCCGGCATGAACCACGCTGCCCAGTTCGGCCAGCATCACGATAACGCCGGCATGCGGTGCAATCAGCGTTTCCGAGCCGTGCAGCGGCGTGGCCGGGTGCGGCAGCGCCGGCACTGCCACCGGCGGCGCGCAAATCACGCCACACGCAGTCAGATAATGCAGGATGGCCTGGCTATCCTGTCCTGCCAACGTGTAGTTGACATCCCCCTCGCCACGCAGCTCCACGGTAACGGCCACACTATCGAATGGCACCGGGAATTGCGGCAATGCCGCGCGGATTTTGGCCCAGGGCAGGAAGATGGCCTCATCAAAAGGCATGACCCCATATTCATCTGCCAGCAGCGAGGCGCCACATTGCAGATGTGCCGCCAGCGGCTCCACCAGCGGCCAGTGTTCGCTATGCGCGTAAATATGGACCGGCCCGGCAAAATCACAGTGCAGATCCAGCACCAGGTCCGCATCCAGCGCCAGCAGATGCAGGGTCTGGCGCAGGCTTTGCAGCTCGCTGCTGACGGCCTGACCGGCAATGGCAGTGCGCAAGGCCTGCCGGATGATGCTGCGGTTGGCATCGATATCCGGCGTCAGTTGCTGCGCCAGCTGCGGGATGATCTGTGCCGAGGGCTCGCTATAGAGCCGGTTGAAGTTTTCACCGGTTTCCAGATCAAAACGGCCCTGCGGCTGATAGTGCAGCTGCTGGGCAAGACCAATGGGATTAGCCACCGGCACCAGCACGATTTCCGCCTGCAGCAGGCCGCGCGCTTCCAGATCGGCCAACTGCTGACGCAGCAGGTGGGCCACCAGCATGCCGGGAATCTCCCCCGCATGCAGGCTGGCCTGGATATACACCTTGCGCGGCCACCCACCGCTGCCTGCCGCCGGGCCAAAATGAAAACTGGTAATGCTGCGCTGGGTGCCCAGGCTGGGCGACAGTAGCGGGTGGATTTCCGTACGCATGAATGACTCCTGATGATTGGGATACGGGCAGTGTTACTTCAGGCTGCCAGACAAAAACTGCTGCAGACGCTCGCTTTTGGGCTGACTGAGCACCGTAGCCGGGTGCCCTTCTTCCTCGATCCGGCCCTGATGCAGAAAGATGACATGGTTGGACACATTGCGGGCAAAGCCCATTTCATGGGTCACCACCACCATGGTGCGGCCCTCCTCGGCCAGTGCCTGCATCACGCGCAATACCTCGCCGACCAGTTCCGGGTCCAGCGCCGAAGTGGGCTCGTCAAACAGCATCACTTCCGGCTCCATCGCCAGCGCCCGGGCAATGGCTACCCGTTGCTGCTGGCCGCCGGACAGGTGGGATGGGTACTTGTTTTCCTGCTGTTCAGTCAGCCCTACCTTGGTCAGGTATTTGCGTGCGCGCTGCAAGGCTTCGTCGCGGGACAGCCCCAGCACATGCATGGGCGCTTCGATAATGTTTTCCAGCACCGTCATGTGCGACCACAGATTGAAATGCTGGAACACCATGGACAGCTCGGTGCGCATTTTCTGCAATTGTTTCGGATCACGCGGACGCTGGCTACCTTTTTTGTCCAGCTCGGTCTGCAGCACTTCGCCGTTCAGGCTGATTTCCCCGGCGCAGGGCTGTTCCAGAAAATTGATGCAGCGCAGAAAGGTGCTCTTGCCCGAACCGGACGAGCCGATGATGCTGATCACATCGCCGGCCTTGGCCTTGAGCGACACCCCCTTCAGCACTTCATGCTGGCCATATTTTTTATGCAGATCATTCACAGTCAGTTTGTACATGACAACTCTCCAGACTCCGGAAATCAGTGGCCCATCGGGCGCAAAAAGGCTAACCAGCGGTTTTCACACTGACGGAACAGCCATACCAGTCCAAAAGCAATGCAGGCATACAGCACAGCGGCGATGCCAAAGGCTTCGAACGATGCGTAGGTAGCCGCATTGACATCGCGCGCCACCTTGAGGATGTCCGGCACGGTGGCGGTAAAGGCCACGGTGGTGGCATGCAGCATCAGGATGACTTCATTGCTGTAGTAAGGCAGCGCCCGGCGCAACATGGCGGGGATGATGATGCGGGTGTATTTGACCCAGGGCGACATGCCCAGTGCGCTCGCCGCCTCGATCTCGCCATAGGGAATGGCACGAATGGCACCGGCAAAGATTTCGGTGGTGTAGGCACAGGTATTCAGCGCAAAAGCCAGGATGGTGCAGTTGATGCCTTCTCGGAAAAAATGCTCCAGCAATTCCACCGAACGCACCACGTGCAGGCTGTAAATGCCGGAATAAAAGATCAGCAACTGGATATACAAGGGCGTGCCACGGAATACATAGGTATAGAACCAGACCGGCCCGCGAATCCAGCGCCGCGACGATACCCGCGCAACCGCCAGCGGAATCGACAGGCAAAAACCACATAGCACTGAGGCGATCAGCAGCCACAAGGTCATCGCCACGCCGGACAGGTGATAGCCGTCATTCCACAGCCAGGCCTGCCAGTAAGTCTGGATGATATCGATCATAGAACCGCCTTTCGCACGCCGGCCGAATAATAATTTTCCAGCCAGAGCAGTACCAGATTGGACACCGTGGTGATCAGCAGATACATCAGCGCGCCCACCACCGCAAACAGGAACATCTGCATGGTGGCCTTGCCCGCGTCCTGGGTGGCCTTGACGATATCAGCCAACCCGATGATGGATACCAGCGCGGTGGCCTTGACCAGCACCTGCCAGTTATTGGCGATGCCTGGCAGGGCAAAGCGCATCATTTGCGGAAACAGCACGCGGCGAAAGCTCTGCCACGGCGTCATGCCATAGGCGATGGCGGCTTCGATCTGCCCGGCTGGCACCGACAGAAAGGCACCACGGAAGGTTTCGGTAAAGTAGGCACCATAAATGAAAGCCAGGGTCACCACGCCGGCCAGAAAAGGATCGATATCGATCTGCGCCATGCCCAGCGCCTCGGTGCACTGGTTCAGGCCCAGTTGCAAGCTGTAGAACAGCAGCAGCATCAGCACCAGATCAGGCACGCTGCGGATCAGCGTGGTATAGGCCGTGGCCCAGCCGCGCAGCAATCTGGCTTTGGACAGCCTGGAGCTGGCACCGGCCAGACCGATCAGCATGGACAACAGCAGGGAAAGTAGTGACAGCTTCAAGGTCACCCAGCTGCCCGCCAGAATGAGCGGGCCAAATCCGGATAGGAACATGGCTACCCCCTGCTAAGCAGATGAACGGGGCGGAACAGGCAGGCAGCCGCCGGACCGATAGACGGTGGCCAGCAGCAAGGGCGACGATGCGCCCGGGGGGAGGAATACAGCTTCATGACAGTTCTCCTTGGCAGAGCAAACCGACATGGCGGCGGCCTGGACTGGCCGCTACCCACCATATCGACAGCAGGAAGGCCACCTGTACCGGTGACTCATCTGTCACGATGCTAATCAAGCCTTATTGTATATACAATAAGTTTTCATGTGCAGGTGCAGCACGCCGCACTGATTACATGGCTACACCGTTGCTGAAAAATAGTTAGCTCTTCCAAAAAAACACCAAACATAACTTACTGTATTTATTGAAATAAATTACAAACCAGGACAATGCAAACAATAACCAGCAGTATGGATAATAAAAAATCCCTACCCAAAACCATTCTTATTTGTATATGCATTTAAGCGAATAACACCCGAAACAAGACAGCAAAAACCCCACAAAGTGACACCATCAGCGCAACAGATCAGCCAGTTTCAGCCACTGCGTCAGCTTGCTGGCATAGGCCATGGTATGGGCGGGGCTGGAGGATGGCAGATCGATCAACTGCAGCTGGCCGGCAAGGCCAGCCAACTGACGGCGGCCAATACCAGCTGCCGTTGCGCCATTGAAGGCAATTCCACGCAGGCCGGGCAAGGTGCTACACAAGGCGGTCAGGTCATTGGCGCTGGCTGCACGGATATCGGTATCCAGGCTGCCCTTGCGACGGGCTTCCGCCACTACATCCCACAGACCCACACCATGTAACTGCATGGCAGAAAGACGCTGAGCATAGGGCAAGGTGGCCAGATCCTGCCCGGTCACTGCGCCCAGTAAACGCCAGAACTGATTGCGCGGATGGGCGTAATACTGCGCCGCCTGCAAGGAAGCATCTCCGGGCAGGGAGCCCAGAATCAGCAGACGGGTGTGTACATCTACAACCGGGGGAAAGCAGGATTTGGCAGTATCAGACATGCCGGGCCGTCTAAAACAGCTGCCCTTGCTGGCGGGCAATCCAGGCCTTGACCGGTCCGAAGGATTTGCGGTGCTCGGCCAGCGCGCCATGCTGCTCCAGCGCGGCCAGGTGTTCGGCGGTGGGATAGCCCTTGTGGCGGGCAAAGCCGTACTGCGGATGCAGAGCATCCAGCGCAATCAGTTCGGCATCCCTGGCCGTCTTGGCCAGGATGGATGCAGCCGAAATGGCCTGCACCTTGGCATCGCCTTTAACGATGGCTTCAGACGGCAGGCTGATCTGCTTGGGCACACGATTGCCATCAATCAGCACCCTGCCCGGCTGCACGGCCAGGCCGGCCACTGCCCGGCTCATGGCCAGCATGGTGGCCTGCAGAATATTGAGCTTGTCGATTTCCTCAACACTGGCACTGGCAATGCACCAAGCCAGCGCATCACGTTTGATCAGCACGGCCAGCGCGTCACGACGTGCTTCGCTCAACACCTTGGAATCGGCCAGACCGTCAATCGGCTGCGCCGGATCCAGAATGACTGCGGCGGCAAACACCGCCCCCGCCAACGGTCCGCGCCCGGCTTCATCCACACCGGCAATCAGGATGTCGCTCATGCCGGCTGCAGCTGACATCCCGCCTCCTGCAACACCGCCGTGGCGGCCAGCTCTGCCGTATCGGCCAGCAAGGACTGATGCAGCTCAGTGAAGGCCTGCATCATTTCAACACGAGCGTCCTTGTCTTCGTACAAGCGCTTGACCTCGGCGGCCAGCTTGATGGCAGTCGCGTCCTTTTGCAGCAGCTCCGGCACCACAAAGCGACCACACAGGATATTGGGCAGCCCCACGTAAGGCAGCTTGATCTTGCGCTTCACCAATTGATAAGTCAGCCAGGACAGCTTGTAGCTGATCACCATCGGCCGCTTGGTCAACGCCACTTCCAGCGTGGCGGTGCCGCTGGTCACCAGCACTACATCGCTGGCAATCATTGCCATCTGCGCATGGCCGAACAGCTTGCGCAGCGGCAGATCCCAAGCCTTGTGCCGGGTTAGCATGCGGTCGAACAGATCCATGGTGGCGCGCGTGGCCAGCGGCACCAGGAAGGTGGCATCCGGATAGTCGCGCAACAGCATGCGGGCGGCCTCGATATACAGCGGGGCCATGAACTCCAGCTCGCTCTTGCGACTGCCCGGCATCAGGGTGAAGACCGGTCCCTGGCGCGGCAGGCCCAGTTGCTCACGCATGGCAAACTGGTCAGGCACCATGGGGATTTCATTGGCCAGAGGATGGCCGACAAAGTCGGCCTTGACCTTGGCCTGCTGATACAGGGCCGGCTCCATCGGAAACAGGCACAGCACGCGGTTGGCTGCTTTGCCTATCTTGTAGATACGCTCCAGCCGCCAGGCCCACACCGAAGGGCTGACGTAGTGGATAGTAGCCAGGCCGCTTTTTTTCAGCGCAGCTTCCAGCGCCAGATTGAAATCCGGTGCATCCACACCAATGAAAACATCGGGTTTTTCTGCCTTCAGCCGCTCGCGCAGCGTCCGGCGGATGCGCAGCAGCTCTGGCAGACAGCGCAACACCTCGGCATAGCCACGCACGGCCAGTTTTTCCTGCGGCACCATGGAAGAAAAACCACGTGCTTCCATACGCGGGCCACCGATACCGGCAAATTCGATATCGGCATGGCGTGCCTGCAGGGCTTCCATCAGGTGAGCGGCCAAGAGGTCGCCGGAGGCTTCTCCGGCCACCATGGCCACCTTGAGCGCGCCTTGGCGCTTGAACAAGGGTTCAGACATGATCAGCGGATGATGCCTCGCTCGGACTGGGCAAAGAAGCGGGTAAACGGTTCCAGCTCGGCATGGCCTTGCTGCGCCTCGGCCAGAATTGCCTCTTTGGCGGCATCGTACTGCAGGCCCTGGCGGTACAGCGCCTTGTAGGCATTACGCACGCGGCGGATTTGCTCCGGGGTAAAGCCACGACGCTTCAGACCCTCGGCATTGATGCCGGCAGGCACTGCACGGTTGCCGTGTGCCATCACATACGGTGGCACATCCTGCGCCACGGCACTGGCAAAGGCGGTCATGGCGTGATCGCCGATGATGGCAAACTGGTGCACGCTGGTGAAACCACCCAGAATCACCCAGTCACCGATATGCACATGGCCGCCCAGTGTGGCGTTGTTGGCAAAGATGGTGTTGTTGCCGATCTGGCAGTCATGGCCCAGATGCACATAGGCCATGATCCAGTTGTTATTGCCCAGCCGGGTAACGCCCACATCCTGCGCCGTACCGATATTGAAGGTGCAGAACTCGCGGATGGTGTTGTTGTCGCCGATTTCCAGCCGGGTAGGCTCACCGGCGTATTTCTTGTCCTGCGGCACCGCACCCAGCGAACTGAACTGGAAAATGCGGTTGTTCTTGCCGATGCTGGTATGCCCTTCGATCACCACGTGCGGACCCACCCAGGTACCACTGTCTATGCTGACATCCGGCCCGATGATGGAGTAAGCACCGATTTCAACATCATCGGCAATCCTGGCCTTGGGATCGACAATCGCAGTCGGATGAATGGCCATGATCAGACCTCGCGCTTGGCACACATGATTTCGGCTTCGCAAGCCACCTGACCATCCACCAGCGCGCGGGCATTGTATTTGCCGATGCCACGCTTGACGGTAATCTGCTCCACTTCGAAGATCAGCTGATCGCCCGGCACCACCTGGCGCTTGAAGCGGGCCTTGTCGATGCCGACAAAGAAGTACAGCTCGTTTTCACCGCGCTCCCCCTGACTCTTGATGGCCAGAATACCGGCTGCCTGCGCCAGTGCTTCGATAATCAGCACACCCGGCATCACCGGGTACTGCTCGAAGTGGCCGCAGAAAAAAGGCTCGTTGATGGTGACGTTTTTCAGCGCCTTGATGCGGGTATCCGGCACCATTTCCGTTACGCGATCCACCAGCAAGAAGGGATAGCGGTGCGGCAGGCACTTCATGATTTCACGTACATCGATGCTTACGGCGTGCTCAGTCATTACTGTTGTCCTTGTTTTCTTTCAGAGTGCCGATCTCGCGCTCCAGTTGTTTTATCCGCTTGGCGAGATCGTCCAGATGTCTTACGTGAACGGCGTTACCCAGCCATTCCTTCATGGTTTGCAGCGGGTAGGACGAGGCATAGGTATCCGGCTGGCGAATGGATTTGGACACCAGGGTGCCGCCGCCGATATGCGTCTTGTCCGCTACTTCGATATGACCGACAAACATGGCGGCCCCGCCCACCGTGCAATACGCGCCGATGGTGGTGCTGCCGGCAATGCCCACGCAACCGGCAATGGCGGTGTGTTCGCCAATCTGCACGTTATGGGCAATCTGCACCAGGTTATCGATCTTGGCACCGCGGCGGATAATGGTGTCAGCCAGCGCACCACGGTCAATGGTGGTGTTGGCACCGACTTCGACATCATCCTCCAGGATGGCGCGTCCGGTTTGCGGAATCTTGAACCACTGGTCCTTGGCCCAGGCTAGGCCAAAGCCGTCGGCACCAATCACGCTGCCGGAATGCACGGCAACGCGGTTACCCAGCACGCAGCCGTGGTAAACCGTAACATTGGGATACAGCACCACATCGTCACCCAGCACGGTGCCATCACCAATCACCACACCCGGATGCAGGATGCAGCGTTCGCCGATGACGGCAGCGGCACCAATGCTGACGTGCTCGCGCACTTCGCTGCTGGCGGCTATCACGGCACCCTGGCCTACTGTGGCCGTGGCATGAATGCCGGGCCGCGCCTTAGCCGGCGGGTGGAACAGCGTGGCCACCTTGGCAAAATACAGATAGGGATCATCCACCAGAATCCAGGAGCGCGAGGTATCGAGTTCGGCTTCCAGTTTGGGTGAAACAATCACTGCACCGGCAGCGCAATCATCCAGCTGCTTGCGGTACTTGGGATTGGACAGAAAGGTAATATCGCTGGCAGCAGCCACATCCAGCGGTGCCAGGCGCTCGACCGTGCGGTCTGCGCCCTTGAGCACGCCGCCCAGGCTGGCCACGATATGAGAAAGCGTATACGCCATCAAAAATTAAAGCCGACCACGGGTCGGCTTCTCCCGTAACAGTTGCGCAGGATTACTTCTCAAGTTCCTTCAGGACTTTGCCGGTCAGGTCGTACTTGGGATTGACGTAAACCACATCCTGCAGGATCAGGTCATATTGTTCGCGATCGGCAATCTGCCGCAGCACGCGGTTGGCCCGCTCCTGTACCGAAGCAAACTCCTCATTGCGGCGCTGGTTGAAGTCTTCCGACAATTCACGGCCCTTGGCCTGATAGTCGCGATCCAAGCCAGCATATTCGCGTTCGTAGCGCTTGCGGTCATCGATGGACAGCGTGCTCTTGGCCATCAGGCCCTCCAGCTCCTTGGCACGCTTTTCCATCTTTTTCAGCTCGGCGCGGCGGTCGGCAAACTCCTTGTCCAGTTTTTTCTGGATGGCAATGGCCGGTGCCGCTTCACGATATACCCGCTCGATATTGACAAAACCCAGCTTGAAATCAGCAGCCGAGGCCTGCAGGCTGACCAGCGCCAGCCCGGCAATCAGCCATTTGAAAGAAGATTTCATGTTCAGGCCTCTTTAGGTTTAGAAGACGGTACCCAGCTGGAACTGGAAGCTCTGATACTTGTCGCCTTCCTTCTTGCGCAGTGCCTTGGCCAGACTGAACTTCATCGGCCCCAGCGGGGACAGCCAGGTGACGGCTGCACCGGTGGAATAGCGCAACTCGCTGCTAGGCGTACTGCCGCTGATGGTGCTATCCCATACCGAACCGGCATCAAAGAATACGCTGGCACGCACCGACTTGTTGTCTTTCATGCCCGGGAAGGGGAACAGCACTTCCGCATTGGCGACTGCCTTGCGGGTACCACCCAGATAGTCACCCGTGCTGGCGTCCTTGGGACCCAGACTGTTGGTGTCGTAGCCACGCACCGAGCCCAGACCACCCAGATAGAAGTTCTGGAAGAACGGCAAGGTATTGGTTTTGCCATAACCGTTGGCATAGCCTACTTCACCGTTCAACATCAGGGTGAAGGTTTTGGTCAGCGGGAAGAACCATTGCTGCGAGTGGGTCAGGCGATACCATTCGAGATCACCACCCGGCAGGGCCGCATCGGCCTGTACCTTGATATTGGCGCCACGAGTCGGCCACAGCGAGCTGTCACGGGTATCGCGTCCCCAACCGGCGGTACCGATCAGCGACAGGTTGTTGCTGCCGTACTTGTTGACGAAGTCCAGATAGCGGGTCGGACTATCGCTCCAGGTGCCCACCTTGGTTTGTTCCAGACCCAGGCTGAAGTTGATGCGGTCGGTTTCGGTAACCGGCACACCAAAGCGCATGGCAACACCATCTGTCGATGTCTTGTAGTGCGTGGTGCTGGACGACGAGCTGTTATACGGCTTGTACACGCGATGGTACAGGTCATAACCCAGACTTACACCGTCGGCGGTAAAGTAAGGGTCGGTAAACGACAAGGTCGCCGACTTGTTGACCGAGCCATTGGAAATACCGAAGGACATGTATTTGCCTGAGCCAAAGATATTGCTCTGGGAAATACTGGCCGACAGCTGAATGCCCTCGCCCTGTACAAAGCCCACACCCGCGGAAATGCTGCCGGTAGCACGCTCTTTAAGGGTGATGTTCATGTCCACCTGGTCTGGCGCATCCGCCACCGCCGGGGTTTCCACGTTGACATCTTCAAAGTAACCCAGCAACTCGACACGATCCTTGCTGCGCTTCACATTGGCAGCGTTGTAAACCGAGCCTTCCAGCTGGCGCAGCTCGCGGCGCACCACTTCGTCACGGGTCTTGGTATTGCCAGCGATATTGACACGGCGCACATAGGTTTTGCGACCCGGGTCAACGAAGAAGGTGAAACCAACCTGCTGCTTGTCGCGATTGATATCCGGCAGCGCATTGACGTTGGCAAAGGCATAGCCGTCATTGCCCAGACGATCACTCAGCGCCTTCACGCTATCAGTGACCTTCTCGTTGTTGAACACCTCACCGGACTTCACGGTAATCAGCTTGCGCAGATCCGCCTCCGGCACCTTCAGGTCACCGGCCAACTTGATGTCGGCAACAGTAAACTTGCTGCCTTCATTGATGTTGAGCGTCAGGAACATGTGTTCCTTGTCGGCGCTGATGGAAACCTGGGTGGATTCGATATTGAATTCCAGATAGCCCTGGTTCTGGTAGAAAGCCTTCAGCTTTTCCAGATCGCCAGTCAGCTTCTGCTTGGAATACTGATTGTCCTTGGTCAGCCAGGACAGCCAGTCACCCGACGTCAGCGACATTTCATCCAGCAGCTTGTCCTGGCTGAATGCCTTGTTGCCGACAATATGAATGTCCTTGATCTGGGCAGTGATGCCTTCGGTGATGTCCAGCGTCACCGCAACACGGTTACGCTCCAGCTTGGTCACCTGCGGGGTGATCTCCACCGCATACTTGCCACGGCTGTAGTACTGGCGCTTCAGCTCCTGTACCGCACCGTCCAGCAGGGCCTGATCAAAAATGCGGGACTCGGCAAAACCGTTGTCCTTGAGCGCCTTCTTCAGCTGGTCCTTGCTGAACTCCTTGGCACCGTTGATGTTCAGCTGGGTAATGACCGGGCGCTCGGCCACGGCAACAATCACCACACCATCACGCGACTCTACGCGCACATCATCAAAAAAACCGGTTGCGAACAGGCTTTTGATGGATTCACGTGCCTTTTCATCGCTGAAAGTGTCACCCACCTTGACCGGCAGGTAGTTGAAGACCGTACCGGCTTCGGTACGTTGCAGGCCTTCAACGCGGATATCCTTGATCACGAACGGATCCGCAGCCCAAACAGCTGTTGCCGTAGTCATGCCCAGCACAGCGGCCGCGAGTAATTTCAATTTCATAGGTTTGTTTTAACCCCCAAAAAGGCGGCTGATATCGTTCAGCACGGCAAACAGCATCAGTGACGCCAGCAGGATGAATCCGATCTTCTGTCCAAACAGTTGCGCGCGCTCGCTTAGCGGGCGGCCTTTAACCAGCTCCGCGACATAATACATTAAGTGCCCACCATCCAGCACAGGTATTGGCAACAGATTAAGCACCCCGATGCTGACGCTGATCAGCGCCAGGAATTCCAGGTAGGGACTCCAGCCTTCACGCGCGGTCTGACCGGCGATGCTGGCAATAGTCAGCGGTCCGGACAAATTGTCCAGCGACGCCTGACCAATCACCATGCGGCCCAGGAACTTCAAGCTCATCCAGGCGGTATCGCTCATCTTGCGCAGGGCTTCGACACCCGCCTCGGCCACGGCAGGCCGGTGCACAAAGGCCAATTGCTTCATCCAGGCGGCATCCGGCAGCGGGGCTGCGCCAATGCGGCCTATCATCACATCACCATCCGCCACCGTAGCCGGACGCAGCTTTACATCCAGCGCCTTGCCATCACGCTCGATACGGATCAGCAACTCCTTGCCCGGACTTTCGTGAATCAGCCTCACCCAGGCATCCCAGCTGGCCAACGGCTTACCATCGACAGAAATCAGCTTATCACCTGCCTTAAGGCCGGCGTGGGCTGCTACGCCGCCCTCCTCGACACCGCCAATGGCCGGCAAATAGCGCATGGGCATGAAGCCGGGATTGCCCTGTTCCAGCGCCTTGAGACTGTCCTCATCCGCCTGGGCCGGATCGATGCTACGCAGCACCGTGGCCGACTGCGCGGTTTTGACTTGCAGCCGTAGCGGCACATCGCCACTGCCAACCGCATCCACCAGCGCCAGTCGCAAGCCTTGCCAGTCATCCACTTTCTGTCCATTGACCGACAGCACGCGGTCGCCCGGCTGGAAGCCGGCAGTAGCGGCCAGACTGGGGGTAATCACCGTGCCGATTTGCGGCAGCAACTGCGTGACACCACCAGCAATCACAACCCAGTAAAACAGCACAGCCAGTACCAGATTGGCCAGCGGACCGGCCGCCACAATGGCCATGCGCTTGTATACCGACTGGGTATTGAAAGCCAGATGGCGCTCTTCGGGTGCCACTTCCATCTCGCGCTCATCCAGCATGCGCACATAGCCGCCCAACGGAATCGGGCTGATGGCCCACTCGGTATCACCGCGACGGAAGGTATATAGCGGCGCACCAAAACCTACCGAAAAGCGCAGCACCTTTACTCCGCACAGGCGAGCCACCCAGTAATGACCCAGCTCGTGAAACGTGACCAGCACACCAATGGCCACCAGGAATGCCAGGAATGTCAGCATGAACCCACCTTGTTCATGGCAAAGCGACGCGCTTCACCATCCTTGTCCAGCAAATCAGCCAGCGACACACTGGCCGACAGGCTGACACCAGCCAGCGTGGCTTCAACCACCCCGGCAATATCGACAAAGCGCAAGCGCCCTTCCAGGAAGGCCGCCACCGCCACTTCATTGGCCGCATTGAGCACCGCAGGGGCATCGCCACCACTGCGCAGCGAGGAGAAAGCGAGACCAAGACAGGGGAAACGGGCCAGATCGGGCTGCTCGAACGTAAGCGAGCCCATACTAAAGAAATCCAGTGAATTTACCCCGGCTTCGATACGTTCCGGCCAGGCCAGTGCGCAGGCAATCGGCGTACGCATATCGGGAGAACCCAGCTGCGCCATCACCGAGCCATCGCGGTATTGCACCATGGAATGGATGACACTTTGTGGATGCACCACCACGTCGATGCGCTCAGGCGGCGCAGAGAACAGCCAGTGCGCCTCGATCACTTCCAGCCCCTTGTTCATCAGGCTGGCCGAGTCCACCGAAATCTTGCGCCCCATCACCCAGTTGGGATGACGGCAGGCATCATCCGGCGTGACCTGCAGCAAGGCCTCGGCGCTATGCTGACGGAAGGGGCCGCCGGAAGCGGTAAGAATGATCTTGCGGATGCCGGATGCGTCGAGATTACCGGCATAGTCATGCGGCAAGGACTGGAAAATGGCGTTGTGCTCGCTGTCTACCGGCAACAGGGTGGCACCATGCTCGCGCACCGCCTCCATGAACAGGCGACCCGCCACCACCAGCGATTCCTTGTTGGCCAGCAGTATTTTCTTGCCAGCGCGTGCAGCAGCCATCGCAGACGGCAAGCCGGCAGCCCCGACAATTGCTGCCATGACGACATCCACCTCGGGCAAGGCAGCCACGCGCTCCAGCGCTACCGCGCCGTGCAGCACCTCGGTTGCCAGCCCCTGCTCACGCAGACGGCCCTGCAGGGTATTGGCGGCAGCGGCATCGGCCACCACGACATAAAGAGGACGAAAACGACACGCCTGCTCGAACAGGCGATCCACCTGACGATGACCGCTGAGTGCCACTACCCGGTAACGGTCAGGATGACGGGCAACCACATCCAGCGTATTGACGCCGATGCTGCCGGTTGCCCCAAGAACTGCAATGCCTTGAGGTTTCATGAGATGAGCTTACAGCCCGCCCAGCACGCGCAGCGCATTGCTGACTGCCAGAACGGCAATGAGACTATCGATTCGATCATAAACACCGCCATGGCCCGGCAACAGCTTGCTGCTGTCCTTGATGCCGGAGGCGCGCTTGAACCAGGATTCCAGCAAATCCCCACATACGCTGACCGCAGTCAATGGCAGCGCCAGCAGCACCAGCGCCCATACCGGCAGACCAACGGAAATCCAGCCCAGCCGGGTGACGATGACGACATAGATCGCCACGCCCACCAGGGCACCATACACGCCTTCCCAGCTTTTCCCCGGACTGATGGAAGGAGCCAGCTTATGCTTGCCAAAGGCCTTACCGGAGAAATAGGCGGTCACATCAGCCACCCACACCAAACCCATCACGGCCAGCAGGGTCTGCGCGTGGCTGACGTCTGCCTGCGAGCGCCATTCCAGAAAACCGTACCAGGCCGGCAGCATCAACACCCACCCCAACAGTGCGGCTAGCACGGGCGACTTCACCGTCCAGCGCTTAGCCAGCCACAAGGGCATGACCAGCAGCCAGAACAGCAGCGACAGCACATGCGCCGCCAGCGGCATCTGCCAGCCCTGTTGCCAGGAAATGGCGGCGAAGGCGCTTGTGGCGGCCAGATAGCCCCAGCGCACCACGCCTTGCAGCCCGGTCATGCGGGAATACTCCCACAGGGCCAGCAGGATGATCAGCCAGGAAAAGCCAGCCCAGGCCGTTGCCGGAAACAGAAACAAGGCGGCCAGCATCAGCGGCAGCAATACCAGAGCAGTCAGAATGCGGGTTTTGAGCATGAGGGGTCAGTTTCTGCGCTGCTGTACGGGCAGCTGTTCGCTGGTGCGCCCGAAACGGCGCTCACGTTCGCGGTAAGACTGCAGGGCCGCTTCTAGCGCACTGCGGTCAAAATCCGGCCACAACAGATCAGTGAAGTACAGTTCGGAGTAAGCCAGCTGCCACAGCAAAAAATTGCTGATGCGCTGCTCACCACCGGTGCGAATGAACAGATCCGGCTCCGGCGCCCAGTGCGTGGACAAGCGCGCGGCCAGGTTTTCTTCGGTGATTTCGCTGACGCCATCGGCAATCAGGCCATTGACCGCATTGAGCACGTCCCAGCGGCCGCCATAATCTGCCGCGATGCTGAGCACCAGGCCATCATTGCCTGCCGTCTTGTCTTCCGCCGCCTGAATGCGCTCGGCCAATGCCGGACTGAAGCGCTCGCGCGTGCCCAACACCCGCAGGCGGATGTTGTTGGCATGCAGCTTGCTGACTTCGCCTTCCAGCGCACGGAGAAACAGATCCATCAGGAAAGTCACCTCATCCGGCGGACGCCGCCAGTTTTCGGTGGAGAAGGCAAACAGCGTCAGGTGCTCCACCCCCATTTCCTTGCAGGCGGTGACGATTTCACGGACGGTATCCAGGCCCTTCTTGTGACCAGCCACCCGCGGCAGGAAACGCTTTTTGGCCCAGCGGCCATTGCCATCCATGATGATGGCGATGTGCCGGGGTACGCAGCGCACCTCCGGCACGTCCTTGGTGGAGCTTCCAAACAAGGCTATTTCCTTTATACCGCCATCAGGTCTGCTTCTTTGCCGGCCAGCGCCTTGTCGATCTCGGCGATGAACTTGTCGGTCATTTTCTGGATGTCATCCTGACCGCGACGCTCTTCATCCTCGGTAATGGCCTTGTCCTTGATCAGATTCTTGAATTCGTTGTTGGCATCACGGCGGATATTGCGCACGGCAACGCGGGCACCTTCGGCTTCGCCCTTCACCACCTTGATCAGGTCACGACGGCGTTCTTCGGTCAGCATCGGCATCGGTACGCGGATGATCTCACCCATGGATGCCGGGTTCAGGCCCAGATCAGAATCGCGGATGGCTTTTTCGATCTTGGCGGCCATATTCTTTTCCCAAGGCTGCACGCCAATGGTGCGGGCATCAATCAGGCTGACATTGGCTACCTGATTAACCGGCACGTCGCTACCGTAGTAGTCGACCATGACATGATCAAGAATGCCGGTATGGGCGCGACCCGTACGTACTTTAGTCAGGTCGGTCTTGAACGCCTCCAGAGACTTGGTCATCTTCTGCTCGGCGGATTTCTTGACTTCATTAATCATGCTTGCTCCAAAAATCGGTACTTTGAAAAACAAGGCGGAAAGCGGCTTCCAGCCGTTTCCGCCCCTTGGTATTCGTCAAGCTCAGCAGTGTACCAGCGTGCCTTCGTCTTCGCCAAGCACTACGCGCTTGAGCGCGCCCTGCTTGAAGATGCTGAACACCTTGATATTCAGGTGCTGGTCACGGCACAGCGCAAAGGCGGTGGCATCCATTACCTTGAGATTGCGACCAATGGCCTCATCAAAAGTCAGGGTCTGGTAGCGCACGGCATCAGGATTTTTCTTCGGGTCGTCAGTGTACACGCCATCCACCTTGGTGGCCTTGAGCATGATGTCGACATTCATTTCCATGCCGCGCAGGGCTGCTGCGGTGTCGGTGGTGAAGAAGGGGTTACCGGTGCCGGCACCAAAAATCACCACCTTACCCTCCTCCAGGTATTGCATGGCCTTGCCACGCACATAGGGCTCGGCAATCTGCTGCATGGTGAGGGCGGACTGTACCCGTGCCACCACACCTACCTTGCCCATGGCATCCTTGAGCGCCAACGCATTCATCACGGTGGCCATCATGCCCATGTAGTCGGCAGTGGCACGATCCATACCACTGGCAGCACTGGAAACGCCACGGAAGATGTTACCGCCACCGATCACGATACCCACTTGCACGCCCAGCTCTACCACTTCCTTGATCTGACCAACAATCTGCTCGATGGTCGAGCGGTTGATGCCGTAGTTATCGTCGCCCATCAGGGCCTCACCGGACAGCTTGAGCAGAATGCGTTTAAAGGAAGGAGCTTGGCTCATGGTAACCTCGAGTTGGGTGTTTTGGGGCATTCAGTTTGCAAAACGGCACCCTGCAGGCAGGGTGCCGTTTGATCATACAGTCTTGTCAGACTTACAGCTTGGCAGCGGCAGCCACTTCAGCAGCATAGTCCACAACCTTCTTCTCGATGCCTTCGCCAACAACGAACATGGCGAATGCGTTTACGGAAGCAGATTTTTCAGCCAGCAGTTTTTCTACAGTCACGTCCGGATTCTTGACGAAGGGCTGACCAACCAGGGTCACTTCAGCCAGGAACTTGTTGACGCGGCCTTCTACCATCTTGGCGACGATATCGGCCGGCTTGCCGGATTCGGCAGCCTGAGCGGTGTAGATCTTGCGTTCTTGTTCCAGGGTTTCGGCCGGAACCTGATCCTTGGAAACACAGATCGGCTTGGAAGCAGCGATGTGCATGGCGATATCGCGACCCAGCGCTTCGTCGCCCTTCAGGTCGACGATCACGCCGATCTTGGCACCATGCAGGTAGGTAGCGATGTTACCGGCGGTTTCGTAACGCACGAAACGACGGATGGTCATGTTCTCGCCCAGCTTGGCGATGGCAGCCTTGCGGATTTCTTCAACAGACACGCCATCCACTTCCACGGCGGACAGGGCTTCAACATCAGCCGGGTTAGCAGTTGCAGCAGCCTGGGCAGCAGCAGCAGCCAGCGCCAGGAAGGTCGGGTCCTTGGCAACAAAGTCGGTTTCGCAATTCACTTCAACCAGGGCACCAACGCCGCCGGCCACGTAAGAACCGATGATACCTTCGGCAGCCAGACGGCCAGCCATCTTGGAAGCCTTGTTGCCGGACTTGATGCGCAGGATTTCTTCAGCCTTGGCTGCGTCGCCTTCAGCTTCAACCAGAGCCTTCTTGCATTCCATCATGCCCAGACCGGTGGCAGCGCGCAGATCCGAAACCATTTTTGCGGTGATTTCCGCCATCTTGTAACTCCTGTATTCGATATGTAAGGGTAGTCAGGTCTCAAAAAAGGGGCTTTCGCCCCTCTTTCGAGTCTGCTTACTCAGCCTGGGCCGATTCAGCGGCGGCTACGACTTCTTGCAGCGACTGAGCGCGGCCTTCCAGTACGGCGTCGGCGATGCCGCGAGCGTACAGGCGGATGGCACGGCTGGAGTCGTCGTTACCCGGAACCACGTAGTCGATGCCATCCGGCGAGTTGTTGGTATCAACAACGCCGATTACCGGAATACCCAGTTTCTTGGCTTCAACAATGGTACCTTTCTGGTAGCCAGTGTCGATAACGAAGATGGCATCCGGCAGGCCCTTCATATCCTTGATACCGCCCAGCGAGCGCTCCAGCTTGTCAACTTCACGTTGCAGGTCCAACAGTTCTTTCTTGTTGTAACCCATGTCAGCGCCTTCCAGGATGGCACGCTTCTCTTCAAGACGCTTGATGGACTGCTTCACGGTCTTGTAGTTGGTCAGCATGCCGCCGAGCCAGCGGTGATCAACAAACGGCATGCCAGCGCGGGCAGCTTCTTCACGGACGATCTCACGCGCCTGACGCTTGGTACCAACAAACATTACGGTGCCCTTGTTGGCAGCCAGACGACGCACATATTCCTGGGCGCCGATAAACAGCGGCAGAGTCTTTTCCAGGTTGATGATGTGAATCTTGTTGCGGCTGCCAAAGATGTACTGAGCCATCTTCGGGTTCCAGAAACGGGTTTGGTGGCCGAAGTGAACGCCGGCCTCAAGCATTTGACGCATGGTAACGTTGGTGGACATGCAAAAACTCCTTAAAGGGTTAAGCCTCCATCCGCGCAGACAACCGTCGCTTTGTATTGACGGCACCCTTTGGCACGGATGTGCGTAGTGTTTCCCCTGCCCAATGCAGAGGACGCAGGATTTTAGCACCGCCAGGCCACCTCACTCAAGCGTCTTGCCCGCATTTTCCTGCTCGCGCGCCAATTCCTGCCGCTTTCGCAGCTTGCGGCGTGTCATTCTTGCAATAAACAAGGTAGGCAGAAATCCCATAAAGAACAAAATGGAAAACGTTGCCCACAGGCTGTTTTGCGCCACGGCGAGCATCAGCACTACGTAGAGCCAGCCAATCAATACCATATACATAATCAAACAACCGTTTGAATTTTTCGAAAAAAGCCTGAACAATAGCGCCATAGTGTAAACCACCCGGCGGCCATCATCATGCAAACCCGATTTACTGCAACATTTGGCATTCAACTCCCGCTAGCCTGCCCCGGCATGAGCTATATCGCCACCCCGGAACTGGTGGCAGCCACTGCCAATGCCGGCGGTCTGGGCATTCTGGCCACCGGCCCGCTCAGCCCGGAGATGACACGCAGTGCCATCCGCCG
Source organism: Aquitalea sp. (assembly GCF_030150775.1). Classification (NCBI taxonomy): domain Bacteria; kingdom Pseudomonadati; phylum Pseudomonadota; class Betaproteobacteria; order Neisseriales; family Chromobacteriaceae; genus Aquitalea; species Aquitalea sp. The sequence continues at coordinate 56,623 of NZ_JASLFG010000002.1, forward strand.
CATCCGCGAACTTACCGACAAGCCTTTTGGCATCGGCTGCACGCTGATGATGCCCGGCGCGCGGGAGAACTGTGAAGTGGCACTGGAAGAACAAGTCCCCATCATCAACTTCTCACTGGGCAAGGGCGACTGGATCGTCCAGCGTGCCCATGCCTATGGCGGCAAGGTGATTGCCACCGTGGTGACGGAAAAGCACGCCATCTCGGCAGAAAAATCCGGCGTGGACGGCTTGCTGGTCACCGGTCATGAAGCCGCAGCGCACGGAGGAGAAGTTACTTCGCTGGTGCTGATCCCGGCCATCCGCAAAGCAAGCAGCCTGCCCATTATTGCCGCCGGCGGCTTCGGCAGCGGTGCCGGGCTGATGGCGGCACTGGCGCTCGGCGCCGATGCCATCGCCATGGGCAGCCGCCTGGCGATGACGCAGGAAAGCCCGGTACACACCACCAGCAAGGAGATGATCCGCCAGCGCGGCGTGGGCGACACGCTATATTCGCGCAACTTCGATGGTCTATGGTGCCGCATGATGGACTCACCCGCCGCACGCGCAGCCAGCCGCAAACCGATGAATTTGCTGGCGGCTGCGTGGAAAGCCAGTAGCGTAGCCCGCAAGATGGGCATGCCTGTGCTGAAAGTGGCGCTGGGCGGCATGCTGAAAAAGCCGCAAGAGCTGCGCCAGCTGGCCTTGTTTGGTGCGGCCACCGAATCCATCCGCCTGGCCATCGAAGAAGGCAACCACCAGAAGGGGGTTCAACTGATTGGCCAGGTGCAAGGCCTGATCGACGACATTCCTGACGTGCAGCAACTGTTCGACCGCATCATGCAGGAAGCCGCCGACACACTGACTCAGCTGCAATCACGCATTTAGCATAAAAACACAGCAATCCTGAAGTTTTTCTTGCTCTGGAAAAACTTTACTTAATTTAAAGTTGAAAGTGCGCAATTAGATGCTGCCTGGCGGCATCTATTCTCATTGCCTTGCCCACCACCTGTCCCGTATTCTCCACTTGCACTCGCAAATGCATCACGCCGACGCAGATCGGCCGCTCCGCTCACCCACCATAGAGAACACGCATGATCCCGCACCACAACCAGGCTGGACAGGCAGCCCCACGCCCGCTCACCCGCCAGGATTACCGCACCCTGGCCCTGGCCGCCCTGGGCGGCGCACTCGAATTCTACGACTTCATCATCTTCGTATTTTTTGCCCTGGTCATTGGCCAGCAGTTCTTTCCGCCTGACATGCCGGACTGGCTGCGCCAGTTTCAAACCTTCGGCATCTTTGCTGCCGGTTACCTGGCCCGCCCACTGGGCGGCATTGTCATGGCCCACTTTGGCGACAAGCTGGGACGCAAGCGCATGTTCACCCTATCCATCGTGCTGATGGCCGTCCCCACCCTGCTGATGGGCATGCTGCCCACCTATGCCAGCATAGGCATTGCTGCCCCGCTGGCGCTGCTGGCCTTGCGCATCCTGCAGGGTGCTGCCATTGGCGGCGAGGTGCCGGGTGCCTGGGTGTTCGTGGCAGAGCACGTACCTGCCCGCCACACCGGCTATGCCTGCGGCACACTCACCGCAGGACTGACCGCCGGCATCCTGCTGGGCTCACTGCTGGCCACGCTGATCAACAGCAGTTTCAGCCCAGTGCAGATTGCCAACTGGGCGTGGCGGCTTCCCTTCCTGACTGGTGGCATCTTTGGTCTGATCGCCATGTACTTGCGCCAGTGGCTGGAGGAAACCCCGGTCTTTGCCGAAATGCAGGCCAAGAAGGCACTGGCTGATGAACTACCGCTGAAGACCGTGCTGCAGCAACACCAGCATGCAGTCGTCGTTTCCATGCTGCTCACCTGGCTGCTGTCCGCTGCCATTGTGGTGGTCATCCTGATGACACCGGCCTATCTACAAAAGCAGTTCGGCATTGCCGCCGCTACCAGCCTTAAAGCAAACAGCCTGGCCACACTGGCCCTGATCGTCGGCTGCATTCTGGCCGGCCGCATCATCGACCGCCTGGGCAGCGGCCTTACCTTCATTCTTGGCAGCCTGCTACTGGGCGCAAGCAGTCATCATTTCTATACGACAATCGCCATCGACAGCAGTCAGCTGTATGCCCTCTACGCACTGGCAGGGTTTAGCGTGGGGATTGTCGGTGCCGTTCCCTACGTCATGGTGCGCGCCTTCCCGCCCGCCGTTCGCTTTACCGGCCTGTCCTTCTCCTACAATCTGTCCTATGCCATCTTCGGCGGCCTGACACCGATGGCGGTTACGCTGTGGATGAAAACCAATCCGCAGGCACCTGCACACTATGTACTGGCGCTGTGCGGTATGGGTGTGTTGCTGGGTTGCCATCTGCTGTGGCAAGAGCAGCGCCGGCGCTGACACCCACCGCCCCCATCCCACGGCCCTGCAAGGGCCGTTTTTCATGGCAGCCACCCTGACTGGCTGTCCGCTTCGCAGAGGAAAATCGGCCCCAGCGCGGAACCCTTCTGCTAAATCAGCAGTCTCTGATTAACCAGACCCTGCTTTACTGTACCCACACGGCTTCATCGTCCAGCGCCGCTCCCGGCCTTGCCCCTGCCCACCCAGGCCCGACTCACAGACCACGGAGACGCCCATGCCTCATTTTCCATGGCAGCACCTTGTACTGAACCCGCTTGCCGCCTTTGGCATCCTGCTAACCTTGGGTGTTATTGGCGGCCAGATTGCCAACCGCATTGCCCGGCTGCCGGCCATGACCGGCTATGTACTGATCGGGCTGATCATCGGGCCAGCCAGCCTGCATGTGCTGAATGAAGACTTGCTGCGCGCCGCCGATCTCTTCGTCAACCTGGCCCTGGGCCTGGCCCTGTTTGAAAGCGGCCGTCGGGTGGACCTGCGCTGGCTGCGCGCGGAGCGCACCCTGCTGCTAAGTACCCTGGCTTACTGCCTGCTGGTATTTGCCGCGCTGTGCACCTTGCTATCCAATGCCGGGCTCGACTGGCAAAGCAGCACCGCGATGGCTGCCATCGGCATGGCCACCTCGCCCATCGTCATTCTGGAAATGCTGCGCGAAGGCCGGGCCGAGGGCCAGGTTAGCGACCGACTGGCCACTGCCACAGCGCTATCCAGCCTGCTGTCGCTACTGGCCTTTGCCATTGCGCTGGGCTCGGCCCATCTGCTCAACAATCATCCGCCGGAGGACAGCCTGCTCACCCCGGCCTGGCTAATTCTGGGTTCCAGCTTGCTTGGACTGCTGGCCGGACTGCTGGCGATTGCCCTCAACCACTGGCTGGGCCATCAGCGTCAGCAGCAGACCGTGCTGCTATTCGGCTTGATCGCCCTGCTGGTCGGGCTGGCCGGCATGCTGAACACCCTGCCCGCACTGGCCTTGCTGGTTTTCGGCCTTGCCACCCGCAATCTGCGGGGTGGCGAAAGCGTGAGCGAACCAGGCTTGCTGGCGGGCAGCCACTTTTTCTTTGTCGCCTTTTTCGTGGCAGCCGGTGCCTGGCTGCAACCGCAGGCACTGGCAAGCCACTGGCCACTGGCACTGGGCTATCTGCTGTTGCGCAGCGCCATTGCCATGCTGTTCTGGTTTCTGCTGGCACCGGCCAACTGCCTCACCCGTCGTCGTGGCCTGTGGCTGGGACTGGCGCTCAATCCCTTATCAGGCGGCAGCGCCATGCTGCTCAGCATGAGCGCTCTGGCGCTGGGTACGCAGGCTGGCAGTGCTGCCGCCAGCATGATGGCAGTTCTGTTAATCAGCGAGCTGGCCGGGCCCTGGCTGTGCCGCCTAGCCCTGCAACAGACCGGCGACATCTGCAAGGAGCAATGACATGCTGGAATTCAATAACAGTACCCCGCTGACCCTGGGCGTGGAACTGGAGCTGATGATTGTCAACCGCCGCGACTACAACCTGACCCGCGGCTCGGACGACTTGCTGCTGTTGGTAGACCGCCAAACCCACGGCTACGACATCAAGCCGGAAATTACCCAGGGCATGATTGAAATCGGCACCGCCATCCACCAGGGCAGCGCCAGCATGCTGCAGGAGCTGCAGGCCATCCGCCAGTTGCTGGTAAACAGCGCAGAGAAGCTGAACCTCGGTCTGGCAGGTGGCGGCTCCCACCCCTTCCAGCATTGGAGCAAGCAACAGATCTACCCCAAAGCTCGCTATCAACTGGTTTCCGAGCTGTACGGCTACCTGGCCAAGCAGTTCACCGTCTACGGCCAGCACATTCACATCGGCTGCCCGGACGGCGACAGCGCCATCCGCCTAAGTCATTATCTGGCGCGTTACATTCCCCACTTCATTGCCCTGTCCGCGTCATCCCCCTTCTATCAGGGCATGGACACGCTATTCCAGACTTCCCGCCTGACCAGCGTCAATGCCTTCCCGCTGTCCGGCTGCATGCCCGGGGTGGAAAACTGGGACCAGTTCAACGATTACTTTCAGGACATGGCACGACTGGGCATCGTCGCCAGCATGAAGGATTTTTACTGGGACATCCGCCCCAAACCTGAATACGGCACGGTAGAAGTCCGCATCTGCGACACCCCGCTGGACATCGTCACGCCCACCCTGCTGGCCGCCTACGCCCAGATGCTGGCCCGCCGCTGCCTGGAAGATGAATGGCAGGACATCCGTCCGGAGCGCTACCTGACCTACAGCTACAACCGCTTCCAGGCCTGCCGCTTCGGCTTTGATGGCGTACTGGTGGATGGTAGCGCCGCTCAGCAGACCAGCGTGCAGGACGATCTGCTGGCAACCCTGGGCAGCCTACAGGCACACGCCGCTGCACTGGGTTGCGAGGCAGAACTGGCCGCACTGCGCGAGCGTACGCTCAAGCGCCAGTCGGACAGTCAGTGGCTGCGCGATGTGTATCGCGACAGCGGCTCTCTGTCCGAAGTAGTACGCCGCCAAAGCGCCTGCTGGATGCATGACCAGCGCGACTGAAGCCTGGAACCGGGCTTGATCTGCATCAGCCAGCCCGGCCTGCCCGCTTATTTGCCGCAAATTTTTACCCCGACCCCAGGTCTGACAGCAGACAATGTTACGGCGCTGCGGCTACACTGGCGGCTTAGCTCTCCAAAGCCCGATCATGCCGCTCGAACTGCCAGAACACTTCAACCCCGATCTTCCGACCCGCTGGTGCATCTTCGACGGGCCGCGCCTGCTACTGCAAAACCAGGCCCTGCCGACGGATGCCGCCCGCCACTGGCCGCTGGCCAATCGCCTATTCATCGACCAGCAGCAAGGCTACAACCTGTACGCAGCAGATCTGATCGGCCCGGCACCGGCAGATGGCGAATGGCTGCCCTTGCGCGCAGCCCTGATGGCACTACCACCAGAGCAAACCGCAGGTATCGCCCGTGCTGCCCAGCTACGTCAGTTTCAGCACACGCACCGTTTTTGCGGCCATTGCGCCAGCCCCTTGCAACAGCACGGCCACGACCAGGGCAAAAGCTGCCCTGCTTGTGGTCAGCTATACTACCCGCGCCTATCACCAGCCATGATGGTGGCAGTCTACCGCGGTAAGGAATTACTGCTGGCACGCAGTCCCCACTTTCTGCCGGGCGTGTACAGTGCACTGGCCGGTTTTGTCGAGCCGGGGGAAACCGTGGAACAATGCGTGCATCGCGAAACCCTGGAAGAAGTAGGTGTGCGCGTGAGAAATCTGCGCTATGTCTGCTCGCAATCCTGGCCCTTCCCGCACTCGCTGATGCTGGCCTTTACCGCCGAGTACGATGGCGGGGACATCCGCCCTCAGCCAGGCGAGATCGAAGATGCCGGCTGGTATCACATCGACACCTTGCCCGCCATACCGGCCCAGCTGTCCGTTGCCTATCAGCTGATACGTCACACCAGCGACTGGTTGCGCCAGCAGTAGCACTGCTGCTGGATGTAAAAAGGGAGCCACTGGCTCCCTTTTGCATTTTGCCCGCAGCTCTCAAGCGCGCAAGGGCTGGGCATCCATTGCATCCAGCACGGCGGTCAGTGCCACCTGCACGGTTTGCAAGCGCACCGCTGCGCGGTCACCCGAAAAGCAACGGACAAACACCCTGCCCGCACCACCAGGTCCGGCAATGGCCAGCCATACCGTACCCACCGGCTTGGCTGCAGAACCACCACCCGGCCCGGCAATACCGGACACTGCCACAGCCCAATCTGCTGCGGCACGTTCACGCGCACCCGCCACCATTTCCCGCACCACCGCTTCGCTGACTGCGCCATGGGCCTCCAGCGTAACAGCACTTACACCCAGCAGATCCTGCTTGGCCTGATTGCTGTAGCTGACCATGCCATAGCCAAACCAGGCCGAGCTACCCGCAATATCGGTCAGAGCTGCAGCAATCATGCCGCCAGTGCAGGACTCTGCCGTAGCAATGGTCTCGCCCCGCTGCAACAGCTGCTCTCCCAGCCGGGACGCCAGCACAGTCAATTGTTCATTCATGTGTTTTCCTGAAATGGCGGATCAAGCCCAACGTGGAACTATCATGTGCAGCCGAGGCATCGGCTGCCGCATCCAACTCCGGCAGGATGCGCCGCGCCAGTTGCTTGCCGTACTCGACACCCCATTGATCAAAGGAATTGATGCCCCAGATCACCCCCTGCACGAATACCTTGTGCTCGTACAACGCCATCAGCATGCCCAGGGTATAGGGTGTCACCTTGTCCAGCGCAATGGTATTGGAAGGTTGATTGCCAGGAAACAGTTTTTGCGGCAACAGCATGTCCAGCTCTTCGCCGGATAGCATCGGCAGTTCGGCCATGACTTCAGCTTCGCTCTTACCGCGCATCAGCGCCTCGGCCTGGGCAAAGCAGTTGGCCACCAGCACGCGGTGTTGTTGTTCAAGTCCGTAATGGCCGCTCATCGGCACGATAAAGTCACAAGGCACCAGCCGGGTCCCCTGATGCAGCAGCTGGAAAAAGGCATGCTGGCTGTTGGCACCTTCTTCACCCCAGATTACCGGGCCGGTGTCGAAATCCAGCGGCTCGCCAAAGCGCCCCACCCGCTTGCCATTGGACTCCATGTCCAGCTGCTGGATATGCGCCGGCAAGCGGCGCAGGCCGTGATCGTAAGGCATGATGGCGTGGGTATGCGCCTGATAGAAGGTGTTGTACCAGATGCCGATCAGCGCCAGCAGCACCGGCATGTTCTGCTGCAACGGCGCGCTGAAGAAGTGCTCATCCATGGCATGCCCGCCATCCAGAAACTGGCGGAAATTGTCATACCCTACCGCCAGCATCACCGGCAGGCCGATAGCCGACCACACCGAGTAACGCCCACCCACCCAATCCCAGAAGCCGAACATGTGCTCGGTATCAATACCGAAGGCCGCAACAGCCGGCGCATTGGTCGACACCGCAACAAAATGGCGCGCGACATCAGCCTGACTGCCAGCTTGCAGAAACCAGGCCTTGGCCGCTGCAGCATTGAGCAGGGTTTCCGGAGTGGTAAACGATTTGGATGCAATCACGAACAGCGTAGTGGCAGGATCAAGCCTCTCCAGCGTGCGGGCGATATGCTGGCCATCAACATTGGAAACAAAATGTACGGCCAGATCCGGGTGGGCATAGGCCGACATGGCTTCCTGCACCACCAGCGGCCCCAGGTCGGAACCGCCTATCCCCAGATTCACTACATTGCGGATGGGCTTGCCGGTATAGCCCAGCCATTGTCCGCTGCGTACCTTGTCGGTAAATGCTTGCATGCGCCGCAACACATCATGTACTGCCGGCACCACGTCTTCGCCATCCAGCGGCAATGTCGCCGTTGCAGGCAAGCGCAATGCCGTATGCAGCACCGCCCGTTTCTCACTGACATTAATGCGCTCGCCGCTACGCATGCGCTGCATCCAGACGGGCAGATCCGCCTCATGCGCCAGGTCGATCAGCAGCTCCAGCGTGCGCTCGGTGATGCGGTTTTTCGAATAATCCAGCAGCAGGCCATCCAGCTGCAGGGAAAAGCGCTCGAAGCGCTGTGGATCAGCCTGAAACAGTTCGCGCATCTGCATGAAGCGGGTGGCGCGCTGATGCTGGTGGAGTCGGGCCCATACCGGGCTGTGGTTGATACCGGCTTTGCTGTCGTCAAACATGATAATGAAATGGCTGCAATCAAAAATGGGGATTCAATCCGGCAAGTCTGCACACGCCAGCACGGGCGCATGCACCAAGAAAAAGGGGACTCGCGTCCCCTTGCAACCTGCATACTACCATCTGTAGCAACAGCGCTACATCACAACTTGATGAAGTGCTCGCGGTAATATTTCAATTCTTCGATGGACTCTTCAATATCCGCCAGCGCCTCGTGCTTGCCACGCTTCACCACACCGCGCGCCACCTCTGGCTTCCAGCGCTTGCACAGCTCCTTCAAGGTGGAGACGTCCAGGTTACGGTAGTGGAAGTACTCTTCCAGCGCCGGCATCCAGCGCACCATAAAGCGACGGTCCTGATGAATGGTGTTGCCACACATCGGCGTGGTACGCGCCGGCACATGCTCGGCCATGAAGGCCAGCAGGCTGGCTTCGGCTTCCGCCTCGCTCAGGGTCGAAGCTTTCACCTTGTCAATCAGGCCGCTCTTGCCGTGGGTGTTCTTGTTCCAGTCGTCCATGGCATCCAGCACGCTGTCCGGCTGGTGGATTACCAGCACCGGCGACTGCGCCAGGATATTGAGCTGACTGTCGGTCACAATCATCGCCACTTCGATGATGCGGTCGGTTTCAGGGTTCAGCCCGGTCATTTCCATGTCGAGCCAGATGAGGTTGTTCTGATCTTGTGCCATACTGTCCAATCTTTACGAATCCGCGTATTTTCCTTCATTGCTGCGCTTGCGGCAAACCCACCTGCGTAAATCATGACTGAGGCATTCCGCATTCTGTTTCTGGCCGCACTGGCTACCACCCTTGTGCTCAAGCTGTGGCTGGGCTTGCGCCACATCCGCCACATTGCCGCACACCGCCGCCATGTACCTGTTGAATTTGCTGATGCCATCACCTTGCAGCAGCATCAGCACGCTGCCGACTACAGCATGGCCAAGACCCGTCTGGGCCTGTTGTCGTCCATCATCGATACCAGCCTGATCCTGACCCTGACCATGGGTGGGGCCCTGGAATGGCTGGCAGGCTACATTGCGCAATTACATTCCGGTCCCATCGCCAGCGGCCTGCTGCTGGTCGTGGCCGTTACAGTCATCAGCTCCGCCATCAGCCTGCCTATTTCGCTGTATAGCACTTTCCGCATCGAAGCACGCTACGGCTTCAACAAGATGACGCTGGGCATGTTTGTGGTCGATCTACTCAAAGGCAGCGCGATTGGCGCTGCCATCGGCCTGCCATTGCTGGCACTGGTACTGTGGCTGATGGCGCAGGCCGGACCGCTGTGGTGGCTGTGGGTATGGCTGGTATGGTCGGTGTTCCAGCTTTTGATGGTTGCGCTCTACCCCACCCTGATTGCACCGCTGTTCAACCGCTTCAGCCCGCTGGAGGACCTGGAACTCAAGCAGCGCATTGAGGCCTTGCTTGCCCGTACCGGCTTTACCAGCCAAGGCGTGTTCGTGATGGATGGCTCACGCCGCTCCAGCCACGGCAATGCCTATTTCACCGGCTTTGGCAGTGCCAAGCGCATCGTGTTTTTCGACACCCTGCTCAAACAACTGGGCGCGGAAGAAATCGAAGCCGTACTGGCCCACGAACTGGGGCACTTCAAGCGTAAACACATCGTCAAGCGCATCAGCTTTGCCTTTGCCCTGTCGCTGGGCTTTTTGTTTATCCTGGGCCAACTGCTGCATGCCGACTGGTTTTATGCTGCACTCGGCGTCAATACGCCCAGCACCGTCATGGCCTTGATCCTATTCTTCATGGCGGTACCGGCCTTTACCTTCCCGCTGACTCCGCTGTCCAGCCTGATGTCGCGCCGTCACGAATACGAGGCCGATGCCTTTGCCGCCGACCAGGCCGATGCAGAGCATCTGGTTACCGCCCTGGTAAAACTCTATCGTGACAATGCATCCACGCTGACACCGGACCCATTGCACTCTGCCTTTTACGACTCCCACCCTCCGGCGAGCCTGCGCATCGCCCACCTGAAAGGAGCCAGCACATGAATCTGCTCGAACTGCACTGCGAAACCGCCCACGGCCTGAGTCCGCTGGACGCCAACACCACCAGCCAATTCCTGGCCAAACTGCCCGACTGGGAAATCCAGGGTATCGAGCTGTGCAAGACCTTCCGTTTTGCCGACTACTACCAGACCATGGCCTTTGTGAATGCACTGGCATGGATTGCCCATCAGGAAGACCACCATCCCGACCTGTCGGTGCATTACAACCATGTCGTCGTTCACTTCAGTACCCATGATGCCGGTGGGCTTACCCTTAACGACTTCATTTGCGCGGCCAAAACCGAAGCACTGCAAGGACGCGCATGAGAGCAGCCATCGGACAGATCATCCGCAGCCATGGCCGCCGTTTTATCGTTGAGGCCGAAGGCCAAACCTACGGCTGCTCCACCCGCGGCAAGCGCGTGGACTTTGCCTGTGGCGACCGGGTGGAAATCCTGATCCAGAACAAGGAGCAGGCCGTCATCGAGGAAAGTCTGCCACGCAGCAGCCTGCTCTATCGGCAGGATGAATGGAAAACCAAGGTGATTGCGGCCAATGTCAGTCGCATTCTGTTCGTGATTGCCGCCGTACCCAGCCCCAGCGAAGAATTGCTGAATCGCTGCCTGATTGCCGCAGAAGCCGCCGATATCGATCCGGTCATTCTGATCAACAAGGCCGACCTGCCGGAAACCACGGCACTCATCAGCAAGCTGCAGCCCTATGCCGCACTGGGCTACAAGATGATCACCCTGTCGGCCAAGCAGGACATGAGCCCGCTATTGCCGCTGCTGGATGGCGAAACCTGCGTATTTGTCGGTCAATCTGGCATGGGCAAGTCCACCCTGACCAACGCCCTGCTGCCCGAAGCCAACGCACGCATCGGTGACATTTCTGAAGCACTGGATTCCGGCCGCCACACCACCACGCACGCCACCCTGTACCACCTGACAGAACTATCAGACGGCAGCGACCTGATCGACTCCCCCGGCCTGCAGGAGTTTGGCCTCAAGCATCTGCAGGCCAGCGATTTGCTACATTACTTCCCGGAAATGCGGCCACTGATCGGGCAATGCCGCTTTCACAACTGCACGCACCGCAAGGAACCTGACTGCGCCATCAAGCAGGCCACTGCAGATGGAAAAATATCATCGCAAAGACTGGATTTACTTCAACGTTTAAGTAATGAATTGTTAAATCAATCAGCATAAAATGTTTTGTCATCCAAGCTGTTTACAATTCCTTGTCGGACTCATATTCTGGTAAGAAAAAGACAGACCAGACCAAGACCAGCGACTTTCGCACCAACAAAGACAAGGAGCCAGCATCATGACAAAACGCATCGCACTCGTAACCGGAGGCATGGGCGGCATTGGCACCGCCATCTGCAAGGCCCTGGCAGAATCGGGCCACACCGTCATCACCACCTACAGCAAGCCGGGCAAGGAACAGGCATGGCTTGCCGATATGAAGGGCATGGGCTTTAACGACATCCACGCCTATCAGTGTGACGTCACCGACACCGCCGCCTGCGCCGACATGCTGGCCAAGGCGCAAGCTGAAGTGGGTGCCGTGGACGTACTGGTGAACAATGCCGGCATTACCCGCGATGGCACTTTCAAGAAACAAACCAAGGATGACTGGGACGCCGTCATCAAGACCAATCTGGACTCGCTGTTCAATATGGTGAAGCCGGTTCTGGACGGCATGGTGGAGCGTGGCTTTGGCCGCATCATCAACATCTCCTCCATCAATGGCCAGAAAGGCCAGTTTGGCCAAACCAACTACTCTGCCGCCAAGGCCGGCATGCACGGCTTCACTATGGCCCTGGCCCAGGAAGTGGCACGCAAGGGCGTCACCGTCAATACCATCTCGCCTGGCTATATCGCTACCGACATGGTGATGGCCGTGCCGGAAGAAGTACGCAACAAGATCATCGCCAACATTCCGGTAGGCCGCCTGGGCAAGCCGGAAGAAATTGCCGGCCTGATCAACTACCTGGCATCTGATGTAGCCGGCTTCATGACCGGGGCCAACCTGGCCATCAACGGCGGCCAGCACATGATGTAATGCCGGACCGGCAGGTACGGACAAAAAACCCGGTCAAAAGCCGGGTTTTTTATTGCCACTTTTCATGGCCAGCATTCTGCTATGCTGACGGCCTTGAATTACACATCAGAGCAAGACATGGCTGAACATTTGACCATTCAGGGCGAAAGCAAAGAAGAAAAATACCAGACCCTGCTACCGCAGGCCCTGGCACTGGTACAACACGAAGACGATCAGATCGCCGCACTGGCCAACCTGGCCGCAGCACTGCACAGCACCTTTGACTGGCTGTGGACCGGCTTCTACCTGGTGAAAAACACACAACTGGTACTCGGACCGTTTCAGGGGCCGATTGCCTGCACCCGCATCCCGCACGGCAAGGGTGTATGCGGCAGCGCCTGGGCACAAAACCAGACCCTGGTAGTACCGGATGTCGATGCTTTTCCCGGCCATATCGCCTGCTCGTCCAGCGCTCGCTCGGAAATTGTCGTACCCATTCACAATGCCAGTGGCGAAGTTGTAGCCGTGCTCGACGTCGACTCCAGCAGTCTCGAGCAGTTCGACACCATCGATGCCCGCTACTTGGAGCAAATCTGCAATGCCTTGCCGCATCTATTCTGAGCAATGACAAGCTAGCAGTACAAAAAACGGATGCATTGCATCCGTTTTTTCTGGCCACTCACCCTTAACTCAAGGGCAGCTGCAACTGGCGACTGACCCACTCGCGCATACCGGCCTCATCCAGCACCAGCAAGTCCTGCCTGGCATCGTGCATGGCCGCGGCCAGCCGTACCAGCTGCCGCTCAAGCCCAGCCGACATTTCACTTGCCAGCCGCGCATTTTCCCCCGCCATATCCAGTAGCCGCGCACTGGCCTGCTCGCCAAGTACGGCTTGGCGCTCAGACGTCTGCTGCAGCTCAACATTCCGCTGCTCCAGCATCTCCAGCCTAGCGGCCTGCTTGCCGGACTCCCGGTCGCGCTCGGCCAGCCGCTCACGCCACTGCTGCTCAGTCCGAATGGCCTGCTGACGCACTGCCTGCAGCTCATCCTGCAGCGACGTTGTGGCCAGCTTCATGGCTTGACGCTCCTCCTCTACCTGCTCGTACAGGCGAACACGCAAGCCTTCCAGACGCTCATAGGCCAGCGTTTCACGCCGCTCAGCCTCCTGACGCGCCTCTAGCAGACGCTGATCGTGGCGCAACTCCAACTCGGCCACACGCTGATCAGCCTCGCGTCGCAACTGCTGCAAAGATTGCCGCCCCTGCTCCAGCTGCTCATTCAGACCAAGACAGTTGGCATCAAGCAGTGCCTGGCGCTGCTCGGCGGCCTGCAGCTTACTTTCCAGCTCCTGCTGATGCAGTGCGCGCAGCTCGAGTTCACGCAAGGCAGATTGCAATGCGGACTCCACCCCATCCAGCCGAGCCTGCAAAGTGGTTTTATCCTCTTCGGCAGCCGCCACCTGGGCAGCCGCTTCGCTGCGCATGGCTTCCCACTGCTGCTCTGCCGCCTCGCAGGACTTCTGCCATATCATGCCAAAAGCATCAGCCAGGCCTGCCGGCCAATCTGGATGGCGCGAGGAACTGGCCATGCGCGATAAAAATTCCTGCCGCCACTCTTTCAAGGTGTTGTTGATGGTGGTGTTGGAGCCCGTCCCCAGACGGGAGCGCACCTCCACCACTGTGGGCCACACGCCTTCACCGACCAGATCAAACGCCACCTGCCTGATGCGCGAGTAAATATCAGCCGCCATCACAGCCTCACTCCGAATTGAATTCAATCAGTGTATCACACTCACAATACATTTTTTACGTATTACATTATTTAATTACAGTCGAATACATATTTTTCCGATTACTATACTTATCGGAAGTATTTTCCGTAGGCTTTGCAAAACAAGCATTCAGAATTCACTCCCACCCTGTCATCGACATGAAAAAGCCCGGCAGTTCATGCCGGGCCATTGCCAATCAAACCTTACTCACCATTCAGCGATCCACCCACCAGACACCGTCAGTTCACAAACCCGCGCACTCAGTGCACCACACCCGACACCTGGCGCAACTCCACTACCATACGGGACAGCATGTCCTGCAGATCCGAGATATCCGACTGCGAGTTCAACAACGCATCAATCCCCTCATCCAGCGCCCTATTTAGCAGACTCTCCTGCGAATTGGTCAGCAGCATGGAAACACACGCCTCATCTATCCGCTGACGAATCCCCTCCAGCGCAACGCGCCCCGCCACCAGATTGTCCCGCTGCGCCCTGTCCACATCTCCCAGCGTCTGCGTCATGCGCAAGGCAACCTGTACAATCAGATCATCGCGACGGCGCGCCTCAGCCATTACAGCCAGCGACTCCACATGTACATTGACAGCCTCCGCCAGCATGGACAGATGATCACGCAAGCGGCCACAGCGCTCTTCATCATCTTGCGGCATATCACGCACCAAGAGCGACACCGCCGGAAAGTTGATCACCATCCGGTTCTTGAACTGCGCCAACCGCCCCATCGTTACCAGATGATCCAATACCGACACCTCGAGCGGACTAGCCTCCCCATCGCTACTGCGCGTCAAAACCCCCGCCGCCGTACGCAACTGCACACCACCCTGCAGACCATACAGCCCCAGCCCCGCCAACATGGCATCAGCCAGCTCCCGCAAACTGGCAGCCGCGCCCAGCTGTTTGATCACCTCCAACAGAGCCCCCATTTCACTCATGCTGATCATAGCCGTCATCGCCGCACTACTGGCAGCATGCGCCAAGCCATTCAGGCGTCGCCGCTCGTCCGCTGCGTCAATCAACTTCTGCAGCTTGGCCTCCAGCTCCAACGCCGAAAATGGCTTGACGATATAATCCTCGCCACCAGCCTCATAGCCACTCAGCCTATCCTCCACCGCCTCACGTGCCGATACAAACACAATAGGGATATACGCAAAGCGGCTATCCTCCCGAATGCGCCGGCAAGTTTCAAAACCATCAATACCAGGTTGCATTTCAACATCCAGCACAATAGCCGCCGGCTGCAATGCCTCCAGCATTGACAGGGCATCCTCCCCACTTTCCGCATCAAGCACATCAAAACAATGCGCCAAACCCGCCTTCATCAGCCGGCGAGTGATCAATACATCATCCACTACCAGTATTTTTGATTTTTCATGCATTTGTTCTCACCCTGCTCCCCTTGCAAATACGGCAATCATTCCTCTTCTATAGCTGGGCCAGCTGGCAGAATTCAAGCCAAGCCGCCTGATATGCATCAAACCAGCGGCAGCGGCGTCAGCAACGGCCGCCCGGCAAAGTGCGCCAGCAGGTTGTCCAGCATCAGCTGCGCCATGGCCGCCCGCGTTTCCAGCGTGGCACTGGCCATATGCGGTGCAAGCACAACATTGTCCAGCCCGAACAGCACCTCCGGCACCTGCGGCTCATGCTCAAACACATCCAGCCCGGCCCCGCCCAGGCGACCATCAAGCAGGCGCTCCACCAGCGCGGCCTGATCCACCACCGAACCTCTGGCAATATTGATCAGCACCCCATCCGGCCCCAGCGCATCCAGCACCCTGCCATCCACCACATGCCGCGTGGCGGCACCGCCCGGCAGCGCCAACACCAGCACATCGACCTCGGCCGCCATTGCACCCAGATCCAGATAGTAACGGTAGGCCACATCGGCCTTGGCCCTGGGTCCGTGATAACCAAGTACCATCCCGAATGCCTCAGCCCGGCGCGCAATGGCACGTCCGATATTGCCCAGCCCGACAATGCCACAGCGCTTGCCAGCCAGGCTGTGCGTCAGCGGGAACCCACCATGCAGCCAATGACCTGCGCGGACAAAGCGGTCCGCCTGTACCACCCGACGAAAAACCGCCAACAACAAGGCCAGCGCAGTATCGGCCACGCACTGATCCAGCACCCCCGGCGTGGTGGTGATTGCGATACCGTGCTCGCGCGCATAAGCCAGATCGATGGCATCAAACCCCACACCCACACATGCCACCAGTTCGACCTCGGGCAGTGCCTGCAATAACTGGCGCGACGCCCCTGCCCCGCCCGTAGAGACCACCGCCCGCACCGCCGGCCAAACCTTGCCAGCCACCAGCTCGGCCTGCAAC
This sequence comes from Aquitalea sp., assembly GCF_030150775.1. Lineage (NCBI taxonomy): Bacteria > Pseudomonadati > Pseudomonadota > Betaproteobacteria > Neisseriales > Chromobacteriaceae > Aquitalea > Aquitalea sp. The sequence goes on from NZ_JASLFG010000002.1 coordinate 72,858, forward strand.
TCCCAGCCATGCAGGCATTCAAACTGCTCGTGCAACTGTGCCATCAAGGCTGGTGCCAAAGGCACGGCAATGAAAATAGTTGGCCGACTTGCAATCTGCTTCATATCGCTCACTCCATGACAGGTAGTTGATGCTACCACCAGGCATGCCCATCAAACCGCGCAAACAATGTAAAAGCCTTGTCGCTACAGCAAGCTGCTTCTAGAATCGGCGCAACATGTCCGATACCCTTCCAGCACTGCCGCCAGGCCCGCAACTGATTGCCGCCCAGTCCGACCAACAGGCAGTATTGCTGTGGCTGAGCGAGTTCATCGACCGGCCTGCCACGTTACGTAGCTACCGCAAGGAAACCGAGCGCTTTCTGCTGTGGCTGGACGACCGCCACAAACAACTGCAGCAGGTACAGCGCGAGGACGTGCTGGATTACCAGCGCTTCTTGCAAGCACCATGGCCTGCCGAGCGGTGGATCGGCCCGGCACGCCCGCGCCAGCACGCCCACTGGAAGCCGTTTACCGGTCCGCTACAAGCCAGCAGTATTCGTCAGGCCCTGACCATCCTGTCCGCACTGTTCAGCTACCTAAGTGAAGCTGGCTATCGCCGGGGCAATCCCTTCAAGCTACTACGCCAGCGCCAGGCCATGGACATGCACCCCATCGAGCGCTTTCTCGACAGCCAAGCCTGGCAAGCCATTCTCGACACACTGGCAAAGCTGCCCGCACAAACCGCGCGTGAACAACAACAAGCAGCCCGCGCCCGCTGGCTGCTGACCTTGCTTTACCTTACCGGTGCACGCCGGCAGGAGGTAGCCGCCGCTCACATGGGTGACTTCAGCCAACGCCGCCAACAATGGTGGTGGCGGGTAAGGGGCAAGGGGGGCAGCCTTGCCGACATCCCCGTTGCTGAAGAATTACTGGCTGCACTAGGTCACTACCGGCAGTCACTGGGGCTGCCGCCATTACCAGCCCACGCCGAAGCCACGCCCTTGGTATGCCGCATTCCCGGTCGGCACAACACACAAGTGCGAGGCATCAGCGACAAGGCAATCTATCTGATCTGCCAGGAGGTATTCCGCCGCGCCGCCAGTAGCTGCGCAAATGAGGAAACGCGCGACCGCCTGCTGCAGGCCAGCACACACTGGCTGCGCCACACCGCCGCCAGCCATCAACTGGACGCCGGCATCCCGCTACTGATGGTCAGCCAGAACCTGCGTCACGCCAGCATCCAGACCACCCGCCGCTACCTGCATAGCGAGGAAGATGCCCGCCACCAGGCAACCAGCATGCATCGCATGCAAGCCGCACAAACTGGCAATACGGAACAGGCTTTTGCAGCCGACAACAGCACGGACAGCCATCGGGAAGACGACACTTCAACCTAAGACCCCTTCCCAAAACGCACGGTTACGCGTACCATCCCGCCTCGCTTTTCGGGATGGAATCATGAACACAAGCAGCGCTGCGCAGGCATGCGGCATCGACTTCGGCACCTCAAACTCCACGGTAGGCTGGCTACGCCCCGGCGCTGACACGCTGATTCCACTGGAAGACGGCAAGATCACCCTGCCCTCGGTAGTATTCTTCAATTACGAGGAGGACCACTCGGTGTTTGGCCGCAAGGCACTGCTGGAGTACACCGAAGGCTATGAAGGCCGGCTGATGCGCTCGCTGAAAAGCCTGCTGGGCAGCAGCCTGATCGACAGCCAGACCGAAGTGCAAGGCCGCGCCCTGCCATTCCGCCACCTGCTCACCCTGTTCATCCAGGAGGTCAAACAGCGCGCCGACCGCGCCGCAGGCCGCCCGTTCGAGCAAGTGGTACTGGGCCGCCCGGTATTCTTTGTCGACGACAACCCCAAAGCCGACGCTCTGGCCGAAGAAACCCTGGCCCAGATTGCCCGCCAGGTAGGCTTCAAAGACATATCCTTCCAGTTTGAACCGCTGGCTGCTGCCTTTGACTACGAATCATCCATCGAACGGGAAGAGCTGGTGCTGATCGTGGATATCGGCGGCGGCACCTCGGACTTTTCTCTGGTACGCCTGTCGCCCGAGCGGCGCATGCTGGACGACCGCCGTCAGGATATTCTGGCCACTGGCGGCGTGCACATCGGCGGGACAGATTTCGACAAGCAACTGAGCCTGCACGGCGTCATGCCGCTATTCGGCTTCAAGAGCCGCCTGCGCAACAATGCCGAAATGCCTTCGGCACAATATTTCAACCTGGCCACCTGGCACACCATCAACTTTGCCTACACCCGCAAGGCGTGGATGGATCTGCAGGACATCCACCGTGACGTAGAAGACCCGCGCGCCTTCGACCGCCTGTTCAAGCTGATCCAGGAGCGTGCCGGCCACTGGCTGGCCATGCAGGTGGAAGAAGCCAAGATTGCCCTGTCAGGCAGCAACAGCCACCGCCTGGGCCTGGAGCTGGTAGAAGATGGCCTGTATGCCGAACTGCTGCGCGAGCAATTCAACGACACCATCGCCGGCATGCTGGGGCAGATCGGCAAGACCATAGACAGCCTGCTGCAGGATGCCGGCATCAGCGCCAGCCAGATCGACACCGTGTTTTTTACCGGCGGCTCCAGTGGCGTACCTGAACTGCGCCGCTGCGTGCAGGACCAGCTACCCAATGCCCGCCACGTGGAAGGCAATCTGTTTGGCAGCATTGGCAGCGGCCTGGCCATCGAAGCCAAAAAACGTTACGGCTGATGCCAAAACAAAAAGGCTGCCCCAATGGAGCAGCCTTTTATTTGTTGCAACCCGAATCAGCCCTGCCGTTTGCGCGGGGCTTTTTTTCCGCCTGGCGGCAACTCCAGACCAAACAACATGCCGGTGCGGCCCGTCTGTGACTGACAGGCAATCTGCAAGGCGCGGTTAATGGCTTCCTTCTTGCTCACCCCCCACCACTCGATCATCTTGTCCAGCGACTTCTGCGCGTCGCGGCTCAACTCCACGGTCACCGACAACTCTTGCAGACGGTTGCGGCGCTGCTCCCGGCTGCGGCGCTTGCGCTCGGCTACCGTCATGGCGCGCTCGCCCAAGGGCTTGCGTCCAGGCTTTTTCTGCACGCCGCCGATCAGGTCAAAAGTGTAGTGATCGCAGGGATCTTTCATTGGATGGGTGACGGGTCACAATCAAGAGGGGCGCAAGAATACCACAAAGCCGCAGCAGATGGGGCAGACCGGTCTGCTGCCCATGCAATTAAGCACATCGCATAAGCTGCCAACCACCTGTCACAAGGGGTTGGCGGCAAAGGTGTCGCACTGGGCGATATCACCGCTGTCAAAGCCGCGCTTGAACCAGCTTACCCGCTGCGCACTGCTACCGTGGGTAAAGCTGTCCGGCACCACGGCATGGCCAGCAGAACGCTGCAGGGTATCGTCGCCGATTTTTGAGGCCGCATTCAGTGCGGTTTCCAGATCCCCCGTCTCCAGAATATGGCGCGCCTTGTCGGCATGACTGCCCCACACTCCAGCAAAGCAATCGGCCTGCAACTCCAGCCGCACCGACAGCGCATTGGACTTGCGTTCGGAAGCACCACGCCGCGCCGCATCCACCTTGCCGGAGATGCCCAGCAGGTTTTGCACGTGATGCCCCACTTCGTGGGCAATCACGTATGCCTCGGCAAACTCGCCCGGGGCTCCCAGTTGCTGGTTAAGCGTGCGGTAGAAAGCCAGGTCGATATACACCTTGTGATCGGCCGGGCAGTAGAACGGCCCCATGGCCGACTCGCCCTGCCCGCAGGCGGTGGGCGTGCTGTTGCTGAACATCACCAGCTTGGGGCGCTCGTAACTGCCGCCACGCTGCTGGAAAATCTGCCCCCACACGTCTTCCGTATCGGCCAGCACCACCCGTACCAGCTTGGCTTCGCGCTCTTCTTCGACCGAATGCACTTTGGGCTGATGCGGCTGGGTCTGCACCTGCTGATGGCCGCCGCCACTCAGCGCGGAAATCACCTGCAAGGGGTTGGCACCAAACACCAGCCAGGCCACCAGACCAATGGCGACCGTACCCAGCCCGATACTGCCGCTGCCAAGACTGAAGCCGCCCGAGGAGCCGCTTTCTTCGTCGCGCCTGTCCTCGACATTGTCACTTTCGCGATTGCCATCCCAACGCATGAAGCTCTCCTTGCAAAAATCAGCGCGGCAGCCAGCTTGCCAGCAGCGCCTGTACCACCAGGGCAAAACCAGCGGCAATGATGTCATCCAGCATCACGCCGAAACCGCCATGCACGCGCCGGTCGAACCAGCCTATCGGCCAGGGTTTTACAATATCAAACAGACGGAACAGCGCAAAGGCCAGCAGCCAGCCCGCCCAGCCAGCCGGTGCCCAGGCCAGCACCAGCAGCATGGCCACCACTTCGTCCCACACGATGCCGCCGTAATCGTGCACGCCCAGCGCATCACCGGTTTTCTGGCAGGCCCACACCCCCAGCACAAACAGCGGCACGCACAGCAGGCTGATCAGCAGCGGCCCGGCACCTAGCGCCAGCAACAGGAAAAACAGTGGATAGGCCACCAGCGTGCCCCAGGTTCCGGGCGCCTTGCGGGCCAGACCGCTGCCAAAGCCAAAAGCCAGCAAATGCGCCGGATGGCGCATGAGAAATGCCCAGTCCGGGCGAAAGGCCGGAGCCTGCTTATGCGAAGTGGTCATAACCCGCCTTTTTCAATGTCATCACCGCGCCCTGCCCATCCAGCAGGCGCACGCCGCTGCCCGCCACGATATGGCCGATACGCGTCACCCGGCAGCCTGCCGCCTTGCCCGCTGCCTCCACGGCTGCGCGGGCAGCTGCTGGCGCGGTAAAGCACAGCTCGTAATCATCGCCACCCGCGGCAAGATAATCCAGCCAGCGCGCGCGCTCAGCTTCCAGCGGCGGCAAGGATGGCAGGCTGTCGGCCCGGATTTCCGCCGCCACGCTCGAGGCTGCCAGGATATGCCCCAGATCGGCCAATAGCCCGTCTGACACATCAGCCGCCGCATGCGCCACACCCAGCAGGGCTTGCCCCAGCTCGAGACGCGGCGCCGGGAAGTCCAGCTTGCACTGGCACGCCGCCAGCACATCTTCGCCCAAGCCTGCATCAGCCAGCTGGCCGTTGCGCAAGGCCACGGCAATGGCTCCCAGACCCAGCTCACCACTCACCCAGACATCATCGCCCGGCTGCGCGGCATCGCGGCGCAAGGCCTGACCTTGCGGCGTTTCACCCATGATGGTGATGGACAGGGTGAGCGGGCCGCGGGTGGTATCACCACCGGCTAACTCAACGCCATATTGCTCGGCCAGCGCAAACAGGCCGTGGCTGAAGTCACGCGCCCAAGCTTCGTCCAGCTGCGGCATGGCCAGCGCCAGGAAGGCCCAGCGCGGCCGCGCCCCCATGGCGGCCATGTCGGACAGATTGACTGCCAGCGTCTTATGGCCCAGCGCTTGCGGGCTGACATCGGAAAAGAAATGCCGCCCCTGCACCAGCATATCTACCGACACGTGCAGGTCATGCCCAGGTGTGGGGCGCAGAATGGCGGCATCGTCCCCCACCCCTAGCACAGCCGAGGGCGCGGGCCGGGTGAAGTACTGGCGAATCAGGTCGAATTCATTCATAGGCATCAGTTGCGGATTTTCATGCAAAAACACCCGCCGTAGCGGGTGTCAGTTTCATGCAGCAAGATCATCAGCCCTGACGGCGCGAGCGTTGCGAGGCAACCTCGTCGGCACGCACCTCAGCTGCCAGTTTGTCCAGTACACCATTGACGAACTTGTGGCCGTCAGTACCACCAAAAGTCTTGGTGATTTCAATGGCTTCGTTGATGATGACCGGATACGGTGTTTCCGGGTGCTGGGTCAGTTCCAATGTAGCCATCAGCAGCACGGCACGCTCCACCGGGCTGACTTCCTCTTCATTGCGCTCGTAGTAGGGGCGAATCTGGCCGGACAGCAGCGGCACATCCTTCAGTACACCGTACAGCACGGCACGGAACAGAGCTTCATCTGCCTTGGCGAAGTATTCGTTTTCGCGCAGGTGCTTTTCAATCAGCGAAGCCGGGCGATCCGGGTTCAATTCCCATTCATAAATGCCCTGAACGGCAAATTCGCGGGCACGGCGACGGGCAGTTTTCATATCGGTTTCCTAAAAAGAGCAAGTGAGCGGCATCCCCGCAGGGATCAGCCGCGCAGCGTTTTGTGCAGATTGGCCATTTCCACCGCAACGCGGGCTGCGTCACGGCCTTTTTCCAGCATGCGTACTTCAGCCTGCTCGTCATTCTCGGTGGTGAGGATGGCGTTGGCGATGGGGATGTCGAAGTCCAGACCGACACGGGTCACACCAGCACCGGATTCGTTGGAAACCAGCTCGAAGTGGTAGGTTTCGCCACGGATGATGGCACCCAGCGCCACCAGCGCATCAAACTTGCCACTCTTGGCCATGGTTTGCAGCACCAGCGGCACTTCCAGTGCGCCCGGCACGGTGGCCAGGGTTACGTCGGCGGCGGCAACACCCAGCGTTTTCAGCTCGGCCAGGCAGGCATCACGCAAGCCATGGCAAACCTCTTCGGTAAAACGAGCCTGAACGATACCGACCTTGAGGCCTTGACCGTTGAAATCGGGGGCAATGCGCTGGATAGCTTCAAGCATGTGAGTCCTCACGGCAAAAATCAGATAAGGCAATCAGATAAGCCCCGGACTGCCGGGCTAGCAGCATCATCAGGGGCGGTCATGACGGAAAACCGGTTATTTTAACCGATTTCGATATGAAAGTGTTCAGGCTGGCAAAAACCGGTGACTTCAAGATTGAAACCAGCCATCGACGGCACATTCAGCGGCGGTGACATCAGCTTCATCTTGCCCACGCCCAGGGTCTTAAGCATTTGCGCGCCGACACCAAAGGTTTTGCCATCCCAGGGCGAGCGCTTGACGTTCTGGCCCAGCGCACGCTGCAGCAGGTCTTCCCCGGTCTCATCGCGATACAGCAGGATGACCACACCCTTGCCGGCTTCGTCGATGGCTTCCAGCGCACCGGGCACCGTCCAGGAGTGCGGGCGGGAAGTCGGGTCCAGCACGTCCATGATCGACAGCGGCTCGTGTACACGCACCAGGGTTTCCTCGGCCTCATCCAGCTTGCCCTTGACCAGTGCCAGATGGGTTTCGCGGGTAGTGACATCGCGGAACACATGCAGATCGAAAGAACCAAACGGTGTATCCACCGGACGCTGGCCCACTTCTTCCACCAGCGATTCGGTACGGCTGCGGTAATGAATCAGGTCGGCAATAGTGCCCACCTTCAGGCCGTGGGTCTTGGCGAACTCCAGCAATTCCGGCATGCGCGCCATGGTGCCGTCGTCGTTCATGATTTCGCAGATCACCCCAGCCGGCTCCAACCCAGCCAGCATAGGCAGATCACAAGCTGCTTCGGTATGACCGGCACGAATCAGCACGCCACCATTTTGCGCCTTGAGCGGGAAGATATGGCCGGGCTGCACCAGATCACTGGCCTTGGCATTGCGCGCCACAGCAGCCTGTACGGTCTTGGCGCGGTCGGCGGCGGAAATGCCGGTGGTCACCCCTTCAGCCGCCTCGATGGAGACAGTGAAGTTGGTGCCAAAGGAAGTACCGTTATTGGCCGCCATCATCGGCAGTTCCAGCAGCTTGCAACGCTGCTCGGTCAGGGTCAGGCAAATCAGGCCGCGCGCATGCTTGGCCATGAAGTTGATGGCTTCCGGCGTAACGAATTCCGCCGCCATCACCAGGTCGCCTTCGTTTTCGCGATCTTCCGCATCAGCCAGCACCACCATCTTGCCAGCCTTGATGTCGGCAATGATGTCCTGCACCGGAGAAATAACCATTTGCTGCATCCTTTTATCGGGTTCGCGCCAACCGGCATCCCGGATGGGCGGTGAATTCTGTGGCAACAGGCCGGTTTGTCGACCTGCGCAGCGGGCAAGCCCGCGCATTCAATAAAACATGGAGCCAATCCGGCCAGCATCAAGCAAGCCAGCCAATATTTTTGCAGCGCCTCAGCTTGCTGCAGCGTGACGCTGCGCCAGTACCCGCTCCACGGTATCGACGATGGCCTGGGTCTGGGTATCGATTTCGATATTGATGGCGTCACCCGGCTGGCGGAACTGGATAATGGTGCGCTCCAGCGTTTCCGGAATCAGGTGCACGCAAAAGCGGTTGCCCTCTACCGAGCCGATGGTGAGGCTGCAGCCATCAATACCGATATAGCCCTTGGCCAGCACATATTTGGCGAATTCTGCCGGCAGGCTGAACCATACCGTGCAGTTATTCGGGCTGCGGATGACTTCCTCCACCCGCGCCAGACACATGATGTGGCCGGACATGGCATGGCCACCTATTTCATCACCAAACTTGGCCGCGCGTTCCACATTCACCCGCTCACCCACCTGCAGCGCACCCAAATTAGTCAGCCGCAGAGTTTCGGCCATCAGGTCGAAGGCCACCAGATCGTCATTGACCTCGGTCACGGTCAGGCAGCAGCCATTGTGGGCAATGGACGCACCCAGTGCGATGCCACCGGTCAAGGCCTGCGGCAGCCGTACTACATGACGACGAAAATCCTGCTTTTCCTCGATGGCCACCACCTCGGCCATGCCCTGCACGATACCGGTAAACATGCCTGCTCCTGTTCTGTCCTGCCTGCCAGCCAATACCGGCAGCGAAACCCTGATGATAACCAAATCACGCCACGCTGCCGACCCGCTTTCCCGCCCTTGTCAGCCCCCTGAAACAACAAGCGGTGCTATCTTGCTGATGTCAAAAAGAAAAACCACCGCAAACTATTTGCAGCGCCCGAGGTTTTGTTGTGCGCGGCTATCCTGTAAAATCACCGCCTTTCTTACGTCTAGCCCTTTACCCATCCATGTCCGCAGAATTGTCCCGCATTGCCGAGGAAGTGTCGCATCGCCGCACCTTCGCCATCATTTCCCACCCTGACGCCGGTAAAACCACGCTGACCGAAAAACTGCTGCTGTTTTCCGGTGCCATCCAGATGGCCGGCACGGTAAAGGGCAAGAAGGGCGGCAAGTTTGCCACCTCGGACTGGATGGAAATCGAAAAGCAGCGCGGCATTTCCGTGGCTTCCTCGGTGATGCAGTTTGATTACCGCGACCATACCGTCAATCTGCTGGACACCCCGGGCCACCAGGACTTCTCGGAAGATACCTACCGCGTGCTCACTGCCGTGGACAGCGCGCTGATGGTGATTGACGCCGCCAAGGGCGTGGAAGAGCAAACCATCAAGCTGCTCAATGTCTGCCGTCTGCGCAACACGCCCATTGTCACCTTCATGAACAAGTACGACCGTGAAGTGCGCGATTCGCTGGAATTGCTGGACGAAGTGGAAAACGTGCTGAAGATCCGCTGCGCACCGATTACCTGGCCTATCGGCATGGGCAAGACCTTCCGCGGTGTGTACAGCCTGCTGAATGACGAAGTGATTCTGTTTGAAGCCGGCAGCGAAAAGCTGATTACCGATATCGAAGTGATCAAGGGCATCGATAATCCGCGCCTGGACGAGCTGTTTCCGCTGGAAATGGATAATCTGCGCATGGAGATCGAACTGGTCAAGGGCGCTTCCAACGAATGGAATCTGGAAGAATTCCTGGCTGGCGAACTCACCCCGGTATTCTTTGGTTCCGCCATCAACAACTTTGGCGTGCGCGAAATCCTGGACGCACTGATCAACTGGGCTCCGGCACCGCAAGACCGTGACGCCACCCTGCGCATGGTTAGCCCCACCGAAGGCAAGTTCTCCGGCTTCGTGTTCAAGATCCAGGCCAATATGGACCCCAAGCACCGCGACCGCATTGCCTTTTTGCGCGTGTGTTCCGGCCAGTTTGAACGTGGCATGAAGATGAAGCATCTGCGACTGAACCGTGAAATCTCGGCTTCCAGCGTGGTGACCTTCATGTCGCACGACCGCGAGATCGTGGAAGAAGCCTTTGCCGGTGACATCATCGGCATCCCCAACCACGGCAATATCCAGATCGGCGACAGCTTCTCCTCTGGCGAAGAGCTGGCCTTTACCGGCATTCCCTTCTTTGCGCCGGAGCTGTTCCGCTCGGTTCGCATCAAGAACCCGCTGAAACTCAAGCAATTGCAAAAAGGCCTGCAACAGCTGGGCGAAGAAGGTGCGGTGCAGGTATTCAAGCCGCACAGCGGCGGCGACCTGATTCTGGGCGCGGTGGGCGTGCTGCAGTACGAAGTGGTGGCCAGCCGCCTGGCGGCAGAATACAGCGTGGATGCAGTGTTCGAATCGGCCAGCATCTGGTCAGCGCGCTGGTTTACCTGCAACGACCGCAAGAAGCTGGATGAATTCATCAAGGCCCTGCAAATGAATATTGCCACCGATGCCGGCGGCAACCTGGCTTATCTGGCCCCCAACCGCGTCAACCTGCAACTGACGCAGGAGCGCTGGCCGGACATCGTGTTCCACGAGACCCGTGAACACGCCGTCAAACTGAACGACTAGAAAGGCCAACGCCACCATGCAAGATCTGCTCGAGCTGATCCATCAGCTGCGCACCGACTACTCTCACGAGATCGTGCGCTCGCTGATGCTGGTCGCTGTGTTGCTGCTGATCCGCGTGGTGGTGGGCCACATTCTGTCCAGCAACGTGTCAGTGCCGGTGGAGGAGCGACGGCGCTGGTCGGTTTCCACCCGCAACTTTCTGTTTATCACCGGCCTGGCCGGTATCGGCATGATCTGGGCCGAAGAGCTACAGACCATCGCCGTTTCCATGCTGGCCTTTGCCGCCGCGCTGATTCTGGCCACCAAGGAACTGATCCTGTGCGTGTCCGGCTTTGTGGTGCGCCATGCGTCCAATAGCTACAGTCTGGGGGATCATATCGAGGTGGGCAATATTCGTGGCCGGGTGGTGGACATCGGCCTGCTGTCCACCACGGTGATGGAAATTGGCCCGCAGCATAATGCCCACCAGATGACTGGCCGCGCCCTCACCTTTCCCAACAGCCTGCTGCTGTCCAATGCGGTGATCCGGGAAAACTACATGGGCGACTACGTGATGCATATCATCAATGTGCCGGTGGGCTACCAGATTCCCCCTACCCGCGCCCAGCACCTGCTGCTGGCAGCCGCTGAGGAACACTGCCAGCAGCATGTGGAAGCCGCCCGCGTACACATGGAGCGCATGGCCGAGCGCTACCTGGTGGACACACCGTCGGTGGAGCCGCGCATCGGCATGCAGGCGGTAGATGAAAAACGCTACCAGCTGATTCTGCGCATTGCCATTCCGGCCAAGGAAAGACAACGCATCGAACAGGCCATCATCTACCAGTTCATGGCTGGCTGCTATCCGGAAAGCTCCGCCACGCCAACGCCGTGCGTATCGAAATAATTAGAGCTACAACTCCAAACACCGGTTATAATTCGCGCTTGCCCCATTGTTTCGGTGCCTCATGAGCAAACCCCGCATCAAGACCTACGACCGCATCATTCTGGAAAGCCTGAAGCTGTTCAATGAACAGGGCGAGCGCAATATCACCACCAACCACATTGCGGCGCATCTGGGCATCAGCCCGGGCAATCTGTACTACCACTTCCGCAACAAGGAAGAAATCGTCTACCAGATCTTCCTGATGTACCGCGACTTCATCAACGAGCGCTTGGCGGTGCCGGAAGCCCGCGACATGACAGTGGCCGATCTGGTCAATTACCTGGATACCGCCTTCCTGGCCATGTGGCAGTTCCGCTTCATGTTCTACGACCTGCCGGGCATGCTGGCGCGCAGCCCGCAGCTGCAGTCGGAATACCACCAGTTCGTCAATACTGAACTCAAGAGCATTCTGGGCGAGCACTTCCGCGAATTCATCCGCCTGGGCCTGCTGAAGATGGACGAAGAAGATATCGAGGCCGTCAGCATCAATATCTGGCTGGTGGTGAAATTCTGGTTTGCCTTCGAGCAGACTTCACGCCCCAAATCACCCATTACCGAAGCCTCCGGCCATCGTGGGGTGCGCCAGGTAATGGCCCTGCTCAAGCCCTATGTGCAGCCGGATTTCATGGCAGCCTTCCAGCAACTGAGCGAACGCCACGCTGGCCGCTAACCCCTGCCAGCACAAGCCAAAAGGCCGCCGCCCCACGGGACGACGGCCTTTGTTGTTTCAGCCAGCCGGCCTGGCCGGCGCATGCTCAGGGACGGATGGCGATCTTCAGTACGCCGTCGCGCTGGTGAGCAAACAGATCGTAAGCGGCCTCGATATCATCCAGCGCATACTGATGCGTCACCAGCGGCCCCAGATCCACTCTTCCCGAAGCAATCACCCCCATCAGCCGGCGCATGCGCTCCTTGCCGCCAGGGCAAAGTGCGGTATTGATCTTGTGGTCGCCCAGACCTTCAGCAAATGCCCCCAGCGGAATGGTCAGGTCGCTGGAGTATACCCCCAGGCTGGACAGCGTGCCGCCGGGCTTGAGCACCTGCAAGGCCGAGGCAAAGGTTTGCTGGGTTCCCAGCGCCTCGATGGCCGAGTCAGCCCCGCGCCCGCCGGTAAGCTTCATCACTTCATCCACGACATCGCACTGGGTGAAATTGAGGGTGACATCCGCCCCCATCAGCCGCGAGATGCCCAAGCGGTGCTCATTGCCATCCACCGCGATGATGGTGGTGGCACCCAGCAGGCGTGCACCCGCCGTGGCACACAGGCCGATCGGCCCCTGGGCAAACACCACCACGGTGTCGCCGATGCGGATATTGGCGTTCTCCGTGCCCTTGAAACCGGTGGACATGATGTCCGGGCACATCAGCACCTGCTCGTCGGTAAGTCCATCCGGAATGGGCGACAAATTGGCCTGGGCATCCGGCACCAGCACATACTCGGCCTGGGTGCCGTCAATGAGATTGCCAAAGCGCCAGCCCGCCGTGGCCTTGTAGCCGTGGCAGCCACACTTGCCGGACGCGATCAGATAACTGCCATCCTGCGAGGCCACCCCATCCTGGGCAGCATAAGAATTGAAATTGGGGCAAATGGCACCGGCAATCACCCGCTGGCCTTCCTGATAGCCGCTGACCGCGCTGCCAAGCTTTTCGATGATGCCTACCGGCTCATGGCCGATAGTCAGACCCGGCGCTACCGGATACTCGCCCTTGAGAATATGGACATCGGTACCGCAGATGGTGGTGGTGGTGATGCGGATCAGGGCATCGTTGGGACCTATGTCCGGAATGGGTTTTTCGGCAATTTCAATCCGGCCTGGTGCAATAAAAACGGCTGCCTTCATCATGCTGCTCATGGTGATCTCCTGTATGAGAGATGCAATGCACGCAGTGTCGCACACCGGCAGGACGGCCCGGCTGCGGCAACTTCACCGCCCATGGACGGGCGGCTATCAGTCTGAGGCAAGCCACCTTACCTTTGGTTTCCGCTGCGCCGACAAATACAGATGATCGTGCTCAGTCGAATTGCTTTCTGAACAACAACAGGCCGCTGGCAAACACCAGCACGCCAATGCCGCCCATGCCCAATATCGCCGGTTGCAGTTCCGCCAGCCCCTGCCCCTTCAGCAACACGCCAAAAGCAATGTCCAGATAGTAGTGCAAGGGCGAGGCATACATCAGCCCACGCAGCCACACCGGCATGGCCTCGGGCGGGGTCCAGGCACCGGACAGAAACAGCATCGGTGCCAGAATCAGGATGGACAGCATACCGGCCTGGGCCAGATTGCGCGCGATGGTGGCGGCAAATAAACCCAGCCCGGCGGTGGTGAACACATACAGGCCGGACAGGGCAAAAAACAGCAGCAAGCTGCCTTTTACCGGAATGGCAAACACCGGAATCAGCACCAGGAACAGGCTGAGCGCCACCCCGCACAGGATGACCCCGGTCATCGACACCACCTTGGGAAACAGGATGCCGAATGGCGACAAGGGCGACACGATCAGTTGCTCCACCGTGCCGCGCTCCTTCTCCCGCACCATGGCGGCAGCAGGCAGCAGCACGGCAAACACGGTGGCGATATTGAGCATTTCCGCCACGCCCATAAACCAGCTGTCTTCCTGGTTAGGGTTGTACCAGACGCGGATATCGTTCTGCACTTGCGGCAGGCTGCGCGCTGCATCCGCCCCCGCACCCAGCCGCTGCATGGCCGACTCCAGCCCATACTGGCTGACAATTTGCTGGGCGTGGCTGGTGGCCAGAAAACCCAGTACCGAGTTGGTGGCATCCACCTGCAGGGCGATGCTGGTGGGCTGACCGGTGGCCAGTTGCTTGCCAAATTGCGGCGGCACCGACAACACCAGCATGGCACGTCCCTGATCCAGCGCCGCCAGTGCGGCGGCATCCTGCCCTACTGCGCCATCCATGCGGAAGTAAGGCGGCTGGAAGCGCGCCAGCAGTTCACGCGACTGCGGGCTGTGGTCCATGTCCTGCACCAGGGTGGCGGCATGATTCAGCGACAGCGACACCCCGGATGCTGCCAGAAAAATATCGGCGCTAAAGGCATAGACGATGAAGGCCAGCAATACCCGGTCGCGCCCCAGCTGCTTCAACTCTTTCACCAGCATCACGGCAAAGCGCCGCCAGGCCAGTTGCCAATCTGCATTCATGTACTTGGCCTCTTGCTGAACAATCGATAGCCGATGGCAAACAGCAGGCAGGCGTAACCAGCCAGGATGGCCAATGGCTGCCACAGCGACATCAAGCCCACCCCCTTGAGAAAGCAGCCCACCACGATGTCGGTGTAATACATGGCCGGCATCAGTTGCGCCACCACATGCGCCCCGGCCCCCAGCGACACAATGGGAATGATCAGGCCGGAATACAGCACCGCCGGAATCATGGTCACCACCATGGTGACAATCATCGCCGCCACCTGGGTGCGCACCAGCACCGACACCAACAGGCCGATGCCAGTGGTACACAACACATACACCAGCGTGGCCGGCAGGAAAAACAGCAGGCTGCCCTTGAACGGCACCTGATACAGCAATACCGCCAGCAGCCACAGCAACAGGATGTTGACGCTGGAAATGGCCACATAAGGTGCCAGCTTGCCCACCAGAAACTCGCCACGGCTGACATTGGACGCGTAGATATTGAAGATGGAGCCGTTCTCTTTTTCCCGCACCACGCCCAGCGCGGTGAGAAAAGGCGGCGACAGCATCAGGATTACCATGATCAGCTTGGGTGCCAGCGACCAGATGCTGGACACGCTCTGGTTGTACAGATAGCGCGATTCCAGCGCGATGGGCGTTAGCTGCGCCAGGGCATCCTGCTGTGACAGGCCGGTAGCCTGCGACACTGCCTGGGCCACTGCGGCCAGGCTGAAGGCGGCATTGATGGCGGTGACATAGCCCTTGGTGGTCATGGCGCGGCTGGGAAAGCTGCCGTCCACCAGGGTCTGGATGGCCGCCGGGCGGCCTTGGGCCAGGCTCTTGCCAAACTGCGGCGGTATCACCAGCACCACCCGCACCTGCCCAGAGCCAATCAGTCGGCTGGCATCGCGCTCATCCCCGGCATAACCGCGAAACTGGAAATAGCGCGAATCGATAAAGCGGTAGGCATAGTCGCGGCTAGCGGCGCTGCAATCGTGGTCCACCACAGCAAACGGGATGTTTTCCACATCCAGCGACAGACCATAGCCGAACAACAGCATCAACAAGGCCGGCACCACAAAAGCCAGCGAGAAGAACAGCCGGTCACGTACGATTTCACGCCATTCCTTGCCGGCGATGGCCAGCACGCGCTGCAGATTCATGACTTGCTCCCGGAGGCCGCCTTTTGCGCCTCCAACTGGCTGACACGCTGCACAAACACATCCTCCATCGCAATGGGCCGTGCTTGCGGCGGGTGCTGCACGCCAAGATCGCGCAATACCGCGCCCAGCCGCGCCACATCCGGCGTCAGCACGTGCAAGGCCGTACCATAGGGCGACACATCGGCAAAACCGGCCTGGCGCAGTGGTGCCACCAGCGCGGCAGCATTGTCGGCGCGCACCTGATACAACTGGCCGGCCTCGGCCAGCACCTGCTGTTTCATCTGCTGCGGCGAGGCGTCCGCCACCACCTTACCGGCAAACATCAGCGCCAGATGGTCGCAATGTTCGGCCTCACTCATATAGTGGGTGGTCACCAGCATGGCCACGCCATCCTGCCGTGACAGGCGGAACAGGATGTCCCAGAAGGCGCGCCGGCCCAGGGGGTCCACCCCGCTGGTGGGTTCGTCCAGAAACAATACCCGCGGCTGATGCACCAGCGCGCAGCCCAGTGCCAGCCGCTGGCGCAAGCCCATGGGCAGGGCGGCGGCCAGATCGTTTTCGTGACCATGCAGCCCCGCCATGTCCAGAATCCACTGCAGCCGTACAGCACGCGCCTTGCGATCCAGGCCGTAAATGCCGGCATACAGGCGGATGTTTTCCACCACGCTCAGGTCCAGATACAGGGAAAACGCCTGCGACATATAACCGATGCGTGACTTGATCAGCGCACCGGCCTGCTTCATGTCCGCCCCGGCCACGCGCCCGCTGCCACTGCTGGGCGGCAGAATGCCGGTCAGCATCTTGATGGCGGTGGTCTTGCCGGCACCATTGGCCCCCAACAGGCCGAAGATTTCACCTTGCCGCACCTGAAAGCTGACATCGCCCACGGCGACAAAATCACCAAAGCGCTTGCTCAGCCCCTTGGCCTCAATGGCCAGCTCCTGCCCGGCAGGCTGGGGCTGCTGCGCGGCCAGGGAAGGCGCTGCCGAACCACCCTGCTGCCCGCCCAGCATGGCGACAAACACATCTTCCAGCTCGGGCTCCAGCACATCCAGTTGGCGGCAGTCCAGCCCATCCAGCAGGGTCGTCACCTGCTGGCGGGCGGCATCAGGATTGGCTTCTGGTACAAACAGGCGGATGTCCGGCCCCATGGCCTCGCACTGCGGCCAGGCGGCGGCCAGCCGCTGCATGGCGGCCAACTGGGGTTCCACCCGGCACTGCACGATGCTGCCGGGAGCCTGCTGCAGAATCTCCGCCGGCGTGCCTTCTGCCAGTTTGCGGCCCTGATGCAGCAGGCTCATGCGGTTGAAGCGGCTGGCTTCGTCCATATAAGCGGTGGACACCAGCGCAGTCAGGCCCTGCCCGGCGATCAGCTCGGCCAGAATCGCCCAGAAGTCGCGACGCGACACCGGATCCACCCCGGTAGTGGGTTCATCCAGAATGATGAGCTGCGGGGCATGGATCAGCGTACACACCAGGCCCAGTTTCTGTTTCATGCCACCGGATAGCTGCTTCATCGGCCGCTGGCGAAACGCTGCCAGCCGGGTGATGGCCAGCAGTTGTTCCTTGCGGGCCGCTGCCTCGGCACGCGGCACCAGCCGCAGCCGGGCAAAGAAGTCGACGTTTTCTTCCACCGACAGATCGCCGTACAGGTTCTGCCCCAGGCCCTGCGGCATCAGGCCGATGCGGTCCTTGATGGCTTCGGCACTGCGTTCGCTGTCCAGCAACTGGCCAAACACCTCCAGACTACCCTGCTCGTAGGACAATACGCCGGCCACCGCCTTCATCAGGCTGGATTTGCCGGCGCCATCTGGGCCGATCAGCCCGTACAGCTCGCCACGGCGCACGGCCATGTCCAGGGTGTCAACCGCCACATGACCGGCATAGCGTTTGCCAAAACCGCTGGCCTTGATAAGGATGTCGTCCATGACTACCAGCGCGGTGCTTGCCAGGCCACCCCAGGCTTCCAGCGGATGACCGCATCGGCAGGCAGGCCGGGCGTGAGGCGCAGATCGGGATTGCTGGCCAGGGTGAGCTTGACCGCGTACACCAGTTTTACCCGCTCATCCGGGGTCTGCACTTCCTTGGGGGTAAATTCGGCGCGCGCTGCGATATGGCTGACGGTGGCGGCAAACGGATGCTGCGGGAAGGCATCGGTGGTGATTTGCGCCGGCAGGCCAAGACGGATTTTGCCGATCTGGTTTTCCGGCACATACACCTTGAGATAGAGGTGGTTCAGATCGATGATCTCCACCACTGCCCCACCGGCTGCCAGCATTTCCCCCGGCTCACGCAGCCGGTTGCTGACCATGCCACCAGAAGGTGCTTTCAGTTGCAGTTCCTGCAGTACGGCACTGGCTTCGGCCACTACCGCTTCTGCCTGGTGAATCTGCTCGGCTGCCTGCTGATTCTGGCTGCGGGCACTCACGGCGGCCAGTTGCATCTGTTCGGCATGCATGCGGTCTACCGAGCCACGGGCCAGCAAGTCGGCAAAACGGGCGGCGTCCTTGTCGGCCTGGGCCGCGGCAGCGGTGGCACGCTGCTGCTGGGCACGGGCGGCAGCCAGAGTGGCTTGCGCAGCCCGCAAGCGGGCAGTCACTTCATCCGAATGCAGGCGGGCCAGCAACTGGCCGCTGCTGACCATATCCCCCTCATGCACCTTCACCGTCTCCAGCCGCCCCGGATACTTGGCGGCCACCAGCACGCTATCGCCCTCCAGCCGGCCATTGGCCTGGATCAGCCCTTCCGGCAGGCCACGGTCACGCGCCTGCCAGATGCCGTAACCCAGTGCACCGGCCAGCGCCAGCACGATCCCCGCCATCACCACTTTGCTTTTGTTCATGTCACAACTCGCCGATGGCCCGTTGCAAGGCCACCACCGCCAGGGCGTGGTCGTAACGGGCATTGAAAAGATTGCGCTGACCATCCGCCCGGCGAGCTTCTGCCGCCAGCACCTCGGTCTGATTGGCCAGGCCGTTGCGATAACGGTCGCGCTGGATGCTCAGGAATTCATCTGCCGACTGCAAGGCCGCCTGTGCCACCTTGATGCGCTCGGCCGCCTCTATCTGCTGGCTATGGGCGCGCTGTACATCCAGCGCAATCAGCGACTGCACCTCGTGCAGTTGGTCTTCAATCGCCATTGCCTGCTCGCTGGCGCTGCCGGCGCGCGCGCGGATCAGGCCGCTGTCGAATACCGTCCAGCTGACCCCCAGACCCACCGA
The DNA here is from genome assembly GCF_030150775.1 of Aquitalea sp. Classification (NCBI taxonomy): domain Bacteria; kingdom Pseudomonadati; phylum Pseudomonadota; class Betaproteobacteria; order Neisseriales; family Chromobacteriaceae; genus Aquitalea; species Aquitalea sp. The sequence goes on from NZ_JASLFG010000002.1 coordinate 91,794, forward strand.
ACCCACGCCTTTGTTCACCAGATAGGGATTGTTGAGATAGCTATAGGCGGCATACACCCCCACTTGCGGCTGACTTTCCGCCCGCACGCTGCGCGCACTGGCCTGCAAGGATGCCGACCACTCGGCCAGACCGGCCAGTTCAGGTCGCATCTGCAAGGCACGGTCCTGCAGCTCAGCCAGGCTGCGCTTGTCTCCGGACAGGCTTAGCTCATCCGGCTGGGCGGGCTGGCTGAAGTCACGCCCGAGCAAGCGGTTATAGGCGGACTGACTGAGGCTTTCGGCCTGCCGGGCCGAGATTTGCTTTTGCTGTGCATCAGCAACCGCCAGCTCAGCCCCCAGCACATCCCCACGCGCCACCACGCCTTTGCGGAAAAAATTGTTCACATCACGCTGGTAGGACTGCAGGCTTTGCAGATACTGGCTGGCCACGCTGGCAGCATGACGCGCGCGCAGCACATTAAAATAGGCCTCCGCCACCTGCAGCCGCAGTGACTGCCGGGCCTGCTCCTGTGCGTACTGGCTGGCGCTGGTGGCTGCGGCGGCTGCCTGCTGCATGGCAGCAAGCCGGCCCCCCGTATACAGCGGCAGGCTAAGACGGGCATTGGCATAGCGCACATCCCGGTTGCTCAACGGCGCATCCACGGTAGAGGGCAGATGTGCACCCAGCGCACCCAACCCCTGGCTGAGCGGGCTGATATCCAGCCGCGCTGTCGGCGTGCTATCCAGTTGACTGACACCGGCATCGACGGTAAGCGCCGGGCCGGCGGCTGCATGGCTGGCGGCCTCCTGCTGCCGCGCCCCTGCTACCTTGCGGGCCTCAGCGCGCAGGCTGTTGCTGGCCTGCTCCGCCTGCTGCCAGGCCTGTTGCAGTGATTCTGCCAATACCAGCTTGCTCAGAACGGCAAGACCCAGCCACAAGGGGAAAAATTTGCCAGAAAATGCCATTGAAGTAATGAACACTCATTCATCAATAATGACTTCAGTATATTGCAACTGCATGGACTGCGGTTGCGCTTAGTCAGTCAAACTGCAGCAAAATGGAATTTACCACCAGACAAAGCCCAAAAATGCCGGATATCCGGCATTTTTGGGCTTTTGCTCTAGATTTTCAGGCTTTCAATGCCGCGCACAACTGGTGTGCCGCACGCAGGGCAAAGGCATAGATTGACAACTGTGGGTTGGCACCCAGACTGGTGGGAAACACCGAGCCATCAATCACGCTGAGGTTGCGTAGCGCCCAGTGGCGGCCATACTCATCCACCACACCGTCTTCGGGCCGGCTGCTCATCGCGGCACCACCCATCACATGCGCGCTAACCAGCCGGGCCAGCAAGGGCTTGAGCGCCAGCTGACCTATCATCTCGCGGGCCGCCTTCCAACTGGACTGCAATGCTGCCTGCTCATGGATCACCTGTACCTGACGTGCACCAGCGGCAAACTGTAGCTCGGCCATGGTCAACCAGCTGCGCCGCACGCCATCCCACAGCACGTCGTTCAGGGGATAATCCAACTCCGGCGAGCCATCCGCACGCAAACGCACCTGCCCGCCCTGACTGTCCGGATGAAAACCATCCCGCAACAAAGCCAGCATTACATGCAGATTGGGCAGCTGCTGCATCAGCGTAGCCATGTGCTGACCGAATCCAGGCAGCGTCACCCCCATCAGCAAAGGATGGACCGGCGGCACTTCCAGCTTGTAACCCAGCGGACCATCCAGTGGCTGGGTATGCATGAAGTGGTCGGAATACACCGTCTGCGGTGCGCCATTGTAAGGTTCGATGCGCTGCGGCATGACTGCCCCGCAGATACTGACCGGATGCAGAAAAGTGCGCTTGCCCACATGCGCATCACCCAGGCCGCTGCGCAGCAGGATGGCTGGCGTGCCAATTGCTCCGGCGGCCAGCACCACATGCCGTGCCTTGATATTGAACTGGCGCGCACTCGGACTGTGATCATCCGCTTTGAGCAAGCGGCCTGTAGCGCCCTGTACCGACTTGCCATCCGCCGCCAACAGCAGCCGCTCCACCCGGGCGCGGCTGAGCAGGCTGGCCTTGTGCTCCAGTGCGCCGGGAATGGTTGTTACCAGCATGGACTGCTTGGCATTGGTGGCACAGCCCATGCCGCAATAACCCAGATTCCAGCAGCCACGCACATTGCGCCGGATGCGGCCATGCTTCAGCCCCAGCGCCTGGCAGCCACGCTCCAGCACGCTGTTGTTGGGATTGGGATCTGCCAGCCAGTCGGCAATGCCCAGTCTCTGTTCGGCCATGTCAAACCACGGTGCCATGGCCTGTGAGTTGAGGCCCTGCAAACCATAGCGCTCTCCCCACCAGGCCAAGGTATCTGGCGGGGTGCGAAAAGCGCTGGTCCAGTTGACGGTGGTGCTGCCACCCACCGTGCGCCCCTGCAAAATAGTGATGGCCTTGTCTGCCGTCTTGCGGCTGGCCGCTTCCTGATACAGCTCCGGATAGGCCTTGGCTTCCAGCAGGCGGAAGTCACGCGATGTCCGCAAGGCACCCTCTTCCACCATCAGCACGTCCAGCCCGGCGCTGGCCAGCACTTCCGCCGTCATACCACCACCGGCTCCGGTGCCGATGATCAGCACATCGCAAGTCAGTTGCAGGTCCTGTGTCTGCGCCGCACCATCCAGCACGCGCCAGCCAGCGGCTACGCCTTGGGCAATCGGGTCCGGCAATGTCATGTTCTGGCTCATGGCAGCAAGCCCATGATTTGTGGTGGTTGCTGATAACCCAACGCACCCCAGCTGGCAGGGTTGCCAAACCAGGCCGCATTGATCAGCGCGCGCAGGGCCTGATACGCCGAGCGCAGTAACAGCAAGGAACTGTTTTGCCAGCGCAGCAGAAACTGGCTGAGCTCCCCCGCTTGCGCCATGGCCCATGGGCTGCGCACGCCGGCCAGCCACCAGCGCGCCCAGCGGTTGGCCAGCAGGTCAAACAGTTGGCGCAGCTCTTGCTGCACCGCAGGCAGCAGCTTGGTGATGGCCCGGTCTACCCCCTGTACTACATCATCCAGTGGCAGCCCGGCGATACCCAACATCACCGGTGCAAGGCTGCGAATGATCTGCCCATCAGCAGCTTGCAGGAAATCCAGCCGCACGGCGGACACCGGCGCGGGATAATCATCTACGGGGGCCGCCAGCCAGGCTGCAGCCAGCAATACCACGCTGCCGGCCATGCCGGTCTTGATCAACTGCCGTCGCTTGATATTGATCATCTCATCCCCTCAGCATCAGTCGCAGCAGCCATTGCACCGCACGCCCGTAAGGCGGGCGGGTCAACCAGGTGCCGGCCCAGCGGCTTTGCTCGAATACCGGCTTGAGCTTGGAGAAGGTGAGAAAGCCTTCGTAGCCATGGTAATGGCCCATACCCGAAGGCCCGACACCGCCAAAGGGCATGGCATCCTGTACCACGTGCAATACGGTTTCGTTGATACACACACCACCGGAGATGGTCTGCTGCAATACCTTGTCGATGCGCACCGGGTCGCGGTCGAACAGATACAGCGCCAGCGGGCGCGGCCGGGCATTGATGTAATCCAGTGCGTCGTCAAAACGGTCGTAGCTGAGCACCGGCAGGATGGGGCCGAATATTTCCTCCTGCATCAGCGCACAGTGCGGCGGGCAATCCAGCACCAGCGTCAGCGGGATCTTGCGCACTGCCCGCAAGTCCTCCGCAGCCGGATTGACCTGGCAGATTCTGGCACCGGCAGCTTCGGCCTCGGCCAGCCATTGCTGCAGGCGCTGATAATGGCGCGGGTGGATGATGCTGCTGTAGTCAGTGTTATGCGCCAATGTGGGATAGGCCCGGGTGGCGGCGGCATCCAGCATGGCCAGCAGGCGATCGCGATCCTTGGCATTCACCAGCACATAATCCGGTGCCACACAGGTCTGGCCTGCATTGAACATCTTGCCGGCAATAATGGATTCTGCGGCGTGGGCAAAGTCGGCATCGCGTGCCACGATGGCCGGCGACTTGCCACCCAGCTCCAGTGTCACCGGCGTCAGATTGTCCGCCGCGGCCCGCATCACATGCCGACCCACGGCGGTGGAGCCGGTAAACAACAGGTGGTCGAAAGGCAGGCGGGTAAACGCCTGTGACAACTCAGGGCCGCCATTGATCACACAGACCAGACCCGGCTCGAAATGGCGTGCCACCAGCTCGGCCAGCAGTTGGCCGGTAACCGGGGTAAGCTCGGACATCTTGATCATCACCCGGTTGCCGGCAGCCAGCGCACCAACCAGCGGCCCCAGCGCCAGAAACAGCGGATAGTTCCACGGTACGACAATGCCCACAACGCCCAATGGTTGCGGCAACAGCCGGTTACGCGCCGGGCGGAACCAGATGGAAACCGGCCGCCGCTGCGGCTGCATCCAGCCGCCCAACTTGCGCCGTGCCCGACGCAACTCTTCCAGGCTGGGAAACAGCTCACCCAGTTGCGTTTCCACACTGCTGCGCTGACCGAAGTCGGCATTGACGGCGGCAATCAGTGCCGAGCGGTTGTGCTGGATCAGCTGTTCCAGTGCATCCAGCCAGCCACGGCGACAGGCCAGGCCGGGGAAGCGTTCGCTATCGGCGGCGGTACGTAACGCCGCATAGCCCTCCTGCAGATCTGCTTCAGTGTCAGGCATCATCGGCATGACATTCATTGTGCTATCCTCGTGTTGTTCCATCCGGCAAACGGTCGTTTAGAGCCACGACTCTAAAGCCAGAATAGCATCTGGATTTTTCCCTGTCACGCTGCACGAAGCCACCATGCTGATCAATTTCTTTTATACATTGCGCGACGCCGGCCTGCCGGTATCGCTCAAGGAATTCCTCACCCTGCTCGAAGCGCTGAAGCAGCATGTTGCTTTTGGCAGCCTGGACGCCTTTTACTTCCTGGCACGCACCACGCTGATCAAGGATGAAAAGCATTACGACCGTTTCGATCAGGCATTCAGCCACTACTTCCATGGCAAAACCTTGCAACTGGACGATTTGCAAACGCAGATTCCGGAAGAGTGGCTGCGCAAACAGGTGGAGAAATTCCTCAGCGAAGCGGAAAAACAGCAGCTACAGGCCATGGGCTGGGACAAGCTGATGGACACCCTGCGCCAGCGGCTGGAAGAACAAAATGAGCGGCATCAGGGCGGCAACAAATGGATAGGCACTGGCGGCACCAGCCCGTTTGGTGCCTACGGTTACAATCCGGAAGGCATACGCATCGGCCAGGATGGCTCGCGCCACCGCCGCGCAGTAAAGGTGTGGGACAAACGGGAGTTCCGCAATTTCGACAATGCAGCAGAGCTGGGCAGTCGCAATATCAAGCTGGCCTTGCGCCGGCTGCGCGAATTTGCCCGCGATGGCGCCGAGGAAGTGCTGGACCTGGATGCCACCATTGCCGCCACCGCCCGCAATGCAGGCTTGCTACAGCTGCAGATGGTGCGGGAGCTGCGCAATACCGTGAAGGTGCTGGTGCTGTTTGACGTCGGCGGTTCGATGGACGACCACATCAAGGCAGTAGAAGAGCTGTTCTCCGCCGTCAAAAGCGAGTTCAAGCATCTGGAGTACTACTACTTCCACAACTGCGTCTACGAAACCGTGTGGAAGGACAACCAGCGCCGCCAGAGCAGCAGCCTGTCCACCTGGGACTTGATCCACACCTTCGGCAAGGACTACAAGCTGATTCTGGTGGGTGACGCCACCATGAGCCCGTATGAAATCAGCTATCCGGGCGGCAGCGTGGAACACATGAATCCGGAATCCGGTGAAGCATGGATGCAGCGCCTGCTGACGCAGTTCCGTCATGCCGCATGGCTCAATCCGGTGGCCGAGCAATACTGGGACTACACCCCATCCCTGCAGATGATGCGTACCCTGCTGCAGCAACGCATGTTTCCGCTAACGCTGGATGGCGTGGACCGCGCCATGCGCAGCCTGAAACAGACTGCACCTGCATCCCCTCTGCCCGCCGCCTAGCTCCCTGCCGGCGCAATGGGTGGAAAATGCTGACCATTGCCATCAAAAGCCTTCACCTGATCGCGCCCGGCCAGCTTGGCCTCATACAGAGCCTGGTCGGCCAGCGCCAGCGCCACGGCGGCATCCTGCTGCTGGCGTGAAAAGCAACTCACGCCGATGCTGGTGCGGATTTGCAACGATGCCTCTCCCACCTTGATCTCACGGGCGCGCACCGCTTCGCGCAGCCTTTCCGCCAGCGCCAGCGCACCTGCCATGCCACTACCAGGCAGGATGACGGCAAATTCTTCCCCGCCCAGCCGGCCCAGCACATCCACCTTGCGCACTTCCTGCTGGCAGATGGCAGCAAATTCGTGCAGCACCTTGTCACCTACTGCATGCCCCCAGGTATCGTTGACCTGCTTGAAGTGATCGATATCCAGCATCAGCACCGCCACCGGATTGCTAAAGCGCATGAAGCGGGCAAATTCGTCGCCCAGCTTTTCCATGAAACTGCGCCGGTTGGCAATGCCGGTCAGCGCATCCGTGGTAGCCAGCAGGCGCAGGGCCTCCTCCTGTTTCTTACGGCTGCTGATGTCGCGGTAGACCCACAGTACGCTGCGCAGCCGGCCTTCGATGAAGATGGGCACATGATCGCGCTCCAGCATACGGCCATCGACCAGCTCCCATTCCTCTCCCAGCACCATCTGGCGCGAGTGCTGCAATTCTTCCAGCCGCTGCATCAGCCGTTCCGGCTCGGCAAAACAGCAGGCCGCTTCAGCAGCCACATGCAAACGGCTGTCATTCTTGATCTGCTCCGGACTGCGCTCCGGCATGAACATTTCACAATACTGGTGGTTGACCAGCACCACGGCACCATTCTGGTCTTCCAGCAGCATGGCACCATGGAAATTCTCGATAATGGCCAGCAACTGGCGCTGCAGGGTGGAGAGCGCATCCTCGGCCTGCCGGCGTGCGGTAATGTCGTGGATGATGGAAAACAGCAGGGTGCGGCCACCGGAATCCACTGGCGAGGAATGCACGTCCACGGTGCGCAACTCGCCGCTGGCCAGCCGATGAGTAAAGGTGAAATGGTTATGCGCCTGCAACAAGGCCACCCCCATGGTGCCACGTACCCGTTCGTCCTCCATCTGGTTGATCTGGCTCATCGGCATGCCCACCAGCTCGGCACGGCTATAGCCATAAAAGCGCTCGGCGGATGAATTGGCATCCACGATCTGGCCGCTGGCAGGATCGATCAGAATCATCACTGCACCATGATTCTGGAACAGCATGCGAAAGTGCGCCTCGCTGTTTTCCAGCAGCTTCTGCGCCTGCTTGTGGGTGGTGATGTCCTGCACGGTGCCAACAATGCGGCAGACATTGCCGTTGCTATCCAGCTCGGTAGCCTGGCCCTTGTCCAGAATCCACATGATTTCGCCATTGCGTTTGATCAGCCGGTACTCAATGCGGTACTGCTGTGCCTCGCGCTTGAGCAACACACGAATATTGTGCCGCACGGTGGACAGATCATCCGGATGCACCAGCGCCTGCCACTGCGCCGGATTATTGTGCAGGGTGTGATAGTCGTAACCCAGCATGTTCACCAGCTGCTGGTTGAAATCCAGACGCCCCAGTGCCACATGCCAGTCCCACAGGCCGATATTGGCACCACGCATGGCCATGTCCAGCCTTTCCTGGCTTTCGCGCAGCGCCTCTTCGGTACGCTTGCGCTGGGTGATTTCCGAGATCAGGCCATGCCAGCTCACCGACTGGTCGTCCTGCAACTCCGGCGTCGCCCGTCCTTCCACCCAGATCAGCCGCCCATTCGGCAGCAGGATGCGAAACTCGCATATCCATGGCAGGTGATAGCGCAGCGCAGATTCGCCCTCTTCGCGCACCCGCTGCAGATCATCCGGAAAAACCCGCTGCGCCACCAGTTCTGCGTTTTCCCGCGCCTGCTGGGGCGAGATGCCGAAGATATTGCGCACCCCTTCGCTCACATAGACAAAATGACCTTTGCCATACGCATCGATGGTGTACTTGAACAGCATGCCGGGAATGTTGCTGGCAATCTTGGCCAGCCGGTCCTCACCCTCCACCTGTTTGCTGACATCAATCCAGTAGCCCTGCACCACGTCGCCAGGCAGTAGCTGCACATGCTCTTCCAGCCAGCACCAGCGCCCGCTGCCATGCAAAAAGCGATAACGCCGTGTAACAAAGCCTTCCCCCTGCAACAGCCGCCAACGGCCATCGGCCAGGGCTGACCTGTCGTCCGGATGCAGCCGCTGCAACCACCACGCAGGCTCCAGCAGGATATCCTCGGGAAAACAACCCAGAATATCCGCCACGTTAGGGCTGACTTCCACCACGACATCAGGATGTTCCGGGCTACAGGAAAATGCCACCATGGGCCCGGTGGTAAACAATGCATGCTGGCGGCTCATTAACTGCTGCATGCGTTTGAGTTCGGTAATATCCTGCAACACCAGCATGAAGCCGCTGTCCGCACCTGGGGTGGCAATGGCGGTTACCGACAGACGTACCGTATGCTCGCGCCCCTGCTTGTCCAGCAATGGCCACTCGCGTTGCAGGCTGCGGCCAGCTTGTGCCTCTGCCGTGAATACCTCCGCGCTTGCGACACTGCGCCCCAGCCGCAGCGTCAGCTGACGGCATTCCTGTTCCAGCCTATCCGGTGCCAGCAGGCAGCTTGGGCTTTGGCCACGCAATTCGTCTGCCTTGTAGCCCAGCAGCTTTTCTGCCGCTGGATTGAACAAGGTGATGGTGCCTGCAGCATCCAGTGCCAGCAACGCCGAATCTGCCGCGTTGAACATGGCTTGCAGCACTGCTGCCGACGCCAGTGCCGCTGGGGTGGAATCAGCATGGAATGGCGCAGTCAAAACCTTCTCCAGCTCATTACGTATTGGTTCATGCCTTACTTTATAGATGATGTTTGGATTGCTACCTGCATCACTATGAAATAGCACAGGTTTGCTTGAAAAAAACCACAATTGCCGCATATTTAACTTGAGCAATCAGCCAGTTGTGCCGACAATGAATTCAGGGTTCAACCAGATAGAACCATACTTAGCCAAGGGAGATCAGCCATGGAAACCGTATTGATGATCGCACTGATCGCCGCCTTTGCCGTTGTGCTGGGCATGATGCTTGCCCCGCTGGAGAAAAAGCGCGAGCTGATCCCCATCCGCATCCGTAACGACGAACAGCCTCCGCGTCGCCAGCGTCGCTACTGAGATTGTTCATCACAGGAAAAGGCAGCCTTGGCTGCCTTTTTTGTTTTCCTCTGCCCTGCGTGGCACACATCAGGCCTACATCGATCAAAACTCCCGCTGCGGCACCAGCACGGTGCGGTTGCCATTGCTTTCCATGGCACTGACAATGCCGGCGGCTTCCATCTGCTCGATCAGCCGCGCCGCACGGTTATAGCCTATGCGCAGATGGCGCTGCACCGCAGAAATCGACGGTTTGCGCGTTTTCAGCACAATCTCCACCGCCTCATCGTATAGAGGATCGCTCTCGGTAGCCGCCTGAGTCTTGGCGGTGGCTGCGGCCGACTCCTCATCCGCCTCGCTCTCGCCGGTGAGCAGGCCTTCCACATAATCCGGCTCACCCCATTGCTTGAGAAAATCCACCACCGCGTGTACTTCGTCATCGGTGACAAAAGCACCGTGCACCCGTTGCGGATAACCGCTGCCCGGCGGCAGGAACAGCATATCACCCTGGCCGAGCAGGCTTTCCGCACCCATTTGATCCAGAATGGTGCGGCTGTCGATCTTGCTGGATACCTGGAAGGCAATCCGGGTCGGGATATTGGCCTTGATCAGACCGGTAATCACATCCACCGACGGCCGCTGGGTAGCCAGAATCAGATGGATACCGGCTGCACGGGCCTTCTGGGCCAGACGGGCAATCAGTTCTTCAATCTTCTTGCCGGCCACCATCATCAGGTCAGCAAATTCATCCACCACCACCACGATGAAGGGCAGATTATTCAGCGGCTCCGGTGTTTCAGGTGTCAGGCTGAAGGGGTTGGTCAGCCGGCGGCCAGCCACCTCGGCTTCGCGCACCTTGTCGTTGTAGCCTGCCAGATTGCGCACGCCCAGCGCACTCATCAGCCGGTAGCGCCGCTCCATTTCACCCACACACCAGTTGAGCGCATTGGCCGCCAGTTTCATGTCGGTCACCACCGGGGCCAACAAGTGCGGAATATCGTTGTATACCGACAGTTCCAGCATCTTGGGGTCGATCATGATGAAACGCACTTCGTCCGGTGTGGCCTTGTACAGCATGGACAAAATCATGGCATTGACGCCCACCGACTTGCCCGAACCGGTAGTGCCCGCCACCAGCAGGTGCGGGGCCTTGGCCAGGTCGATGGCCACCGGCTGGCCAGTAATGTCCTTGCCCAGCGCCATGGTCAGGCGCGAGGCCGGCTGCTGGAACACCTCAGCGGAGAAGATTTCTGACAGCCTTATCATCTGGCGCTTGGCATTGGGCAGCTCCAGCCCCATGCAGGTTTTGCCCGGTATGGTTTCCACCACACGGATTGACGCCAGCCCCAGCGCCCGTGACAGGTCTTTCATCAGGTTAACCACCTGATTGCCACGCACGCCAACGGCAGGCTCTACCTCATAACGGGTGATCACCGGCCCGGCATAGGCATCCACCACACTCACCTTGACCTTGAATTCGGCCAGTTTTTCCTCAATCAGAATGCCGCGCTCCAGCAATTCATCTTCAGACACCACGGCAGTGGCTTCTTCTGCCGGGCGCAGCAAATCCAGTCCTGGCAGGCAGTCTTCGCCGTAGATCACCGGCAGGCTGGAGCGATGCACTGCGGCCGGGGCAGGCAAGCTCCACGGCTGGGCAGCATCTGGCGTAGTACCCGGCGGCACGGCGCTCGCAGGGGCATACCCGGCGGAATCTGTAGCCGCCGTCCCCATCAGAGCAGATTGCACGACGGATGCATCAGGGGATGCTGTATCTGCCAGGGCGGTAGCTGTTTCCACAGGGTCGGCAGCCAGGCTGACTGAGGGCTGAGCATCGTCCAGCAAATGCCAAACCAGTGGGCTATCGCTTGCAGCTGCTGCTTCGGCCTGCGGCAGCCGTTCTACAATCGTCGACCAGCGCAATGCATCCTGCTCCTGCCCGGCCCGGGCAACTGGCGCAACAGGCTGCGGCACCTGCTGGCGTTGCTCAGGCCAGCGCCAGGGCTGACGCTCCTCAACGCTTGGTGTAAAGCTGTTTTCATCATCAGGAAGCGCTGCTACTGACAACGACTGCGTGCTGGCGGCAACAACAGCAGGTGCTGCCATCGGTTCTGCAAGCACATTCAGGGGCGCATCTTGCCGTGGTGGCTGGCCGGCATCAATTGCAGGCGGCTCAGCGACAACAGTTTCAGTTGCAACAGGCTCTGCATCTTCATGGACTGTATGCACCAATTGGGCAAGGGATGGTTCGGCAGCAGCAGCTTGTTCAGCCGCTTCCGGCACCATGCTGTCTGTGGCAAGGACTGGCGGCAACGTATCTGCCGGTGGTATTGCCTCAAGTACGCTGCCAACCATAGTCGTGACCCGCGCAGCCGCTGCGGGCAGACCAGCGGCCGGAGCATCCGGGATATCGGCAAGCGACAGTCCTGCTGGCAGCGCTGCCGAAGGCTGGGCTGTCTTGCTTGCAGCTGCCTTGCCCTCCGGCGGGCGGATCCAACCTTCGTAAGCCTTGCTGCGGGGTTGCTGTTCGTGGCGGACAATGGCGGGCTCTTCCGGTGCCTGCTCGCGACGCGGCACCGACGGTGTCGGCATGATCTTGAGGGGTGCCGAACGCACCGGCTGCAGAACCACGGCAGGCTTTTCGACCAGCACTTCGCCGCTACGGCGCTTGCTGTGCAAAGCATTGACCTGAGCGCGCACTTCGTGCGGATCAATCAACGGCAGGGATTTCTGTTCTGGCTGAGCTGCCAGCGGTTGGCGCTGCGCCTGACGGCGGCGTGCACCGTGGTGCATATTGTTTTGCAATTCGTCCAGCCCGATGACCGGTAGATTGCCGGTAACCGGTGCCGCTGCCGGTTTGGGCTGGGGCTTGCTCTTGCGGTAACTGCGCGCCAGCTCCACATGCGGCAGATCTGCCGGCGGTGCAGTACGAACGGTGGTTTGGCGCTTGGCAGTCACTACTTCTGCTGCTGCCGCTACAGCAGGTCCTGCCCTATCGGCATGAGAGGGTGCTGCCACGGGCTGACGGAATTCGGTGCTTGCCGATCCGGATACGACTGGCAGCTGTGTACTTTTTTCATTTAGCGGCACGCCCGACTCTGACGGGCGGCTTTCTTCATCAGCATCGAAGTGGATGGCAACCGGCTCGCGGCGGCGCTCACGAAAGGCTGCCGGTGTGATATCCAGCGCCTCGTCGTGGCCGGCACCCAGCATCTGGTCCAGCTTTTTCAGCAGGCGTACGCGCTGTTCCGGCAAGCCCTTGACCCAGGACTGCCCTCCTCCCAGCTTCCGCCAGGCCACACCACCAGCCACACCCAAACCAATCAGCGCAAACACAAACCACACGATCCGCAACCTCTTTCGTCATTCAAACCGCTGCCTGCATCCAGCCGCTGGCCAACCAGCAAACCGACGCAGCGCTACAGGGCAACAAGATTGTCGATTGTACCTGTTTTTTGCCACCAATCCGCACTAGCTGGCCGCAGGTAACCGCAGCAGACAAAAAACCCCGCACCAGGCGGGGTTCTTGTTGATCACAGGCGGGATCAGTTCACTGCCACGGTAGCGGCGATGTCCTGATAGTCCTTGATCTGGTCGAAGTTCAGATACTGGTAAACCTCGGCACTCTTCTCATTGATGATGCCGATATTGGCCTTGTACTCTTCCACGGTCGGAATCTTGCCCAGCTTGGAGCAGATTGCGGCCAGTTCGGCCGAACCCAGGAACACATTGGTGTTCTTGCCCAGACGGTTGGGGAAGTTACGGGTGGAAGTGGACATCACGGTAGCGCCTTCACGCACCTGCGCCTGGTTACCCATGCACAGCGAGCAGCCCGGCATTTCGGTACGGGCACCGGCCATGCCGAACACACCGTAGTGACCTTCGTCGGTCAACTGCTGCGCATCCATCTTGGTCGGCGGCGCCAGCCACAGCTTGACCGGCAGGTCGCGCTTGCCTTCCAGCAGCTTGGACGCAGCACGGAAGTGACCGATATTGGTCATGCAGGAACCGATGAACACTTCGTCGATCTTGGTGCCGGCCACTTCGGACATGAACTTCACATCGTCCGGGTCGTTCGGGCAGGCCACGATAGGCTCTTTCACGTCGGCCAGATCGATTTCGATCACGGCGGCGTAGTCGGCATCGGCATCACCCTTCAGCAGTTCACCGTTGGCAATCCACTCTTCCATCTTCTTGATGCGGCGTTCCAGGGTGCGGGCATCGGCGTAGCCGTCGGCGATCATGGTCTTCATCAGGGTGATGTTGGAGCGCATGTATTCGACGATGGGTTCCTTGTTCAGATGCACGGTGCAACCAGCAGCAGAACGTTCGGCAGAAGCGTCGGACAGTTCGAATGCCTGTTCAACCTTCAGGTTCGGCAGACCTTCGATTTCCAGTACGCGACCGGAGAAGATGTTCTTCTTGCCAGCCTTGGCCACAGTCAGCAGACCCTGCTTGATGGCGTACAGCGGGATGGCATTCACCAGGTCACGCAGGGTGACGCCCGGCTGCAGTTCGCCCTTGAAACGCACCAGAACGGATTCCGGCATGTCCAGCGGCATTACGCCGGTAGCAGCGGCAAAAGCCACCAGACCGGAGCCGGCCGGGAAGGAAATGCCGATCGGAAAACGGGTGTGGGAGTCACCACCGGTACCCACGGTATCCGGTAGCAGCAGACGGTTCAGCCAGCTGTGAATCACGCCATCGCCCGGACGCAGCGCAACGCCACCACGGGTGGAGATGAAGGCCGGCAGTTCCTTGTGCATTTTCACGTCCACCGGCTTCGGATACGCAGCGGTGTGGCAGAAGGACTGCATCACCAGATCGGCGGAGAAGCCCAGACAGGCCAGGTCTTTCAGCTCGTCGCGGGTCATCGGGCCGGTGGTGTCTTGCGAACCCACGGTGGTCATCTTCGGTTCGCAGTAGGTGCCCGGACGTACGCCCTGACCTTCCGGCAGACCACAGGCGCGGCCAACCATCTTCTGTGCCAGCGAGAAGCCCTTGCCGGAATTGACCGGATCCTTGGGCAGACGGAAGGCGGTGGACGGAGCCAGACCCAGCGCTTCGCGCGCCTTGGAGGTCAGGCCACGACCGATGATCAGGTTGATACGACCGCCAGCACGGACTTCGTCCAGCAGCACGTCAGATTTCAGCTGGAAGCTGGCAACGGTGGCACCGTTCTTTTCAATCTTGCCGTCATACGGGTAGATATCGATCACATCGCCCATTTCCAGCGCAGACACGTCCACTTCGATCGGCAGCGAGCCGGAATCTTCCTGGGTGTTGAAGAAGATAGGAGCAATCTTGCCGCCCAGGGTTACACCGCCAAAGCGCTTGTTCGGCACAAACGGGATGTCCTGGCCGGTCGCCCATACCACCGAGTTGGTGGCGGACTTGCGGGAAGAACCGGTACCCACCACGTCGCCCACGTAGGCAACCAGATGGCCTTTTTTCTTCAGGTCTTCGATGAACTGCATCGGACCGCGCTTGCCATCTTCTTCCGGCACGAAGGCAGCACCCGGACGGGTGTTCTTCAGCATGGCCAGGTAGTGCAGCGGGATGTCCGGGCGGCTCCAGGCGTCCGGTGCCGGCGACAGGTCGTCGGTATTGGTTTCGCCCGGCACCTTGAATACGGTAACGGTGATTTTCTTTTCCACTTCCGGACGGCTGGTGAACCATTCGGCATCGGCCCAGCTTTGCAGCACGCCCTTGGCGTTGGCATTGCCACCGTCGGCCAGCACTTGCACGTCGTGGAAGAAATCGAATACCAGCAGGGTTTTCTTCAGGCCTTCGGCGGCGATGGCGCCCACTTCGGCGTCAGCCAGCAGGTCGATCAGCGGCTTGACGTTGTAGCCACCCAGCATGGTGCCCAACAGTTCGGTGGCCTTGGCGCGGGAAACCAGCGGCGAAGCCACGCTGCCTTCGGCAACGGCGGCCAGGAAGGATGCCTTGACCTTGGCCGCATCATCCACGCCCGGCGGTACGCGGAAGGTGATCAGCTCGACCAGCAGATCTTCCTCGCCCTTCGGCGGGTTTTTCAGGAGTTCGACCAGTTGTTCGGTTTGCTTGGCGTTCAGCGGCAGGGGCGGAATGCCCAGTGCAGCGCGCTCTGCAACATGCTGACGGTAGGCTTCGAGCATAGCTTGGGACCTTTTTGCTTGGGTTGTTTGCAATGAGTCAGCCGCCAGCGCGGGATCAACTGGCGGCAACCGTCCGGGGAGATTTCCTTCTACCCCGTTTTGATTGCTGGAAGATTACGCCCTCTGCATGCCAGTTACAAACGAGTAATCGAAACATCGTCTGTGAGTTATACTCACACCATGAGTACTTACCCCCCTCTTAATGCGCTGCGGATATTCGAGGCCGCAGCAAGGCTGGAAAGCTTTTCCTCGGCGGCGGACGAGCTGTTCGTTACCCACGGTGCTGTGAGCAAGCAGATCAAGCAGCTGGAAGAATGGCTGGGTGTGCGTCTGTTCGAGCGCGCCGGCGGACGGGTGAAGCTGACCGATACCGGCTGGCGCTACCTGATTCAGGTGCAGGACGGGCTGGACCTGATTGCCAACGCCACCTCGCAGTTGCTGCAGCCGGACAACCAGCGCCGCCTCACCATCAACTCCACCCCTACCATGGCCATGCACTGGCTGATGCCGCGCTTGCATGTATTTCGCGAAAGCTACCCGGATGTCGAACTGCATCTGGTGACATCCGACCGCGACATCAGCCGGCTGGACAGTCCGTTTGACATTGCCATCCGCCGCGGCCCCGGCGATTGGCCCGGCCATATTGCCAAACCGTTTCTGGAAGAGTGCGAGCTGCCCTTGTGTTCGCCGGCGCTGCTCAAGCGTTTTCCGATTGAAAGCCCGGCAGACCTGGCTCAGCACACCCTGCTGTATGCCGACACACGCCCCACCGCCTGGCAACGCTGGCTGACCCTGGCCGGTGTGCCCGAGCTGAAACCGGCCTGCGGCTTGCACTTCGACCGCTTCTCGCTGGCCTTGCAGGCCGCGCTGGATGGCCTGGGCGTGGCACTGGGCCCGCTGCCGATGGCACAGTCGCTGGTGGATTCCGGCCAACTGGTGGCACCGCTATCCAGCCCGGTAGTGCCGGTGCGGGATTATTGCTGGATCGTACCGCGCACCGCATCGGGCGATTCCACCGTGGCCTCGTTCTGCCGCTGGCTGGAACAGGAAGCCGGCCAGATGCGGCCCTTTCCTGCTGCCGGGCTGAATGCCAACATGATTGCCCACGCCTTCCCGGCTGACTAAGCCAGCAGCACAGGCTGCCGCTCCTCAGGGTGAAGGCGGCAGCCCGAGTTCTCTCACCTCCATTGGCACACTCTCGTGCGGCAGCCATTTGTTGTAGATACGCCGAAAAGTGCCATCTTTCTTGATCGCCGCCAACCCGTCATACCAGCGGCGGATGACCCTGCCCGACGTGCCCCGCGAAAACGCCAGGTACAACTCCAGCGACTCCAGCACCCTCACCACCTCCACTGCATCGGCTGACTGCCGGATATCCTTGAGCACGGCGGCTACGACAAAGCTGCCTTCCACCCACAAGTCATAGCGTCCGCCCAGCAATTTCTGTGCGCTGATCTGCGGGGTAGGTGCCAGATCAAGCTCGGTAAAACCGGCCGCCACCGCGGCGTCAGCAAAGATGCTGCCCCGATACGCCCCCACCGGCCTGTTGTAAATGGCACTCCCCAGCGCCAGCAGCCCAGCTGACTCGCCCTTGCGACACAGCAGCACGGTTTGCGATACCGCAACCGGCCCTACCAGCGTCATCAGCTTTTCACGCGCATCACTGCGCCCTACGGTAAACAGCATGACGTTGGGCGTGCTTTCCAGCTCGCGATAGCCACGCGCCCACGGCACCACCTCCACGGGGCTGTTGTCATGAATTCTGGCCTGGATTTCCCTTACCACCTCCACTGCCATGCCATCGGCCATGCCGTTACGCTGAAAGGTAATGGGGGGCCATTCTTCGGTATAAATGCTCAGCGCCATGGCACCGGGCAACCATGACATCAGAATCAGCGCCAGAAATATCCGCATTACAAGGCTCTCGCTGGAATCACCGTTTATTGATAGCTGTTAGCGCATGACGATGCAGGCATATTCGTTATAATGACCGCCTGACATTAGATTCGCTGTGCCAGAACCAGATACGTTTTGCACATCCACCGCACGCAAGGAATGACATGAGCCGCATCACCCTTTCCCGCTTTCTGATCGAACAACAGCGCAAGGCCGGCACCCTGCCGCCCGAACTGCGCCTGCTGATCGAAACCGTTGGCCGCGCCTGCAAGGCCATCAGCTACTCCGTCAACAAGGGTGCACTGGCCGGCATTCTGGGCGAAGCCGGTACCGGCAATATCCAGGGCGAGGCACAAAAGAAGCTGGATGTGATCGCCAACGACTTCCTGCTGGATGCCAACGAATGGGGTGGCAGCCTGGCCGCCATGGCATCGGAAGAAATGGAACTGCCCTACCACATTCCGGGCGAATACCCGAAGGGCGAATACCTGCTGATGTTCGATCCGCTGGACGGCTCGTCCAATATTGACGTCAATATCTCGGTAGGCACCATCTTCTCCATTCTGCGCTGCCCGGCAGGCATTGATCACCCCACCCAGGAAGCCTTCCTGCAGCCGGGTACCAAGCAGGTTGCCGCCGGCTACACCGTTTATGGCCCGCAAACCATGCTGGTGCTGACCTTTGGCAGCGGCGTGCACGGCTTTACGCTGGACCGCGAGCACGGCTCCTTCGTGCTGACGCACTCCGACATGCAGGTTCCGGAAACCACACAGGAATTTGCCATCAACATGTCCAATATGCGTCACTGGGAAGCCCCGGTAAAACGCTATGTCGACGAAATGCTGGCCGGCAAGACCGGTCCGCTGGGCAAGGACTACAATATGCGCTGGGTGGCCTCCATGGTGGCCGAAGTGCATCGCATCATCACCCGCGGCGGCATCTTCATGTATCCGAAAGATGCCCGTGATCCGGACAAAGCCGGCAAGCTGCGCATCATGTACGAAGGCAATCCGATGGCCTTCATCATTGAACAGGCTGGCGGCGCAGCCACCAACGGCCACCAGCGCATCATGGACATCCAGCCGCAAGGCCTGCATGAACGCATTGCGGTGTTCCTGGGTTCCAAGGAAGAGGTAGAACGCATTACCCGCTACCATCAGGAGCAATAAGCCAAAAACCCTGTCGCCTGCGGCAGGGTTTTTTCATTGGCCATGCTGACAGCACAGCCAATCAGCCTATAGTGGAATGTAGCCTTACAACAGAAAACGGATACACGCATGCTGTCTACCCAACATCTGATTGTCGCGCTGGCAGAAAGCTCGTCGGTTCAAGCGCAGATCATCCGCAATGCGCTGGCAGAACTTGGCATCACGCGCATGGAAGTATTCGAAACCGGGGAAGCACTGCTGGAATACATCGGCAAATACAAGCCGGACGTGGTGATGAGTGCCTTTCACCTGCCGGACATGACTGCCGGAGAATTGATTTTCCAGATGCGCGGCCACCCGGAATTGCGCGACCTGCCCTTCATCCTGATTTCCAGCGAAACCAACCCGGAGCTGATTGACCCCATGCGTCAGGCCGGACTGATGGGCATTTTGCCCAAACCCTTCGACCTGCCCCAGTTGCGCAAGGTCATCAACGACACCATGGATTTCCTGGCCGTCAACCAGAACGATACCGACAGCGATATCGACTATGCCGACCTCAACATCCTGGTAGTGGACGACAGCGTGATGGCACGCCGCCACATCCGCACCGTACTGGAAAGACTGGGCTTCGAGAAAATTACCGAATCCTGGAGTGGCAAGGATGCCGTACCACTGATCGACAGCACGCTGTTTGACCTGGTGCTGACCGACTACAACATGCCGCTGATGGATGGCTGCGAGCTGGCCAGCTACATCCGCACCCGCAGCATGCAGTGCTCGGTTCCCATCATCATGATTTCCAGTGAGGAAAACATGGAAAAACTGGCAGCTGCCGAGGCTGCCGGCGTGTCCGCCATCATGGGCAAGCCCTTTGAAACCTCGGCGGTGCGTCAGATCCTGCGCACCCAGCTGGCACAGCGCTGATCAGCGCGGCATCACCCACACCAGGCGGGAGCCGCCCTGCGCATCGCTCACTGCCTGGCGTCGCCAGTAACCCTGATTGGCATAGCCAGCCGTGCTTGCAGCCACCCCATTCATCCGGCAATAGCTTACCTCCTGGTAACCTGCCTGCAGCAGCTGGCTGCGCCCTTTCTTGCGGGACTTCACGCAACCGGGGTGGCTGGCCAGCGCTACCACATCCGCCGGGGCGGCCTCTTCCCAGCCACGCACCATTTCCAGCTTGGGCTGGGTCATGACGGCTAGTCCACCCAACACCGTGCTCAACAACGCATGCCATTCAGGCACCACCGTGGCCATCGGCGCAGCCAGTTCACCGGGGTAATTCACCAGCAAGGCCAGGCTTTGTTCGGTATCCGCCAGCCAGTCGCTGCCACTTGCCGAGAAATCAGCGCTTACCAACAATAGGGCGACTGCATTGCTGGCAGGCAGATGCATGACAAAGGCCCCGCCCTGCTCACCCGCATGCAGATAGAAGGCATCGGCAGGCAGCGTGAGCCGCTCCGGCATATTGGCGGGCAGGCGGGTATGCTGCAGCGCCTGCATCAGGCCATTTTCCAGATGTGCCATCACCCGGCCATGGCGGCAAAACTGTCCATAGGCATCGGCCAGCCGCTGTTCGATGGTCATACGTGCGCTGGCTGCCGGATACACCTGGGCGGCGCGTTCCAGTTCGCGCACCACCAGCGCCATGCCTTCCTGTTGTACGGCTTCGGCTTGCACCGCCTGACTGTAAAGCTGCCCGACACGTCTGGCCCATGGCCGCGTGGCGGCGTAGCGTTGCACAGCGTAAATCATTTCCATGACAGCCCCCGGACGAGAAAAAAGGGCCGCATTGTAAGCGCAAGCGGGCCTCTGCCGCCAGTGAGGTGCTAACGACTCCCGGTTCAGGCCTGGCTGTTGCCGCTGGAAATATAAGAATAGCGGCAGATATCCTCGCGCCGCTGCCAGCCTTGCCGGTCCCAGAAGCTGAGCGCGGCGGTATTGCTGCGAAATACATCAAGATGGGTCTTGGCGATGCCTTGGCGCGCCAGTTCGGCAATGCAGGCATCCACCAGACGTCGCGCCAACCCCTGACGCCGATAGGCCGGCAGCACCAGCAAATGCTGCAGATAGCCACGGCGGCCATCATGGCCGGACATCACACAGCCCACGATCTGGCCATCGCACTCGGCAACAAAACTCAGACCGGGGTTGCGCGCCAGATAACGCGCGGTAGCTTCTTCAGAATCAGCATCGCGGATGGAAATACCAGGGGTTTGCTGCATCAGGGTAAGCACGGTGGGGTAATCGTCCAGTTGCATCAGACGGATGGATGGCATGACAACACTTTCATGAAGGGCAAGCGCATGATGTTATGCTGCCAATGGCCGCCCGCAAAGACCGGGCAAGCAGACAGCAGCGCCAGCCACCTCCCTCACCCTTAGCCCAGAGAGCCATTCATGAGTTCTTCAGCCGCTTTCATTGCCATTGTGCTCGCCATTTTGCTGGGTGCCATCAGCCCCGGCCCCAGCTTTGTGGTGGTGGCCCGCACCGCCATCAGCCAGTCGCGTCGTCACGGCCTGGCTACTGCACTGGGCATGGGTGTAGGCGGTGCTGTTTTCAGTCTGCTGGCCTTGCTGGGTCTGTACTCCCTGCTGGCCGCCGTGGGCTGGCTGTATGGTTTGCTGAAACTGGCGGGCGGGGTGTATCTGCTGTGGCTGGCCCTGCGTATCTGGCAAGGCGCAACAACACCCCTGACATTGGCTGCCACACATGACAAACAGCATGACCCGCTACTGCGCGCCTTCTGGCTGGGGCTGTCCACCCAGTTGAGCAACCCCAAGACCGCAATTGTCTATGGCAGCATTTTTGCTGCCCTGCTGCCCAGGCAGCCGGCATTGTGGTGCAGCCTAGCCCTGCCGCCTGCCGTGCTGCTGGTGGAGGCTGGCTGGTATGCGCTGGTGGCCTTCGGCTTTTCCAGCAGCAGGCCACAGGCCATCTACCTGAGCGCCAAACAGCACATCGACCGCCTGGCTGCGTGTGCCATCGGCCTGCTGGGGCTACGTCTGATCCTGAGCGCACCGCGTGCCGGACTGTAAAGCAGCAAGGGCCAATGCATGGCATTGGCCCTTGCTGTTTGCTACATCACCCTCAACCCCGCCGTGCCAGCCGCTGTAATACCGCTACCAGGGTATCGACTTCCTCGCAGGTGTTATAGAACGCCAGCGAAGGCCGCACCGTGGCTTCCAGCCCGAAGCGCCGCAGAATCGGTTGGGCGCAGTGGTGGCCGGAGCGCACCGCAATGCCTTCCTGATTCAGCGCCTTGCCCACTTCCTCGGTGCGATAGCCCGGCAGCACAAAGGACAGCACGCTGGCCTTGTTGGCTGCCGTGCCGACCAGGCGCAAACCCGGTACCGATTGCAGGCCGTGGGTGGCATACACCAGCAGGTCGTGCTCGTAATGGGCAATGGCTTCCAGCCCGATACGCTCGACATAGTCGATGGCTGCGCCAAGGCCCACCGCGTCCGCGATATTGCCCGTGCCCGCCTCGAACTTGTTGGGTGCCGGCTGATACAGCGTTTTCTCGAAGGTGACATCGGCAATCATGTTGCCACCCCCTTGCCACGGCGGCATGCTGTCCAGCAACTCCTTCTTGCCGTACACCACGCCAATGCCGGTGGGTGCAAACACCTTGTGCCCGGAGAACACAAAGAAGTCAGCATCCAGCGCCTGTACGTTCACCCGCATGTGCGAAACCGACTGCGCGCCATCCACCAGCACCCGCGCCCCGGCGGCATGCGCCAGCGCCACGATTTCCTGTACCGGTGTCACCGTACCCAGGGCATTGGATACCTGGGTGATGGCTACCAGTCTGGTGCGGCTGTTCAGCAGCTTGCGGTATTCGTCCAGCAGGATCTGCCCGCTGTCATCCACCGGAATCACCCGGATTTTGGCTCCGCTGGCTGCTGCCAGCATCTGCCAGGGCACGATGTTGGCGTGGTGTTCCAGCTGCGACACCACGATTTCATCGCCCGCGCCGATATTCTGGCGTCCCCAGGTATTGGCCACCAGGTTGATGGCCTCGGTGGCTCCGCGTACGAAAATCACCTGATCCGGGCTGGGAGAGCCAATGAAACGGGCCACCTTGTTACGGGCCGCTTCGTAGGCATCCGTCGCCCGCGCCGCCAGCTCATGCGCGGCACGGTGGATGTTGGAGTTTTCGTGCTGGTAGAAATAGGCCAGCCGGTCGATCACCGCTTGCGGCTTGTGCGTGGTGGCGGCGTTGTCCAGCCAGATCAGCGGCTTGCCATTCACCCGTTCGGCCAGAATGGGGAAGTCACGTCGCACGGCGTTTACATCAAAGCCATGGCCACGACTGGCCACCTTGCGGTCGAAATCCGGTGCCTTGCCATGCTGCGGCCACTCCTCGACAAAGTAATAGCCATGGCTATTGCCCTGTGCGGGTGTTGCCAGCACCGGCTGTCGACTGTCACCGGCCAGCAGGGCGCGCAGCTCATCCGCCCCCGGCAGGCCGAAGGGCTGTGCCGTTACCCGGTCATCCACCGGCAAACTGCTGGACGATGCCGGGTAAGCCGAGGATTCGCCGATAAAGTAATACGGCGAGGACGGCACGGCGGCACCGGCAGCGGACGGGGCGGAAGGCTGGGCGGCGGCCAGTTGCGGAATGGCCGCACCATAGCCCTCCGGCACGGCATAGGCATGCGGGCCACCACGGCCAAAGCCATCCAGCGCCGCCGGTTCCGGTGTGTGCGCGGCGGCAGCGGCCGGTTGTGGCGACAGCTGCGGACCGGCCACATCCAGATTCAGCCCATTGGACGCCGCTGGCGCACTGCCCGGCAGCTGCCCCGGCAAGGCGCTGAAGAAGGCATTGGCCAGATTCGCCAGCTGGGCGACATCAGGCAGGCCGTCTGGCAGGCCGGAAGGCTTACTTGTAGGTATCTGGGTAGTCATGGTACTTGCCAATCTCCACGTCTTCGAGCACGGCCAGCGCATCTTCGGTCAGCACGGCCAGCGAGCAATACAGCGAAATCAGGTAGGACGCGATAGCGTTGCGGTTGATGCCCATGAAGCGCACCGACAGGCCCGGGCTCTGTTCGCCCGCCACACCCGGCTGGTACAGGCCGATCACGCCCTGACGCTTTTCACCCACGCGCAGCAGCAGGATCTTGGTCTTGCCGTCTTCGTCGATAGGCAGCTTGTCCGACGGGATGATGGGAACACCGCGCCAGGTGATGAACTGCGAACCGAACAGGCTCACGGTCGGCGGCGGCACGCCACGGCGGGTGCATTCACGACCGAAGGCGGCAATGGCCAGCGGGTGAGCCAGGAAGAAGCCCGGCTCTTTCCATACCTTGGTCAGCAGCTCGTCCAGATCGTCCGGGGTCGGTGCGCCGGTCAGGGTGGAGATGCGCTGGGTTTCGTCCACATTGGCCAGCAAGCCGTATTCCGGGTTGTTGATCAGCTCGGATTCCTGACGCTCCTTGATGGTTTCAATGGTCAGGCGCAGCTGTTCCTTGATCTGGTCATGCGGGCTGCTGTACAGGTCGGACACACGGGTGTGCACGTCCAGCACGGTAGTGACCGCATTGAGGAACAGTTCGCGCGGCTGTTCTTCGTAATCGACAAAGGTTTGCGGCAGTTCGGATTCATCGCGCTGCGAGCAGGCCACCTGCACGCCGGCCGCATTTTTCACCCGGTTCAGACGGAAAATGCCCGCTTCTACCGGCGACCATTGCAGCAGGTGCACCAGCCAGCGCGGGCTGATGGTGGACAACTGCGGTACGGTTTTGGTGGCATTGGCTAGCTGGCGCGCTGCGTTGTCGCCCAGTGCCTGTTTGACGTCCTGATGTTGAGACATGTCTGCTCCATAAGGGATGGTGGAAGAAACAAAACTGCAGGCAACACAGCCCCCTTGCCGGCGGCCTGCAGGCAAAGCTCCGCCCTGCCCGCTGCCCATGCAGCGGGATCAGGTGGTCAATCAGTGATTGGTAGTGGTGCGGTTAAGGTGAGGCGGCTTGCAGGCTGGCCTGGCTAATCTGACTGCCCGGCGGCACGCTGCGGGTGAGCCAGACATTGCCGCCAATGCTGGAACCACGCCCGATGGTGATGCGCCCCAGCACGGTGGCCCCGGCATAAATCACCACATCGTCTTCCACGATGGGATGGCGCGGCTGGCCCTTGAGCAGGCTGCCATCCTCGCCCTGTTCGAAGCGTTTGGCCCCCAGGGTGACGGCCTGATACAGCCGCACCCGCTCACCGATGACGGCGGTTTCGCCTATCACCACGCCGGTGCCGTGATCGATGAAGAAGCCGGCACCGATCTGCGCGCCGGGGTGAATGTCGATACCGGTTTCACCATGGGCGATTTCGGCGATGATGCGCGCCACCAGCGGCAGTCCGGCGCGATACAGCAAGTGCGCCAGGCGGTGATGCAGGATGGCGTTGATGCCGGGATAGCACAGCAGTACTTCATCCACACTGCGCGCTGCCGGGTCGCCTTGCCAGGCGGCGGTGATGTCGGCATCCAGCAGGCGGCGCTGATCGGGCAAGGCGGCGGCAAACTGCTGGATGATGCTTACCGAATGCGCAACCGACTGTGCTTCGATGTCATCTGCCGACAAACCGTTCAAGCGGGCGCTGTAGCGCAGCTCCAGCACCACTTGTGCTGCCAGCGCATCCAGCGCCACGGCCAGGCTGTGGCCGACGAAAAAGTCCTCGCTGCTGTCACGCAGCCCTGGCGGACCCAGCCGCATCGGAAACAGCGCCGCAGCCAGAGCCGCCACGATGTCACGCAAGGCGGTACGGGACGGAAACTCGCGAGTGGAAAAATCCCGCAAACGGCCCTGGCTTTGCCGCCAGTCGGCACGCGCCGCATGCAGGGCGCTGACTACGCTGTCCAGATGCCAGTCGTGTACCACCGGCTGGGCAGGACCAAAGGGGCGGACCAGATCATTCATCGCTGCACTCGCTCTATCGTCACTCGGGCCTGAGCCGGGTTTCAGTCCTGCTGCCAAGGCAGCTTCCAGTAGCGCCAGCCGCCCACATCGCCGCGCTGGTTCTGGCTGTCCAGATCGCCTTCAAACCCTTCCAGCACGTTGTACACCTGGGTAAAGCCGGCCTTGGCGGCTGCCTCGGCCGCGGCAGCGGAACGCTTGCCACTGCGGCACAGCAGCACCACGATGCTGTCCTTGCCACCGGTCTTGTTTTCCAGCTCGCGCAGGAAGCGCGGATTCTTGATCAGCGCCGTGCCGGTCTGCCAGGCCACATGCAGCGAGCCAGGCACCTGGCCGACGAATTTGCGCTCTTCGGCAGTACGCACATCCACCAGCGTGGCGACACCGGCTTCCACCAGCGACCAGGCTTCCAGCGGGTAGAGCGCGCCGGTATAGGCAAGGCCGCTGTCTGCGGCACGCAGGCGGGCAATTTCCAGCAGCTCTTCGCTGGCACTGACTGCGTCGGTGGCACTGAGGTGATGGCCGCTAGGTCCGGCCTGGTTGGTATTCGGGGTGGTGCTGGAGGTGGTATTGGTCTGCAGTTGCGTCATATTGGTCTCCCTGGCTGATGCCATCTGGCTTGCAGACCAATATACGCGGCAGTGCGCCGCCGACTAAGCAAGAAAAACTGCAGTGATTATGAAGAAAATAGATAACCATGCCGTTCTTATGGAATTTTCTGGCATAGCAAAATGAATATGCTTATCAACAGCTTGTGTGTACTTAAAAAAGCATCAGAAAGCGTAATAGAAAGCCGTGCAAATACAAAACGGGATGGCGTTTGCCATCCCGTTTTCAGTCAGCAGTGCGTATCAAGTCCGGATCAGAACGCCGGAATCACCGCGCCCTGGTACTTGGTTTCGATGAACTTCTTGGCTTCCGGGCTGTTCAGCGCAGCAGCCAGTTTCTTGATGGCGGCGCTGTTCTTGTTGTCGGCACGGGCTACCAGCAGGTTGGCATACGGCGAGGTGGTTTCGGTAAACAGCGCATCACGCTTCGGGTTCAGCTTGGCTTCCAGCGCGTAGTTGGCGTTGATCAGCGCAACATCCACCTGGTTCAGCACGCGCGGCAGGGTGGCGGCTTCCAGTTCCTTGATCTTGATGTTCTTGGGGTTGGACACGATGTCCTTGGTGGTCGGGTAGATGTTCTTGCGATCCTTCAGCTTGATCACACCGCCCTGATCCAGCAGCAGCAGTGCGCGGCCGGCATTGGTCGGGTCATTCGGGATGGCCACGGTAGCGCCTTGCGGCAGGTCGGCCACTTTCTTGTACTTGCTGGAGTAAGCGGCAAACGGCTCGATGTGTACCGGCTTGGAAGCCACCACCAGGTGGGTGCCACGGTCCTTGTTGAACTTGTCCAGATACGGAATGTGCTGGAAGAAGTTGGCATCCAGCTGCTTTTCTTCTACCTGGGTGTTAGGCAGCACGTAGTCGTTGAACACCTTTACTTGCAGGTCCACACCTTGCTTGGCCAGGGTGGGCTTCAGGGCTTCCAGGATTTCAGCATGCGGCACCGGCGAGGCAGCCACGGTCAGCTTTACATTTTCGGCGTGGACGGCCAGGGCGGCCACGCTCAGGCTCAGGGCAGCAAACAGCTTGGAAACGCGTTTCATCGTTTTTTTCTCCAGATCAATGGGCAAAGGGGCTCCATACAGCCGGTCAAGTCCGGCTGTACAGGGATTCACAACAAAGGGAATGCAGTAATGTGCTGGCGGCTGACTCAGCCGAAGCGACAGCGGCGCACCAGGGCGTCGCCCGCGGTTTGCAGGGCTTGTACCAACACCAGCAGCAGGGCCACGGTGACGATCATCACCTCGGTCTGGAAGCGCTGATAGCCGTAGCGGATGGCCAGATCACCCAGACCGCCGCCGCCGATCACCCCGGACATGGCGGTGTAACCCACCAGCGCCACGGCGGTAACGGTAGCCGCGCCGATCAGACCGGGCATGGCCTCGGGCAGCAGTACCTTGAACACGATCTGCGGCAGTTTGGCCCCCATGGACTGGCTGGCTTCAATCACGCCGCGGTCGATTTCGCGCAGCACGTTTTCCACCAGGCGGCCAAAGAAGGGAATCGCCCCCACCACCAGCGGCACGATGGCACCGGCCACGCCGATGGAGGTACCCACCAGCAACAGGGTGAGCGGAATCAGCACGATCAGCAAAATCACAAACGGCAGCGAGCGCAGCACGTTCACCATGAAAGACAGCACCGCATACAGGCGTGGGCGGGCACGCAGCTGGCCCGGTGCGCTGATGTACAGCAGCACGCCCAGCGGCAGGCCGAACACGATGGTAAACAGCAGGGACACGCCCAGCATGGTCAGGGTATCCAGGGTGGCACCGCCGATTTCCGGCCAGTCCACCGTCAACAACAGGCTTGGGTCGAATCCGCTCATGCCAGCACCTCGCAACGTACACCCTCACGGGCAAAAATCTCCGGCAAGGCCGGCAGTTCCACATCAGATGCCACCACGCCCACCAGCAGCTGGCCGCAAGGCGTGTCACGGATTTCGCTCAGGGTGCCGCTCAGCAGGTTGACGCGCAGGCCGGTTTCGCGGCCCACCTTGTCCAGCACCGGGCTGAGCGTGGGCTCGCCAACAAAGGTGAGCTTGAGCAGCGGCACGCCGATGCGCGCGCGCCAGGCTTCCACCCGCTCGCCCTGACCAAAACCGGTTTCGGCCAGCAGGCTGCGGGTGACGGCATGCTGCGGCTGCAGAAACACGTCCAGCACATTGCCCTTTTCCACCACCTTGCCGTGATCCATCACCGATACGTGATCGCACAATTGGCGAATCACGCGCATGTCGTGGGTAATCAGCACGATGGTGAGATTGAGCTGGCGGTTGATGTCGGCCAGCAGGGCCAGAATGGAATCGGTGGTTTCCGGGTCCAGCGCCGAAGTAGCTTCGTCACACAGCAGCAGGTCCGGGTGATTGGCCAGTGCACGGGCAATGCCCACGCGCTGCTTTTGCCCGCCGGACAATTGCGACGGACGTTTGTCCTTGTGATCGGCCAGGCCCACCAGTTGCAGCAGCTCATCCACGCGGGCATCCATTTGTACCGGGCTCAGGGTACCTGCCAGCTCCAGCGGGAAGCGCACATTGCCGCCCACGGTGCGCGAACGCAGCAGATTGAAATGCTGGAACACCATGCCGATGCGCTGGCGACGTTGTTGCAGCGCAGCTTCCGGCAGCGCGGTGAGTTCCTGCTCGCCCAGGGTAACGGTGCCGCTATCCGGGCGTTCCAACAGATTGAGACAACGAATCAGGGTACTTTTACCGGCCCCCGAGCGGCCGATGATGCCGTAGATTTCACCGGCGGCCACTTGCAGGCTGACATCGTCCAGCGCGGCGATGCGGCGGCCTTCATGGCTGAAATGCTTGCTGAGATTGCGTACTTCTATCATACCGTCTGCGTTCTATCCCCTGCCCTGATCAGGCAGAAAGCGGGTGAGCGACGGGGGATAACCCGTCAGGAGTGGCAAGTCTAGCGATAGTTGCTGCAAACCAAAAATAATAAAAATTTTGTTGTATATCGTTTTGGAGAATATTGGATACAGAAGACTGCACCCCTCCACCGCCGCTTGCCAGCCGCACCCGCGCGACCTGCAAGCGGCAGTCGTCAGCGGCGCTCAAGCCAGCGTGGCGATGGATACTTCAGTGGATTTGACGAAGGCCACCACCGGCGAGCCCACTTTCAGTTGCAATTCGCGCACCGAACGGGTGGTGATCACCGAGGTGACAATGCCGGAGGCGGTTTCCACATCCACTTCGGACAACACCGGCCCTTCGATGATTTCCTTGATCACGCCCTTGAACTGATTACGCACGTTAATGGATTGAATGCTCATGATTTTTCCTTGGTGATGGGTTTACAAGGCCCAGTGCAGCTGCGAAAAATGCAGCGACGCGAGCGGTATTTCATTGATTAAGGGTGCATTGAACGAAGGCCCTTGCAGCACGCGTTGCAGGATGTGCTGTTCCAGTGCCACAAAGCGGCTATCGGCCGGGTTGCGGCTGCGTGGCAGCTCCACCGGCAAATCCAGCGCCACCCGGCCCGCTTCCAGCAAAACCACGCGGTCGGCCAGCGTCACCGCCTCGCTGACATCGTGCGTCACCAGCACCGTGGTGCAGCCATGCTGCTGCCACAAGCGCTCGATC
The DNA here is from genome assembly GCF_030150775.1 of Aquitalea sp. Taxonomy (NCBI): domain Bacteria; kingdom Pseudomonadati; phylum Pseudomonadota; class Betaproteobacteria; order Neisseriales; family Chromobacteriaceae; genus Aquitalea; species Aquitalea sp. The sequence goes on from NZ_JASLFG010000002.1 coordinate 121,279, forward strand.
AGGCTCTGCATTTCCAGCCGGGTGAGTGCATCCAGCGCGCCCAGCGGTTCGTCCAGCAACAGCAGCGAGGGCTGATGCACCAGTGCCCGCGCCAGGGCCACCCGCTGGCGCTGACCGCCGGACAGCCGGGCCGGCCATTCCTGCGCCCGGTCAGCCAGCCCTACTTCGGCCAAGGCCTGTTCGGCTTCACCACGACGGCTGGCCGGCAAACCCAGCGCCACATTGTCCAGCACGCTTTTCCACGGCAGTAGGCGGGCTTCCTGAAACATCACCCGCACGCTTTGCCCTGCCGGCTGTTGCAACAGGCCGCCATCGGCCTGATCCAGCCCGGCCAGCAAACGCAGCAAGGTGCTCTTGCCGCAGCCGGAGCGGCCGACAATGGCCAGGAACTGGCCTTGTGGAATCAGCAGATTGAGTTGATCCAGCACCACGCGATCGCCAAAACCCCGGCTCAGATCCTGCAGATGGATGGGGCGGGCGCTGTTGAGATCATCCAGTTTCATCATGTTCTCCTCAGGCGGCCTTGAAGTAGGACGGATGCCAGCGCAGCCAGCGTTTTTCCAGCGTCCGGGCGGCCACATCCACCACCTTGCCCAGCGCGGCATACAGCAGGATGGACAGCACCACGATGTCGGTTTGCAGGAATTCGCGCGCATTGGCGGCCAGGTAGCCAATACCGCTGGTGGCCGACAGGGTTTCCGCCACGATCAGGATGATCCAGGCAATGCCCAGCGCGTAGCGGATGCCCACCAGGATGGACGGCAAGGCACCGGGCAACACCACCTGACGGAACAGGGCATTACCGCTCAGCCCATAGCTGCGTGCCATTTCCAGCAACTGCGGGTCCAGCGAGCGAATGCCGTGGTAGGTGTTCAGGTAGACCGGGAACAACACCCCGAAGGCCACCAGAAACACCTTGGCTGATTCGTCGATGCCGAACCACAGGATCACCAGCGGCAGGATGGCCAGCGGCGGGATATTGCGCAGCATCTGCAAGGTGGTATCAAACAGCGCCTCGCCCAGACGCGACACCCCGGTAAGCAGGCCCAGCAACAGGCCAAGCCCGGCACCGATGACAAAACCGGCGGCCACCCGGGCAAAACTGACCGCCAGATGACGGAACAGGTCGCCACTGCTGAGCAATTGCCAGAAGGCCACCAGCACTTCGGTGGGTGCAGGCAGAACCCGGTGGTTCAGCCAGCCGGCCACCGAGGCCAGTTGCCAGAACAGCAGCAACAGGATGGGCAGCAGCCAGGGCAGCAAACGCTGCCACAGGCCTTGTGCCAATGCATGTGTACGTGACATGGGCATGCTCCTCAGGAGGCCGCCGCCTGGCGGATTTCATTGGGCAACAGCTGGTTGGCCATCACCTCGCCTGCAGGTTGCTGGCCGATGCTGGGCTTGAGACGGTCCGGCAGATGCGGGAACAGCAGCTCGGCCACACGGTAGGCCTCGTCCAGATGCGGGTAGCCGGAGAACACAAAGGTTTCGATACCCAGCTCGGCGTATTCCTGCATGCGTGCTGCCACGGTGGGGCCATCGCCCACCAGCGCCGTGCCTGCGCCGCCGCGCACCAGACCGATGCCCGCCCACAGATTGGGCGAGATTTCCAGCTTGTCACGGCTGCCGCCATGCAGCGCAGCCATGCGGCGCTGGCCTTCCGAATCGGCACGTGCCAGGGTTTTCTGCGCATTGGCAATGGTGGCGTCATCCAGACGGCTGATCAGCCGGTCGGCCGCGGCCCAGGCTTCTTCATTGGTTTCGCGCACGATGATGTGCAGGCGGATGCCAAAGCGCACCGTGCGGCCCAGTTTTGCGGCCCGCGCCCGCACATCGGCAATCTTCTTGGCCACTTCTGCTGGCGGCTCGCCCCAGCTGAGGTAGACATCCACATGTTCGGCCGCCAGATCATGCGCGGCATCGGAAGATCCTCCGAAATACAGCGGCGGATAAGGTTTGCTCACCGGCGGATACAGCAACTGGGCATCGCTCACCTTGATGTGCTTGCCGTCCAGATTCACCTTGTCACCGGCCAGCACACCCTTCCAGATGTGCAGGAATTCGCTGGCGGCTTCGTAGCGCTCGTCGTGGCTGAGCCAGCTGCCATCACCGGCCAGCTCCACCGGGTCGCCCCCAGCCACCACATTCACCAGCAGGCGGCCTTGCGACAGGCGGTCAAAGCTGGAGGCCATGCGTGCCGCCACCGTGGGCGACATGATGCCGGGGCGCACCGCCACCAGGAATTTCAGCTTGCGCGTGGCCGGAATCAGCGTGGCGGCGGTGACCCACGGGTCTTCGCAAGAGCGACCGGTGGGAATCAGCGCGCCATCAAAACCCAGGCTGTCTGCCGCGCGGGCAATCTGGGTGAGGTAGTCCAGGTCCACGGTGCGCGCCCCTTCCGGGCTGCCCAGATAACGTCCGTCACCATGAGTGGGGAAAAACCAGAAAATCTGCATGTCCATTATTCCTGTCTTGTTCTTGACTTGATCTTGTCGGGGCTCAGGGCTTCCACACCGCGTCTTGCACCTTGATGGCCTTGGGAATCAGGCCCAGCGCATGGAAGGTGTCGGCCACCTGTTGTTGCTGCTGGATGGTTTTGGCGTTGACATAGCTGACGCTGTAGTCCGGATGACGGCTGAGCATGGCGGCATAGGTTTCCGCCTCCAACCCGGTGTAGCCGGACAGGGTTTTGGCCACTTGCTGCACATCGCCACGCAGCTGTTTGTTGTTGTCGGTCAGCGCCTTGAACACGATGGCAATCACCTTGGGGTTGGCCTGGGCAAAGTCGCGCGCCGCCAGATAGAAGGTGTTGTTGGCGCTCAGGCCCTTGCCGGTGGACAGCACCCGCACACCACCGGCGCGGGTGGCCGCGGCGTAGTACGGGTCCCAGATGCTCCAGGCATCCACGCTGCCACGCTCGAAGGCGGCACGTGCCTCGGAAGGCGTCAGGTAAACCGGGGTGATGTCGCTGTACTGCAAGCCGGCTTTCTTCAGTGCCGCCACCGTCAGGTAGTGCGCGCTGGAGCCCTTGGTAAAGGCCACGCGCTTGCCTTTGAGGTCGGCCAGCTTCTTGATGGGCGACCCGGCCGGCAGCAGGATGGCGGAAGATTCCGGCTTGGAAGGCTCCTGGCCGATATACACGATATTGGCCCCGGCAGCCTGGGCGAATACCGGTGGCGAATCACCAGTCATGCCAATGCTGACACTGCCCGCATTCATGGCTTCCAGAATGGGCGGGCCGGCCTGGAATTCATACCATTTAACCGTCACACCCAGCGGGGCCAGCTGCTTCTCCAGCGTGCCTTGCGCCTTGAGTGACACCAGATTGATGGCACTTTTCTGGTAGCCCACGTTCAGGTCCAGCGCCTGGGCCGCCAGCGACCAGCCGGCCAGCACGGCCAGACCAAGTGTTTTTTTCAGGATTGATGCAGTCATGATGATGTCCGGATTTACAGGCTGATCAGCCGGGAAATGAAATCATTGGCATAGCGTGGCGCATGCGGGGCCGGTGCATTCACCCCCAGCAGGGCGGCAAATTCATGCACGGCGGTTTGCAGGCGCTGTTCCAGCTCCTCGGCCAGTCCGGCCTCGCCATTGGCATTGGCGCCGATTTGCGACTCCACCGCATACACGCCCTGATGGATGGCACTGGCCTTGAGCGCCGCCAGTACCGGCTTGATGGAGTAATCCACCGCCAGCAAATGGCCGGGGCTGCCGCCGCTTACCAGTGGCAACACCGGCTTGCCGGCGAGTCCGCCTTCGGGAATCAGGTCCAGCAGCACCTTGAGTGCGCCTGCATAGGCCGCCTTGTACACCGGGGTGGCAATGATCAGGCCGCTGGCCGCGCTGACCCGCTGCTGGAATTCCTGGATTTGCGGATGGGAAAACTGGCCATGCAATAGTGCATCGGCCGGAAAGTCGTGAATGCTGATGGTTTGCAGCTCGATATCCAGTGCGGCCAGCGCAACACGGCTGCGATCAATCAGGCGCGCAGTACGCGAGGTTTTACTGGGGCTGCCGAGAATGGCGAGAACGGTCATGGGTGGGTTTTCCGCAGTGCGTCATGGCAATGGACTGCACGTTAACAGAGCCCCCGTTATATCCATAAGCAAGAAAAAATGATCTTGTTATCAAGAAAAATGCTTATGGGAAAAACTGCTTTTCATCGGTATAAAACTGGCCAAGCCCAGCCACTTGGTGGACAGGCACAAAAAAGGGTGCCCCAAACAGGGCACCCTTGTGGCTTGTACCGGCTACCGCATCAGGCCGGTCGCATGATCAGTCGCGCTCCACCGCAGCCAGTGCCGGCTGGTGATGGCGACCCAGATTGAACATCTTGTACACCACTGAAACCGCCAGCAGCAGGCCGGTACCGACAAACAGCGAAACGCGGGTATCCGGATTCACCAGCATGCCAAACAGCACGCACACCAGGAAGGCAATGGTCAGCCAGTTGGTGAAGGGGAACAGGATGGACTTGAAGGGATGGCTGGCCATCTTGTCGCTGTGCGCCAGACGGAAGCGGGCCTGACACACCAGCACCACAAACCAAGGCACCATGCCCGGCAGCACGCTGGCGCTGTATACATACACAAACACCCGTTCCGGATTCGGAATGATGTAGTTGAGCGCCGAACCCAGCGCGATGCAGGCAATGGTCACCCAGATGGCATTGACCGGCACGCCACCCTTGGACACCTTGGCCAGGAAGGACGGCAGTTGCTTGTTCTGCGCCAGGGTATACAGCATGCGGCCGCAGCTATAGATGCCGCTATTGCAGCCGGACAGCGCCGCGGTCAGCACCACGAAGTTGATGACGCCTGCTGCTGCTGCAATGCCCACCTTGGCAAAGGTCAGCACAAAGGGGCTGCCTGTGCTGCCAATCTGGTTCCACGGATAGATGGCAACGATGACAAAGATGGCACCAACATAGAAAATCAGGATGCGCCAGATGATGTTGTTGATGGCACGCTTGAGAGTAACCTGCGGGTTCTTGGCTTCACCGGCGGTAATGCCCACCAGTTCCACACCCTGATAAGCAGCCACCACCAGACACAGGGCAAACAAGAAGCCCTGCCAGCCACCGGCAAAGAAGCCGCTGTGCGCGGTAAGGTTGGCAAAGCCCACCGCCGGCATGTCGGCACCGCCCACCAGGATCAGCTTGAGGCCAACCAGAATCATCACCACGATGGTGGAAATCTTGATCAGGCCGAACCAGAACTCGAATTCACCGTACAGGCGCACCGCCAGCAAGTTGGAGGCAGCCAGAATGGCGACAAAGGCAATGGCCGGCACCCACTGCGGCATGGTGGGGAACCAGTACTGCACATACACCCCGGCCGCGGTAATCTCGGAAATACCCACGGCAATCCACATCAGCCAGTAAGCCCAGGCCGTGAGATAGCCCCAGTAGGGACTGAGGTATTTATAAGCGTAATGGGCAAACGAACCGGCTACCGGTTCGGTATGCAGCATTTCACCCATGGTACGCATGATGAAGAAAATAAAGACCCCGGCAATGGCATACGCCAGCAATACCGAAGGCCCCGTCCATTTCAGCGTGCTGGCCGAGCCCATGAACAGACCGACACCGATTGTCCCGCCCAGGGCAATCAGTTCGATATGTCGTGCCTCAAGCCCGCGCTGCAGCTTTTTGTCACCTTGATTTTCTGACACGATTTATTTCCCGTTGGTTTCACATGTTTATAGCGACAATCAAATACTGGCTCATATTCTGCCAAGGCCATCATTGATCATCTTTGATCTGACTACGTATCCATGCTAACCACTTCAATGCAAGCACGCAATGAAATGCAGGTCATTGAAAACAATGGAAAACAACCCATTCGGAAACCCGAACACCAATAATATTGATTATTCGCAAAACCGAATGATTACACATTTCAATTTTTGATAATTGGCAATTTTTATTCAAAAAAAGTCGCAAAACAATAAGAACAATTCACGCCACAAAATAAAAATTTTGTGTCCGACTATTTGATCTGACAACTGGATTGCAAGAAACAGGAATTTACATCGCGCCACCGCAAGACTGGTCCCACTCCTTGCCAGCCCGGCTGACCACCATGCGTCAGGCAATGCGCCACCCCGTCTCCCGGGTGAAATTGCGCAAACAAACCAGACAATACTTTCAATACGCATTTTCATTACCCATAATGGGTATTCAGTCATCCCCTCATGACAAGGTGGAACAGGCGTATGGAAAAACTGCTCGCAGACCTGCTGCAAACCTCCCCCATCGGCATTGCCGTACTGGACAGCGAGCTGCGTTACACCCATATCAACCATCAGTTGGCCAACTCCAATGGCCTGCCGCCCGAAGCGCACATCGGTCGCACTCCGCGTGACGTGCTACCAGAAGTCGGCCCCGGGTTGGAAGCCATCATGCACAAGGTAATGGCCAGTGGCGTGCCCGAGTGCAATTTCGAGGCCAGTGCCGAGATTCCACCTGGTTCCGGCTGCTTTACCCACTGGAATGCCAGCTACCACCCGCGCATTGACAAGCAGGGACAGTCCTGCGGGATTATCGCCATGGTGGAGGATGTCTCGCTGAAAAAGCAGGCCGAGCAGGCCATCCGCGCCAGCAGCGAACGCATACGCAAGGTACTGGACGCCCTGTTTACCTTTGTGGGTGTGCTGGGTATCGACGGCATCTTGCTGGAAGCCAACCGTGCCCCGCTGGAGCAGGCCGGGCTGGAGCTGTCCCAGGTACAGGGCAAGCCGTTCTGGGAGTGCTACTGGTGGAACCACGATCCTGCCATTCAGCAAGAGCTGCAACAGGCCATCACCAGTGCAGCCAGTGGCCAGACCGTGCGCTACGACGTAGTTGTGCGCATGAAGAACGACAGCCGCATGACCATAGACTTCATGCTCAGGCCCTTGTGGGACGGCGATGGCCACATCAGCAACCTGATTGCCTCCGGCATCGACATTACCGCGCGCAAGCAGAACGAGCTGGCCTTGCAGATCAGCGAAACCTATTTCCGCGAAGTGGTGGAATCCACCCCGGACGGCCTGATGATGGTGGACCAGCACGGCGTCATCCGTCTGATCAACACCCGCATGGAGCAGCTGTTTGGCTACAGCCGGCGCGAACTGGTAGGCGAAAAGCTGGACCATCTGCTGCCAGAAGGTTTTCGCAGCCAGCATGGCAGCTATGTCACCGGTTTCTTCCGCCAGCCGGAAGCCCGTGGCATGGCCAATCGCAAGCCCTTGTTTGCCCAGCACCGCAACGGCACGCAGTTCCCCTGTGAAATCGGCCTCAACCCACTGCAAGTAGGTGGCGAACTGCTTACCCTGGCCTGTATTTCCGATGTATCCGAGCGCTATTACGCCAAGCTGGATCTGGAAAAGGCCCTGCAGGAAAAAACCGTGCTGCTAGGCGAAGTACACCACCGGGTGAAGAACAATCTGCAAGTGATATCCAGCCTGCTAAACCTGCAGGCCAGAACCGCCACACCGGAAGTGAACAAAGCCTTGCTGGACAGCCAGAACCACGTGCGCTCGATGGCGCTGATCCACCAGCTGCTGTACGAGCGCAATGATTTCTCGCGCATTCCGATGTCGGTTTACATAGAAAGGCTGACCCACCTGCTGCGCGATGTCAGCACCGGCTATGGCAATCATATTGTCTTCGTGTTCGAACGGAATGGGCCGGAAGCTTTTCTGGAGCTACACAACAGTATTCCTTTCGGACTGATCCTGAATGAAATCGTGGTCAATGCCTGCAAGCATGCGTTTGTACCAGGCCAACCGGGCAAGGTGGAAATCCTGCTGGATTCAACCGAGCAAGTTCAACTGCTGATCCGCGACAACGGCAAAGGCTGCCCCGATGGTGTGCAGCTGGGCAGTACGTCCACGCTGGGCTTCCAACTGCTGCCCATGCTGACCGAACAGCTCAGGGCCACACTGACGCTGGACACGGCACCGGGCCAGGGTTGCTGCTTCACCCTGACCATTCCAGACCTTATCCGGGAGTAGATTCATGGCCAACCGTATCCAGATCGTCGAAGACGAGCGCATCGTCGCACTGGATCTGAAAATCGCGCTGCAAAGCCTGGGCTTCGACGTGGTGGCCAGTTGCGCCAGCGGTGAGGAAGCCATTGCCGCTGCTGGCAAGCTCCGGCCAGATCTCATCCTGATGGACATCCACCTTGAAGGCGGCATGCCCGGAACCGAAGCCGCACTCATCATCCGCCAGACGCTGGATATCCCGGTGGTTTACCTGACGGCCTTTGCTGAAGAAAACATCCTGCAACAGGCCGAGAAAAGCGCACCCTACGGCTATCTGCTCAAACCGTTCGAACTGCGCGAACTGAATGCCACCATCCGAATGGCGCTGGCCTGCCGCACTGCCGAGGTGGAAGTCCACAAACAGCAAAAACTGCTGATGCTGGCGGTGGAAACTGCCCAGCTGGGCATCTGGGAATGGGACCAGCAGCAATCGACATTCACCGGCCAGGGCTATTTTGGCAAGATCACCGGCCTGGACATGACCCCGCGTCAGGAGGCGGTCCCGCCTTTTCTGCGCCTGCTGGAACTGGCAGACCAGAGCCGCTTGAACCAGTTACTGAAAGACCGTGGCCGGGTGGACATGATCACCACCATCACCCCGGACGATGGCGACGCGGTATGGGTAGAGATGTCGGTACAGGAATACGAACCGCAATGGCAGGAGAGCGCCAAGCAGATCGGCGTATTGCGTGACATCACCGAGCGCATCAAGTCCGAGCAATTGCTGCAGCAAGCTGGCGCGGTGTTCCAGTCCACCGCCGAGGGCATTGTGGTGATAGACAACGACAGGCTGGTGAAATCGGCCAACCCGGCTTTCCTGCGCATGACAGGCTATTCGCTGATGGAAATCCTGGGACAGGATATCGACGAACTGCTGCACGTAAAAAAACACACACCCGAGTTCTACAGCCAGCTCAAACAACTGGGCGATGTGGGCTGGCATGGCGAGCTGATGTGCCAACGCAAGAACGGCGAGCACTTTCCCGCCTGGGAACACATCTGCCTGGTGTCCTACGACATGGACCTGCCCGCGCACTACATCATCGGCTGCACTGATGTCAGCTCCATCAAGAAAGCCGAAATCGAACTCAACCGCATGGCCTTTCATGATGCGCTGACCGACCTTGGCAACCGCTACCTGCTGAATGAGCAACTGGCCATAGAACTGCAGCGCGCAGAAACCAGCGGCACGCAGATGGGGCTGGTCTTCATCGATCTAGACGGTTTCAAGCTGATCAACGACGGCATGGGCCATGCCATGGGCGACCAGTTGCTGAAGGTGGTGGCACAGCGCATCCGCGAAACCATCCGCCGGGCCGACATTCCAGTGCGCTTCGGCGGTGACGAGTTCTTCATCATCTGTCCGCACAGCAGCGAGCAGGACTGCACTACCATGGCCGACCGCCTGCTGGAAAAACTGGAGCAGCCGATGCAGGCCGGCAAGGACAGCATTGTGGTGACCTGCAGCATCGGCATTGCCCTGTATCCGCAGCATGGCACCACCGCAGAAAAACTGCTGAGCGCTGCCGACAGCGCCATGTACCAGGCCAAGCAGGCCGGTAAGCGCCGCTATTGCACCTTCAACGAATCCATGGCTGAGAAAGTGCACGAGCGGCTGCGACTGGAGCAAAGGCTGCGCCATGCAGTGAAAACACGCAGCTTTACCCTGCACTACCAGCCGCTTATCCGGGTGGTGGACAGCGTGCTGATCGGCTTTGAAGCCCTGCTGCGCTGGCAGGATGAGGGACAGAACATTCCGCCGGATGTGTTCATTCCGGTGGCCGAAGAGTGCGGATTGATCCAGGAACTGGGCAGCTGGGTATTGCAACAGGCCTGTATCGAGGCCAGGCGCTGGAATGCCGATTACCACTACCCGCTCAAGGTAGCAGTCAATGTGTCGGTGATGCAGTTTATCGAGCCGGACTTCCGCCAGCGCGTGGCACGAGAGCTGGCCGACAGCGGCCTGGCCCCGCATCTGCTGGAACTGGAAATCACTGAAAGCGTGCTGCAATCGCTGGAAAACAGCAAACGCATCCTGAAAGACCTCAAACAGATCGGCGTATCCGTAGCCATTGATGACTTCGGCACCGGCTATTCATCCATGGCGGTGCTGAAGGACCTGGCCGTGGACCGGCTGAAGATAGACCGCTCCTTTATCTGCAACACGCCGGTACAAAGCCAGGACGCTGCCGTGTGCAAGGCCATCATCATGCTGGCCAAGAGCCTGATGCTAGGCATTACCGCAGAGGGGGTGGAGGAAATCGCGCAGGTGGAGTTTCTGCGCGAAAACGGCTGCGACACTTTCCAGGGCTATTACTATTCGCGCCCGCTGGATGCCGCTGCCATGGAGCAATACCTGCGCCACTACTTCAACAACGGCCCGGCAACAAGCGTCAGCCGCTGAAGCAGCGGCTGACGGTTTACGGCTGGGCAGTGAGCCGGCCATTGACTACCTGATAATTGCGCTGATTGTCCGGCCCGATCAGGGTGCTGGCCAGACTGTTGAAATCCAGCGGCAGGACAAGTGCCGAACGCTGTGGCTGGTAGCTGACGGCATCGTTCACATCGCCGCTGCCACGATAGCGGGCAATCATTGGCCACGGATATACCGGGCGAGTCGCCTTGATTTCGCCCCACGGACGCGCCAGCGGACTGCTGGCCATGGGGGCCACGTGCAGGGTAGGTACACCCTGTGCAGGCTTGCCCGCGGCAGGCAAATCCGCAGGTGGCGGCCCAGCCATGAAGTCCGGGGCGGCATGGGCCAGCTTGCCGGCAAGCAGCGCAGCCGGGGCCTGTTGCAGCTCGGTCCAGGCCATCAGCGGGCTCAGTACATCCACCTGATCGTAACCCTCCCCGCCGCCGCAATGACCGACGCCGGGCAGCAGGAACAAGCGCATGAAGCTGTCGGTGGCAGCTGCACCCAGCTGTTGCTGCACACCCTGGTAATAGGCCAGCGATACCGCCGGCGTGACCGAGGTATCCGCCAGACCATGCCACAAAATCAGCTTGCCGCCGCGCTGACGAAAAGGCTGCAGATTGGTATTGGTGGCGTTGTACAGCGGTGCCAGCTGCGCCAGACGCCGGAAGCTGCCGTCATCAAAACGCAGTTGCTGCAGATTGCCCATGGCCAGATCCACCTGCGGCAGGATCAGATAGCTGATGGCCAGTGCGGCAATGTCATTGCTCATCGATTTGCCATGCGCACTGCTGGCCACCATCCATTGCAGTTCGGAGCCGGGCAGCACGCCACCCATGGTCAGTTTGCGGCCAGCCGTATCCAGCGGGCCGTCGTACAGCTTGCGTGCCACCGCCACTTCCTCGGCGCTCAGGCACTGGCTGCTGTCGCGGGCATTGGCCGGACACTGCGCCCAGGCCGGGTCCACCTTGCAGCTGAGCGGGTCCTGCAGCAGGCCGTCCTTCACCTCTGAACCCTCGGCACAATGCGCCAGCACCGCACGGTGCAGAATGTCCAGCCGGTTTTGCAGCAGGATATTGCTGCCATCGGCACGCTGGTTGGCCACCACGTTCCAGCCGTGATACAGCGAGTTCTGCAGCTGAAACAGCGCGGCGGGAGCACCGGCAGACACGCCGTCAAAGTCGTCCGGATAACGCTGTGCTTCCATCAGCGCCTCGCGGCCACCATCCGAGCAGCCGACAAAATAGGCAAAGCGCGCCGGCTGGCCGTAAAAGGCGCGGATCAGCGCCTTGGCCACCAGCGCGGTCTGGTGATTAGCACGGTAGGCAAAGTCGATGCGCTGTTGCGGATCGGCCCCGAAGCTGGCCTGATCCGGCCCCATCATCGAGCCCTTGTGGCCCATATCATTCCCGGCCACCACGAATTCGCCATTCAAGGCCGGCCCGCAACGGCCGGCATTGCTGATGCCCACGCGGGTCATGCCGCACAAGCCGCCGCAGCCACCCTGCAGATAACGCTGGGTCCAGCCTTTCAGAGGCAGGTCCACCTCGAAGCCGATGCTGGGCGCGATATTGCCCTCCACCTTGCAGAATTCGCCCTTGGGCGTGCTCACCACGCTGGCGGCACTGATGCTGACCGGCGCATCTGCCACGCCATCCAGCACCTGGCGGCCCAATGCGCTGCAGCTGATCACAGCCGGCTGTGGTGATAGCGCCTGGTAATCGGCTGCCTGTACCGTCTGCGGCAGCACACCCAGCAGCAGACACAGGCCATACCACAGGGCCAACAGGCTGCCGGCAAACCTTGGCTTCAGTCGCTTCATCTTGTTGTTCACGCTTTGCACTCCTGAATTGCGCACACCATAAAGCGGGGATTATGGTCGGTACCTTCCTGCCATGGCTTGTGCATTTGCCACACTTTGCGCGACTTAACACACGTCCCCTGCCCGCCCCGGCACAGCCGGCAACGCCAGCGCCGCGGCCGGCTTCATAGCAATCTAGTCCAGCGCCCGTACCGCTGCCAGCACCGGCCCGTGCAAGGGCATAACACGGCAACGCAAGTTCACTTAATGGCAACGCGCCACCATCTCCCCTGCCCTAGATTAGCGTTTGCAATAACAAGAATTGTCACAACAACGCAGCCAATATCTACGATGGAGGAGAAACCATGCAGCAATCCACTCTCAAACTGAGCCTGGCCACCTGTGCCGTATTCACCGCACTGAACGCCCATGCCGACGACGGCACGGTCAGCATCTATGGCGTGATCAGCGCCTCGATAGAATCGGTGGGCGCATCCGGCGGCACGGGCGGCACCAAGTCCACCACCACCCGTGTCACCGACAACAACTCGCGCATCGGCTTTCGCGGCAACGAAGACCTGGGCAATGGCGTGAAAGCCATCTGGCAGGTGGAATCCAGCCTGCGCAACTTCGAACAGGGCGGCAGCACCGACTGGGGCCAGAGTGCCACCCTGGCCACCCGCAACAGCTTTGTCGGCATGGCCAGCGAGCAATACGGCCGCCTGCTCGCCGGCTACAACGACACGGTGTACAAATCGCTGGTGGGCAGCACCGCCGACTTTGGCATCGACGTGATGGCCGGCACCATTGCCGACAGCTGGGGCACCGGCCCGGGCTTTTACCAGCTGTTCAGCCGTGGTGAAACCCGCCTGAAGAATTCGGTGCACTACATCTCGCCGCTGCTGTCCGGCTGGCAGGGTGGCGTGTCCTATGGCGTGGACGAAACCCAAACCAACAACACCAACCGCAGCCGCCTGAGCCTGGCGGTGAAATATGGCGATGGCCCGTTCAAGGCCGGTTTCGGCTGGGACCGCCAGTTTGATACCGCTGGCTACGAGCAAAGCAATTCCGGCACCGCCGCCGCTGGCAAGCATGTGGACTTTGCCAAGCTGCTGGCACAGTGGACTTTCAGCAGCACCGGCACCCTGCTGGGTGCCGGCGTGGAACGTGGCAGCTACCAGTTGGCCAGCGGCGGCCAGACCGAGACCCAGACCGGCTGGACCATTGGCGTCAGCCAGCCCGTAAACGAACGCTTTGCCCTCAAGGCGTCCTACAGCAAGCTGGGCAGCCTTAACAATGCCAGCAATGCCGACGACTACAAGGCCACGCAGTGGGTGCTGGGTGCCACTTATGCCGCCACCAAGCGCACCAGCTTCTACACCTATGCCACCCGCCTGAGTAACGGCGCACTGCAAAACGCCAACTTCGGCTTCAGCCCGCTGACTACCGGCACCAATGCCAGCAGCACCGTGGTACTGGCCAATGGCAACACCCTGCACAGTGTTGGCGTGGGTATGTCCACATCCTTCTGATGCTCCACATGGCTGCTACGGCAGCCACGGCAATTTCACGGCTGGCAGCACTGCCAGCCGTTTTTCATGCCGGCAGCCTGCAATGTAAATCCGGGTAAAGAAGATCAAGCCGACCGCGTTTTCGTCGATACCTCTTATAAATGCAATAAGGAATCCAACCATGTTTCTGGGCGCAGTCGGTTCATTCATCAGCACCTCCGGCGGGGCCTTGCTCAAGGCGGGCTCCTCCGTGGTGACCGAAGCCGCTTCCATCGTTGAAGCCCATCCGCTGCTGGCCGGTGTTGCCATTGGTGTCGGCATCTATGAATACGTCAGCAACCCCAGCCACCTGGGCAATTCGGTCGATACCAAGGCCTGACGCCCACGCCGCCCGGCCCCACATCCCGGCCTTGCCGTTTCTGTACCGCCCTGGCCAAAAAAATGCCACCCCGCAGGGTGGCCAATACAGAGAGTGACGTTTACGCCAGGCAGGCACGCACACCACCGGGATATTGACCGAACCCGACATGGCCTTGATAGTGCCTTTGCTGCTGATGGCACGGCTCCGCACCGGGAAGTCCATTTCCTGCAGGGTTTTTACGTCGCGCACTCCGGCGACGATGCGCACATGATTTTCTGGCAGCCCAGCAACTGCCGGCTGCATTGCCTCAAACGGCCCGCGCGAGAAGATAGAAACCAGTCTGTACGCTGTACCGCACCGGGCTAAAACCGTATTTTGGCGAGACCATCATCAGTGCCTATGAAGTGAATGCCCGGAAGACCGACCCGATGCTGATCCACCACGCGCTGCGCCTGTTGGCTGTCGCCCCGGCGATTGTCTGCGAGTGGAAGACAGTGCCTCCGACATTACCGCCGGGATTGCCGTGGCAGACATACAGCGGAATGACGACATCGCAGCACAATTTGCCGGGCAGATTGCCATTTTCCCTGACCAGCCCCAGCTGGCAGCCGCCTTGGGGCTATCTACCGGCACCAGCAACACACGGAAGCAAACCTTCCCCCGATGGCCCAAACAATAATCCCGTGCCAAACCGCCCATCACCAATCTGTGATTACCACTCACAAACGGGGATAGGGGCCCGCATCACAGCCCCCGTGCCGCTACGCATTTGCCTACCTTCATTGCCTTAGTCAGCAACGATAAGCCCACCATAAACATGTCTTTTGACTAGGCCTGTCAGTAAAACTGGCTGAACAGACATTGCCGGTTAGTTTTTCGCCCAGTCTAATGCCGCCTCCAGCTCCACCAGCGCGAGGGGTCACCACGGCATGCCGACACTTGCAAAGCAACAACAACCCTTATTGCCAATCTGGACATGTCACCCTTGCGCTGCATGGCACATCACCATCTTACCTACAGCCAGAGCCCAGCCCATGCAAAATCCTTACCAGTTAGCATTCCCGTCCCGCTTCAAGCTTGCGCTATCGGTTTATAAATTTCACATTGAAGAAGCACTAGATAGACCATACCAACTGACCATATCGGTAACGATGGCAGAGCGTGATCTGGCCTTGGCCCGCCTGATTGGCCAGCCGGTTACCTTCACCATCACACCGCAATCGACGGCACCACCGCTGGCGATTCCCGGCCTGTCCCCACTCCCGACCGGCCAGGAAGGACAACGCAGC